>CAYXRH010000335.1:0-4736 GCA_964466355.1 uncultured Thermodesulfobacteriota bacterium
TTCCCCGGCCGGGGGGGGGGGCGGGGGGGGGCCCCAGGGCCGCGGCCTGGGGTCGGGTGTAGACCACCCGGGGCACGGTCCGGGGATTGAGGGCCGCGGCCCGGCCGAGGGCGTTCTCGGCGGCCGCGACGCCCTGGGCCGAGGAGAGATGGGAGAGCGTCATCCCATTGGTGGCGTCGCCCACGGCAAAGACGCCCGCCGCGGTGGTGGCCATGCGCTCGTCCACGCCGAGGTCCTTCAAGCCCACCGTCTCCAGGCCCAGACCGGCCAGGGCCGGGCGCCGCTCAAGGCAGAAGACCGCGTCCGCGACGAATTTTTCGGCCCGGCCCTGAACCCTGACCCTGACCTCGAGGCCCCCCTTGACCTCAGCCAAGGACTCCACCTCAGCCCGGTTGAGGATGCTCAAAGGTGGCGCGTTGAGGATGGAGCGCAGCCGCTGGTTGAGCTCGCTGTCCTCGCCGGGCAGGATGTGCCGGCCCGGCTCGATGACCACGGCCTCGCCGCCGGCCTGGACCAGAAACTGGGCCAGCTCCAGGCTCCAGAGATTGCTGCCCAGAAAGAGGGCTCTTTGGGGCAGCTTCTCCTGGTCCAGGAACTGGTCGGAGTTGATGAGGCCGTCCAGATCGGCGCTACAAATCTCAGGCCGAACCCACTCGCCGCCGACGGCGACAATGATGGCCTGGGCTTGAATGATCTCTTGACCCACGGCCACCTGGCCCGGCCCGGCCAGTCTACCCTGACCGGAAAAAAGTTTCACGCCGTGGCTCTCCAGCAGGCCCTTGGTGCCCATGGAAAAATAATCCACCAGCTCGTTCTTGAGCCCCCACAGGGCCTTGCTGTCCAGCTCGGCCCCGGCCGCCTTGAGGCCCTGTTCTGGGGCGGCCTTGAAAGCGGCCAGACGCTCGGCCGTGGCGGTCAGAAGCTTGGTCGGGATGCAGGCCCGGTTGAGGCACAACCCGCCCCAGCGGTCCTTTTCAATGAGGGCCACCTGGCCGCCGAGCTGGGTTCCTCTGATGGCCGCGGCCACGCCGCCGGGGCCGGCGCCGATGACGATCAGGTCGAATCGCTGCGCCATGTGAAGCTCCTAGTCGATCAACAGGACCGGCGCTTCGACCATGTCCTTGATGGTCTTTAAAAAAGCGGCCGCCGGCGCGCCGTCGATGAGGCGGTGGTCAAAGGTGAGGCTCAAGCACATCCTCGGCTCCACGACCACCCGCCCCTCCCTGGCCCAAGGCTTGTCCACGATCCGCCCCAGACCGAGGATGGCGCTCTCGGGCAGGTTGACAATGGGTGTGAAATGATCCACGTCCCAGGGGCCCAGGTTGGTCAGGGTGAAGGTTCCGCCTTGGATCTCGTCGGGCAGGAGCTTTCGCTGCAGAGCGCGGTTGACGAGGTCGTCCAAAATTCTGGAGATCTGGGTGATGGATTTTTCATCGGCCACGCGGATTTTAGGCACGATGAGGCCCTCGCCCAGGTCCACGGCCAGGCCGACATGGATCTCTCGCCAGACCTTGATCGCCTCGCCGTCCAGGGCGGCGTTCAAACGGGGGTGGGTTTTGAGGGCCTGGGCCGCGATTTTGACCATGATGGCGTTGTAGGAGATCTTGATCCCTTCGGCCTCGTGCCGCTGGTTCAAGGCCCGCCTCAAGGATATCAGCTCCTGGGCCGAGGCCTCGGTGTGAATGGTCAGTTGAGCCTGGCTGGTCAGGCTCAGGTGCATGTTCTGGGCGATGAGGCGTCTGACCCCTTGGAGAGGGATCACCTCGCTGGGGGTCAAGCCCATCTCGTCCACGGCCAAAGAAGGGCCGGCCTCCAGGACTTTGAGGACGTCGGCCCTGATGATCCGGCCGCCGGGTCCGCTGCCGGCCAGGAGCGACAGATCCAGGCCGTGCTCCCTGGCCATGGCCTTGGCCAGGGGCGAGGCCATGAGGCGGCCGCCCGGCTGGGGCTGAGGCAGGGCCGCAGTGACTGGCCGAACCGCCTTTGAGGCCGCCTCCGCCGCTGCGGGCGCGGGCGCCGGCGCCTGGGCGGCCAGCTCCTTCAGCTCCGCCTCGTCAGCGGCCAGGTATCCGACCCGCTGACTCACCTGCACCACGCTGTCGGCCTCGACGAGGGGGTGCAGCAGGCCCTGACCCGGAGAGGGCATCTCGTAGGTGACCTTGTCCGTCTCCAGGACGAGGACCGTCTGCTCCGGCAGGACCAATTCCCCGACCCCCACGGCCCACTTGACCAGCCTGGCCTCCCTCATCGTCAGTCCGAGCTTGGGGATGATTATCTCGACAGCCATTTGAACTCCCCTTTAGCGGTATGTCACCCGGCAAACGGCCTCGACGACGTCCGCCACCTGGGGCAGGACAAAGCTCTCCAGGGGCGGCGAGAAGGGGATGGGCACGTCCTTGGCGGCCACCCTCAGCACCGGCGCGTCCAGGTAGTCGAAGAGTTCGCTGGATATCCGGGCCGCCAGCTCGGCCCCGAAGCCGCCGGTGAGGCAGGCCTCGTGGACGATCACGGCCCGATAGGTCTTCTTGATCGAGGCGGCCACGGTCTCAAAATCCAGAGGCTTCAAGCTCCTCAGGTCAACCACCTCGCACTCGATCCCCTGCCCGGCCAAGGCCTCGGCCGCCTCCAGGCTCAAGTAAAAGCCCGAGCCGTAGGTCAGGATGGTCGCGTCCTGGCCCGGTCTTTTGACCGCGGCCCGCCCCAGGGGCACGATGTGCTCCCCCTCGGGCACGGGCCCTTCTTTGGCGAAGAGCTTCTTGTGCTGAAAAAACATGACCGGGTTGTCGTCGCGGATGGCCGCCTTGATGAGGCCCTTGACGTCGGCCGGCTCAGAGGGCACGACCACCTTCAAGCCAGGGGTGTGGACGAACCAGGCCTCCAGGGACTGGGAGTGGTGGGCCGCCGCCCCCAGACCGGCGCCGTCAGGGGCCCAGATGACCAGAGGCAATCTGGCCTGGCCGCCGAACATGTAGCGTATCTTGGCCGCCTGGTTGGCGAGCTCGTCCATGGCGCAGGTGACGAAGTCGGCGAAGTGTAGATCAACGATGGGCCGCATTCCGGTCAGGGCCGCGCCCAAACCGGCGCCGACGATGCAGGTCTCTGAGATGGGGGTGTCGATGATCCGGTCGGGGAACATCTCGGGAATGCCCTTGAACTGCCCGAAAATGCCGGCGTGGGCCTTCAAATCCTCCCCGACGATGAAGATCGTTTCGTCCCGCTCCATCTCTTCGATGAGGGCTTCGGCCAGGGCGGCGGTGCCGCTCATTAACCTCTCGGACATTTTAAAAGCTCCTCAAAAGCTCAGTTGTGGACCCACAGATCCTCGAGGGCCTCCTCTGGCTCCGGAAAAGGGCTCCCCTCGGCAAAGGCGACCGCCTCGTCCAGCTCGGCCTTGACCTTGGCCCAGATCTTTTTTTCGACGGCTTTGGTCAGGGCCTTTTTCTTTCTCAAAACCTTGGCCAACCTCTCGATGGGGTCTTTCTTCCTCTGCCAGTCCTCGACCTCCTCGCTCGAACGATAGCGCTGGGGATCGCCCTGGAAGTGGCCCATGATCCGGTAGGTCTTGTTTTCCAAGAGGGTCGGCCCCTCGCCTTGCCGCGCCCGGGCGATGGCCTGGCCGGCCGCCCGGCGCACGGCCAGGATGTCGTTGCCGTCCACGGCCAGGCCCGGAATGTTATATCCAGCCGCCCGGGCCGAGATGTCGGTCACCGAGCAGGAGTAGCTGGTCGCCGTGGTCGAGGCGTAGCAGTTGTTCTCGCAGACGAACAAAATGGGCAGGTTCCAAATGGAGGCCATGTTGAGGGCCTCGTGGAACGGGCCCCGGTTGGAGGCGCCGTCGCCGAAAAAGCAGACGGCCACCTGATCCGTGCCGCGCAGCTTGATGGACAATCCGGCCCCGACGATGATCGGAAAGCCGCCGGCGACCACGCCGTTGGCCCCCAGGATGCCGATGGAGAAGTCAGCCACGTGCATCGAGCCGCCCTTGCCCTTGCAGTATCCGGTCCGACGGCCCATCACCTCGGCGACCATCTTCTTCAAGTTCGCGCCCTTGGCGATGACGTGACCGTGCCCGCGGTGGGTGGTGATGAGGTAGTCGTCCTCCCGGAGCAGCGAACAGACCCCCACGGACGAGGCCTCTTGCCCGATGGACAGATGGATGAAGCCCGGGATCTTGCCGGCGGCGAAGAGCTCCCCGGCCAGGCCCTCGAACTGGCGGACCTTGACCATGGTCTCATAAAGAGAAAGTTGAGCCTTTTTCTCTCTGGGCATGGCCCCTCCTGGTTTGCGGCGTCGAGAACGCGCCCCGCGACGACTCGGTCTTTGAAGGCTTTCTTCTTTTATGCTTCATTCCTTTCAAGTTGTCGAGGGCTAGAAGCGCTTCTTCGCGGTCTTAAAACCACCTCTAATCCAGCCGATCAGATCATCAGCACCCCGCCGTTGGCGTCGAGACAGGCCCCGGTCATGTAGGCCGAGGCGTCAGAGACGAGGAATAATATCAGCCGGGCCTGCTCCTCGGGCCGGGCCATCCGGCCCAGGGGAATGCGGGCGCTCAGGGTCGCGATCTCCTCGGGAGACGTGGCCTCGGTGACGAGAGGCGTCAAGGTGGCGCCAGGGCAAAAAGCGTTCACCCGGACGTTGTGGGGCGCCAGCTCCCGCGCCAGATGGCGCGACAGACCGACCAAGCCGTGCTTGGAGGCGGTGTAATGCGCTCCGCCCAAAAGGGAGCAGGTCCGACC
>CAYXRH010000336.1:0-4727 GCA_964466355.1 uncultured Thermodesulfobacteriota bacterium
CCTCGGTTAGTTGAGGCGGCTTGGCGGTCAACATCCTGATCGCGCCAAGTATAACCGCCAAGCCGAAGGCCACGGTCAGAATTTTGCCCGGCAGGTGAGAGGCGATAAACGCCCCGAAAAAGGCCCCCACTGCGCCGGAGATGCCCAGGGCGACGCCGGCCTTCCACAGAACCGCACCCTTCTTGTGGTGGGTCGCGGCGCCACTGAAGGCGGTCGGAAGAACAACCAGGAGGTTGGTGCCGAATGCGACCCTGATGGCGAGGGTCGGATCCACGCCTATTGACGTCAGGGCCCAGTACTGAACCGGGACCATGATGAAACAACCTCCCACGCCAAGGAGCCCCGAGGCGAAGCCGACGCCAACACCCGTGATAAGCAAGGCGACAATCTGGAGCGCATGCATTTCCATGAGTTCACCTCTCTCTTAAGGGACCGGCGCTGCGAGAACAGCGGTCCTCGCGCTGGACATTAGCGCCCATTATGCTCGTCCAGCCAGGACTTGACCTCTTCCTTGGACGGCACCTTGCCGATTGATTTGACCTCGCCGTCCACGACCACGGCCGGCGTGACGAAGACGCCGAAAGAGGCGATCTTCATCGTGTCGGTCACCTTCTCGATCCGGGCGATGGCGCTGCTTTCGGCCACCGCCTCTTTGACGATGGCCTCCGTCTTCTGGCACTTGGCGCATCCAGGCCCCAAAACTTTGATTTCCACGATTACCTCCATCATAAAGACCGGTTATCAACCGGCTTACTTTCAGGCAAAAAAAGTCCCATAAACCATCCCGGCGATGGTTGACAGAATCACGATGATCGAACAAAACACGGCCGTCTTCCGAAAGCCCATCACCCCGCCGATGACGAGCATGTTGGGCAGGCTCAGGGCCGGGCCGGCCAGAAGCAGGGCCAGGGCCGGACCCTGGCCCATGCCCGCGCCGATGAGGCCCTGCAAAATCGGCACCTCGGTCAGGGTGGCGAAGTACATCAAGGCCCCGGCCGCCGCGGCGAAGAGGTTGGCCTGGAGCGAGTTGCCTCCGACCAGGCTCTGGATCCATTCCGCGGGAATGAGGGCCTGGTGCTCCGGCCGGCCGAGCATGAACCCGGCCACCAGCACGCCCGCGCCGAGCAAGGGGAAGATCTGCTTCATGAAGCCCCAGGTGGCTTCAACCCAGGTGGTCAACTCGTCTTTTCGGAACCAGGCCTTCAACATCCAGGCCAAGATGACCAACAAACCGCTGGTGATGTACCATTTGGCCGAGAAAACAGCGGCCCAAACCCCGATCGTACCTTCAGACGGACGAGCCCAGGCGGCGAAGATCAGGATGAGGACCATGATCAACAGATACAATCCGTCCTGGATCAGGCTCCGCCTCTTGGCCTCATCCTCGGGCAGGTGCATCGGCCCGGCCGCCCGCTTTGCGTCGTCCTTTCTGAAAATCGAGGCCATCAGCAAGCCCGTGATCACGGCGAAGACCACCGCCCCGACGGCCCTGGCCAGGCCCAGTCGCCAGCCCAGGATCCTGGCCGTGAGGACGATGGCCAGGACGTTGATGGCCGGACCGGAGTAGAGAAAGGCCGTGGCCGGGCCGATGCCGGCCCCCCGGGAGTAGATGCCGGCGAAAAGGGGCAGGACCGTGCAGGAGCACACGGCCAGCACCGTTCCCGAGACCGAGGCGACCGAGTAAGACAGGGTTTTTTTGGCCTGGGCGCCGAAGTATTTGAGCACCGAAGCCTGGGAGACGAACACGGCGATGGCCCCGGCGATGAAAAAGGCCGGCGCCAGACAGGTGAGGACGTGCTCCCGGGCGTACTCCTGGAGCATCATGAAGGCCTCGAGGCCCGAGCGCCGCACGATTGTCCCGCCCCAGGGGATGAGAGAGGCGGCCCCAAAGGCGCCGACGATGATGAAAAACTTGGTCCGCTCTTTCACGCTGCTTTTGGCCTCGCCCGCTGACCCGGCCTCTCATCCGACCAGCCCTGGGGCTTTCAACTCAGGCATAGCCATTTGTCTATTTACTCCACTCTTAAGCCCGGCTCCGGCAGGCGGCATACCTCCTCGCGGTTTATGAGCGGCAGGAGCGCCTTCAGCCTGGCCACTTCCGGAGAGTCGTCCAGCCAGTGCCTCAGGTTGCCCAAGAGGCTGGCCGCGTAGGGGCTGGCCTGGCCGTCGGTGAGGGAGTAGTTAATCCACGGTCCCTCCTTTCTGCCTTCGACCAGGCCGGCCTCTTGAAGCACCTTCAGGTGCTTGGAGACCGTGGGCTGGGCCACGCCCAGGGCGGCTCGCATCTCGCAGACGCACATGGGCTTGAGCTGGAGCATCTTGATGATCTTGACCCGGTTGGGGTCGGAGAGGGCTTTCATGACCTTGACGAACTCGTCCATCGGCCTTTGGCTCCTATATAGCCAAACGGCAATATATATCCCTAGGCCTTCTCTGTCAACCTCCCCAGGGCGGATGCCGGAAGGGTCGAACCTCTGATTCTGCTTTATGGCAAATAGTACCGGAAGGTTTGGGCTCGGCTGAGACGGAAAAACTTGCTTAGAATCCGCTCACTTAAAAACATCAAGGACCTGCGCTTGGCCCTTCACGAATTCAAGGATTGATATAATAATCAATGCTCATAGAAAGGCACGAGAACAAAACCCGGCGCAGATCCGGGAGCTACAAACCGCATCGGCCCAACAAGCGGCCCGATGTCTCAACCCCTGTCCACCAACAGCCTCCAGTTTTCTCAAGCTCTTCTCCGGCAAGCCGCCAACGAGAGCCTTTGGCCTTTGATACTCAAACTCGTCTCGAATGTCAGTCACCCGGAACCGCCGCCTTCGGCCTCCACTCCCGGGCCAGTTTCTGAGCCTCGGCGATCTGCTCCCGGGTCATTTTTGCGGCGACCCTTTCCCGGGCTTTTGCCGCGCCTTGATCCTCCTGCACCGCGGCCAGGTTGAACCACATGTGGGCCTGGACGTAGTCCTGGGGAACACCTTGTCCGTAGCAATACATGCCGCCGAGGGCGAACTGGGCTTTGGCGAACCCCTGTTCGGCCGCCTTGCGGTACCACCTCACCGCCTCAGCGTAGTCCCGGGTAACGCCTTGGCCGTCGTAGTACATGCTGCCGAGGAGGAACTGGGCTTCGGCGAGCCTCTGCTCGGCCGCCTTGCGGTACCACTTCGCCGCCTCGGCGAAGTCCTGGGGAACGCCTCGGCCACTGTAGTACATGTTACCGAGAAAGAACTGGGCACCGGCAAACCTCTGCTCGGCCGCCTTGCGCCACCACCTCACCGCCTCGGCGTAGTCCCGGGTAACGCCTTGGCCGTCGTAGTACATGCTGCCGAGGAGGAACTGGGCTTCGGCGAGCCTCTGCTCGGCCGCCTTGCGGGACCACCTCACCGCCTCGGCGTAGTCCGGAGGGACGCCCTTGCCCTCGGCGTACATGACGCCGAGATTGGTCTGGGCATCGGCGAGCCCCTGTTCGGTCGCCTTGCGGTACCACTTCATTGTCTTAGCGTAGTCCTGAGGGACGCCCTTACCCTCGGCGTACATGCCGCCGAGGGCGAACTGGGCATGGGCGAGCCCTTGCTCGGCCGCCTTGCGGTACCATTTAATTGCCTCGGAGTAGTCCCGGGGTACGCCCTCGCCCCTTTCGTACATGACGCCGAGGTTGAACTGGGCTTTGGCATTTCCCTCCTCGGCGAGCGGAAGAAGCTCCGTGAAGGCCGTGGCGTAATCGCCCCGTTCCCACGCGGCCGCGCCCTCTTTAAACCCGCCCCAGGCGTGCGCGGCCATCCCCAATATCAACAGGACGATAAAAATGAGGCGCTTCATCGTTGCCTCCATATCAGGCCGCCTGGGCCTCGATCCCCAGCCCGCTCTCCGCCTGCTCCGCCGTGCTGACCCGGATGTATCCGACGCCCTTCACGGCGCCCTCAACTGTTGTTAGACATACATTTTAATATTATACACAATAAGTCAAATAAGAATGCACATCCACCTTGACACCCCTCGGAGGTTGAATATTCGGTCAACCCTCTCATCTCTGGGCCACCTGAACTCATTTTGAGACTGTTGCGAAAGCCCTCTGCCTGACGGGAGTGGAAATTTTTGGACGAGATATGCCGCCAAGCCTGGGGCGAGGATAATGTTCGTCCCGGCTGGGAGCCTGAGAAGCTTTTTGAGGGCGCCTTTTTGCGGTGCTTGTATGTCATTTCGGATCATCGGGTTGAGGAGAAAGCGGCCTTATCCTTTATCGACCACTTTTCGCGGCCCAAAGACGACCGATTTGGCCGCAAGACGCCCCAAAAGGGCTTTGACAATGACCAAGCCCACGCGGTCATGCACGGGGGCGGCGAGTTTGTCGCCAGCCTTTTGGCCGCCTTGGACAACCTGGGCGGTCAGGTCTTGTGGACCCCAGAGGTCAAACCCTGACCGAGGCGTCAAAACCCACCAAGGGACGCCGGGAGGCTGATTTCAGGACGAGTGGTGTGCTTCTAACTTGCTTAAAATGAGAGGCCCCGGGCTGGCCTTGGCGGTCTCTGAAATCCAAAAACCGCCCCTGACCCTTGATCTTGATTCCATTCGAGCTTATTAATGGGCCACGGCTTGAAACGCTCAGGCCTGGGGGCACGGCAAAGTGAACGTAACCATAGAAGAACAAGGCGGTCTGATCATCGTCCAGGTCGAAGGGGAGCTGGTCGCCGCCAGCGCGGCCTCACTCGAGGTCCAAGGCGCGGCCA
>CAYXRH010000337.1:0-4726 GCA_964466355.1 uncultured Thermodesulfobacteriota bacterium
GTCTTTCCCTGTCGGTCCTTGAGGTTCCGGCCGGGCACTCGCGCCTGATCGACCTTCCGGCCGCGGTGAGAAGGGTCAGCGTCGGCGACGAGAAAGTGGCCGACGTGGTCGTCATCACGCCGCGGCAGCTCTACATCAACGCGCGGGCCGTGGGCAGCACCAACGTCTCGACCTGGGACCGCTCCAATCGGCTCATGGGCGTGTTTGAGGTCCGCGTCTGCCGGGATCTGACCCGTCTCAAGGAGCGATTGCATCAGGTCATGCCCCAGGAGTCAGTGGAGGTGCGCGAACTGGAGGGGGTGGTCGTGCTCTCGGGCCGGGTCTCCAGCCTCGAGGCCAAGGCCAGGGCCGAAGCCATGGCCGAGATCTTTGCCCCCAAGAAAGTGACCAGCCTCATCGAGGTCGGCGGCTCCCAGCAGGTCCTGCTCGAGGTCCGCTTCGCCGAGGTGAGCCGCCAGGTGACCAAAAAGCTCAAGGTTAACGTGGGTTATATGAACGAGGCCGGCAACTTCCTCTTCACCTTTTTAGACGGCCTGGTCAGGCCGGTGGAGACGGCCATCGGCCTCAGCGAGTTCTCCAGCAATCTCGAATTCTCGCGGAACATGAACTTCATGGGCGGCTTCGAGGTCAACGGCGCTCGTTTCCTGGGCTTCTTGGAGGCCCTCAAGGAGAACGGCCTGGCCAAGATACTGGCTGAGCCCAACCTGGTCGCCCTCAGCGGCCAGGAGGCCAGGTTTCTGGCCGGCGGCGAGTTTCCCATCCCCGTGCCCCAGAAAGAGAACATCACCATTGAGTTCAAGAAATTCGGCGTGGAGTTGGTCTTCAAGCCCGAGGTTCTGTCCGACGGCCGGATCAGGTTGTTGGTCGCGCCCGAGGTGAGCGAGCTCGATTTCAGCACCGCGGCGGTGATTGAAGGGTTCGCCGTGCCCGGCCTGACCACCAGACGGGCCAAGACTCAGTTGGAGCTTAAAGATGGCCAGAGCTTTGCCATGGCCGGTCTGTTGAGGGACGACCTGACCCAGGTGGTGGGCAAGATCCCTCTCCTGGGCGACATCCCCATCCTGGGGGTCCTGTTTCGAAGCACCGACTTCCAGAAGGGAAAGACCGAGCTGGTCATCGTGGTCACGCCCCGGTTGGTCCAGCCAGACGAGGGTCCGCCAAAGCGGCTCCCCACGGCCGGCCTCGAGGAGCCGGACGACTGGTCCCTGTTCATGCTCGGGGCCATGGTCAAAACCAGGGGCGACCAAGTCAATCCACCGCAGACGTTTCGGGAGCTGGAGGGACGGTTTGGTCATGACTTGGTCTATTAAATTGATAAATCTGATTAAGAATGATCGAGCCAACGTGGCCGCGTTGGTGGCCATAGGCATCACCGCCCTGGTCGGTTTTTTGGGTCTGGCGGTGGATCTGGGCCTGGTCTATGCCACCAGATCCGAGCTTCAAAACGCGGCCGACGCCTCGGCCCTGGCCGCGGCGGGCGTGATGATCACCTGGGACGGGGACAACCGGGCTCTGGCCCAGCCAGAGGCGGCCTTGAGCGCGGCCCGGAGTTACACCTCGGCCAACGAGGCCCTGGGCGCTTCGCTGGCCATGCTCGATAGCGACTTCACCATCGGTTTTTGGGACCACCTCATCGGCAATTTTGACCCGGACCGGACCGGCCCCAGCAGCGACCCGGCCGACCTCACCGCGGTGAAGGTCACCCTGCGCAAGGACGACCAGGCCAACGCCCCGATATCGACCTTCTTCGCCCGCATCCTCGGCATCGACCAGGTCAGCCTCGACGCCACCTCGACGGCCTTCCTGGGCTGGGCGGGCGAGGTGCCGGCCGGCACGGTTGATCTGCCCATCGGCGTCAAATCCTCGGCTCTCCAAGGCGGCGGCGGGGAGCCGAATTGCGGCACCTGGCTCGGCTTCCGCAACCAGAGCAATCAGAACGGCTCCTGGACGACCTTCTTCACTTGGCCGGCCAATGACATAAACGTCCGGAAGTACGTCAACCAGACCTACGAGACTCCGCCCCTGAAGGTGGGGGACGTCATCAACATGACCAACGGCGTCCTCAGCAGCCAGACCTTTGACCAGTTGATGAACCGCTTTGAGCAAGAGGGCGAGGACCTTGACGGCGACGGCGACGTTGACGAATGGCTCGTCCTGCTGCCCGTGGTTGAGCATCCCCACTGTTCTTGCACGGGCACGGTGGTCGGGTTCGCCCACATGGTCATCACCGAGGTCCGGCCGGCGCCATACAAGGACCTCACGGGCTACTTGAGCTGCGAATTCGTTGTGCCGGGCTCGCCCACCGGAGGAGGCAATTTCGGCGTCAGGGCCACCAGCCCGGTGCTGATCAACTGAAGAAAAAGGGGGGCGCTTTGGAGAACTCGGATTCAAAGGTCCTGGCCTGGCATCTGACCAGGCAGGGGGCCGAACAGATGCGGGAGGTGGTCTCGGCTGCGCCGATGACCCGGCTCGTCGGCCTGGAGTCTTCCCCGGAGGGCTTTGAGCGCAAGGCTTTTCAGCTTCAGCCCGACATTCTGTTGGTGGAGTACGTCTCTGATCAAGCGGGCTTGGCCGAGGTGTTGGAGAGGCTGCGGCGATCGACGCCTCGGGCGGCGGTGGTGGCCCTGTCCGCCTCCAGGGATGCCCAGGACATTCTCAGGGCCATGCGTCTGGGTGTGCGCGAGTACCTGATTGAGCCCTTGACCGTCCAGGCCTGGAGCGAGGCCGTGCAGCGCCTGAGGCGTCAGGTCCAGGCCAGCCATCGGCCCTCGGGCCGGCTCCTGGGCGTCATGGGGGTCAAAGGTGGGGTGGGTACCTCCCACCTGGCCATCAACTTGGCTTGGGTGCTGAGCCAGAACCACGGCCGACACGTCGCCCTGGCCGACCTGAACCTGGCCGGCGGCGAGCTGGCCTTTCTGCTCGACCTGACACCGAGCCGGGACATGATTGACGTCGCCCGCCACTTCGAGCGGATCGACGCCCTATTTTTCGACGGCCTCATGACCGAGGTCGCCCCTGGGTTGAGGCTTTTGGCCGCCCCGAGCGATCTCGTCGCCGCGGAGGAGATCAACCCCGAGCACGTCTCCGCGGCCCTGGACCACCTCCTCGGCGCTCACGACGTGGTCATCGTCGATCTGCCCAATCTTTTGACCGAGACGAGTCTTTTGGCCTGGGATCGCTGTGAGCTGGTCTTTTTGGTCCTGGAGCCGACCCTGGTCGGACTCAAAGCGGCCCAGCGCTTGCTCAGCCTCAGCGAGCGGCTCGGTCACGACGCCCACAAACTGGCCCCGGTGGTCAACCGGGCCGACGCCAAGGGCTCGGTGCCGGCCGGGGAGTTGAAAAGGGTCCTCAATCGAAAAATAGTGGCCTGGCTGCCCAATGATTCCAAGGCGATTATGGCCTCCGGCAACGTCGGCCGACCGGTCCTGCGTGAAAGTCCAAGGTCTGGCTGGTCCAAGGGGGTCGTCAGCCTGACCGAGCGCCTGGTGAAGGCCTGGGAGGATGGTAAATGACCTTGCGGGAGCGCTTGAACCTGGCCTCGGGGGCCGAGGGTCTTGAACGGCGCGAGACGATGGACGATCAGCACGAGGCCGCCCTTCAGGATCTCAAGGCCCGGGTCCATTACAAGGTCATTGACCAGATGGACCTCTCGCTCCTGTCCTCGACCCCCCAAAAGGAGGTCGAGAAGGAGCTGGAGGCGGCCATTCGCTTCGTCCTCGACGGCGAGCCCGACGCCCTGGCCCGGGCGGAGCGCGAGACGCTGGTCAGGGAGATCAAGAACGAGGTTCTGGGCCTCGGCCCCCTGGAGCCGATCCTGGCCGACGCCACGGTGAGCGACATCCTGGTCAACGGCTACAATAGGGTCTACGTGGAAAGACGGGGCCGGATCGAGAAGGTCGCGGTCCGCTTCCGCAACGACCAGCATCTTTTAAAGATAATCGACAAGATCGCCACGGCCGTGGGCCGGCGGATCGACGAGTCCTCGCCCATGGTCGACGCTCGCCTGGCCGACGGCAGCCGGGTCAACGCCATCATTCCGCCCCTGGCCCTGGACGGGCCGTCCCTTTCGATCCGCAAGTTTTCGGTCGATCCCCTGAGGGTCGAAGACCTCATTCGACTGGGGACCATCACCCCCGAGGCGGCGGCGGTCATGGAGGGGGTGGTCAGGGCCAGGCTCAACGTGCTCATCAGCGGCGGCACCGGCACGGGCAAGACGACCATGCTCAACGTCATGTCCTCCTTTATTCCGGTTCACGAGCGCATCGTGACCATCGAAGACTCGGCCGAGCTGCAGCTCCAGCAGGAGCACGTCGTCCGCCTGGAGACCCGGCCGGCCAACATCGAGGGCCACGGCGAGGTGGCCCTGCGCGATCTGGTCCGCAACAGCCTGCGCATGCGGCCGGACCGCATCATCGTCGGCGAGGTGCGCGGCGGCGAGGCCCTGGACATGATGCAGGCCATGAACACCGGCCACGACGGCTCCCTGACCACCATCCACGCCAACTCGCCGCGCGACGCCCTGACCCGCCTGGAGACGATGATGTCCATGGCCGGCCTGGAGATACTGGACAAGGCCATCCGTCAGCAGATCGCCAGCGCCATTCAGGTCATCATTCAGGTCGCCCGCCTGTCCGACGGCTCCAGGCGCCTGATCAGCTTTCAGGAGCTCACGGGCATGGAGGGCGACACGGTGACCATGCAGGAGATCTTCAGCTTCACCCAGAGC
>CAYXRH010000338.1:0-4717 GCA_964466355.1 uncultured Thermodesulfobacteriota bacterium
AGTATAAGGGACTATGGCTGCTTCGCCAACCTCCTTCGTGAAATATCCGGGCTAAAGAAGAATTCGACTCGGGGCCGCCCTAAAGCGAGCCTTGAGAACGTCCGAACCCTCGACCTGAAGTGAGAACAACCAACCAAAATTACACCTTTGAAAGCAACTTGGTATTAAAGCCCTTCCCGCCTGGGACCAGACTTGACTGACCGCCTCGGCAATGCTATCCACCAGGCGTGCCCGAACCGTCCCCCAGACGCTTCAAGGCCTCTCGTTTGGAGATCCTCTTGGGATCAGCCGTGGTCTTTGGCTTGATCTACATGATCTATCTTTTTGGCTTCGCCGGACCCAGAGAGACGGCCCTCCCCCCGGCCGCCTTGAGCCCTCCGCTCCAAGAGAGCCTCAGCCTCATCCTGACCCGTCAAAAAGAGCTGAACAAGGACATCAGGGACCTCGAGGCCAGGCTAGGGCGTCTGGAGCGCCGCCTGAGCCCCGCAGAAGCGGCCGGCCTCAGGGAGGAGTTGAAGCGGTTGATTGATACCTTAGACCTCCTCGAGGCCCGCCTGCACGAGATCGCCGGGCTCCTGCCCGCGCCGCCAAGATCGTCTCAGCCCTGAAGTTCGTCCAGGGCCGCCTCAAAGGCGTCGTAGCTCTCCTGGCCGAAGAGGCAGAAGACGACCTCCGTCAGCCCGGTCTCGCCGGTCAGATGATCCAGGGCCGTCTTGAGCATGATCCGGGCGGCCAAATCTACGGGAAAGCCGAAGACGCCGGTGGAGATGGCCGGGAAGGCGATGGTCTTGAGCCCGTGCCGGTCGGCCAGCTTGAGGCTGTTTGAGACCGCGCTCTCGAGCTTGGCCTCTTCGTCGCCCTCGCCCCAGCGAGGCCCCACGGCGTGGATGACATGTCTGGCCTTGAGGTTGCCGCCGGTGGTCATGACCGCCCCCCCGACGCTCGTCCCGCCGATTCGGTCGCACTCGGCCTGGATGGCCGGCCCGCCCTTTGATCTGATGGCCCCGGCCACCCCGGCGCCGAGGATGAGCTTTTCGTTGGCCGCGTTGACGATGGCCTCAGCGGCCAGGTCGGTGATGTCCCCCTTCATGAGGCGCAATGTGCGGCCGTCCACCTGCTTCTCCATGGTTACCCCCTTGTCCTGAGGTGGGAAACAGGTACAATCACCCCCAGGTCTCGAAGCCAATCTATCTCAAGGAGCCGATCCCGCGCAAGGGTCACCGAGCGAGGCTGAGATGACGCCCCGAGTTGATCCCAAAACCATAAAAGCCTACCGCCAAAGCTGCCTCGACATCTGCGCCGCCAGACTGGCCGATTACTCCTCCATGGCCGAAATCGCCGCCGAGGAGGCCAAGATCAACGCCTACCCCAGGCTGGCCGAACTGGAGGAGCCCCGGGAGGTGGTCACCTTGGACGCGGTGGCCATTCCTTTGGCGCAGCGAAAGGCGGCCGTGGAGTGCGTCCTGGACGGCCGCTTCCTGGCCGAGCACGCCGCCGCCGGCGAAGGCACCAGGCTCAAGATGGGCACCAAATACCTCATCAATCCCTGTCAACACCTGAGTCTGGCCGCCTGCGCCGAGATGCTGGCCGAGGAAGAGGAGCGGGCGGTGAGTGAGAGGGAGATACTCGATCGCAGCGGGGGCGCCGGGCCCGAAGATCTGCTCGATCTCTCTCTCGGCGCCCGGCACATGCTCCAGATGGCCTTTGACTTGACCAGACTGGCCCAGGAAAACGGCCGTCATCCCCAAACCGTCCTCGAAGATCAGTGGAGCTTGATCATTCTCAACGAGACCTCGGCCGACCAGGTCGCCGCCGACCTGGCCGCGGCCAATTTTTACGGCTTCAACCCCGAGCGCGTCCTGGCCATGATTCAGGTCCCCTTTGAGGGCATCAACTTAAAAAACGGCCGCTTCTTCTTTGATCCCGCCGCGCCCAAAAGACTTCACAACCACGGTCAGATGGCCATGCAGCAGACGGCCGAGAACCAGATCTTCCGCCCCAACCCCGGCCGTCTGGAGCGGTGCGAGCACCTCTCCCCCGCCGAGGTGGCCCAGGTTCTGGAGGGCGTGGACGACAAGCTGTCCTACAACATCGAAGACTTGAGCTACCTCACCGGCGCCCTGGACCTCGACGCCCTGGCCCTGGCTCTGGAGCTGGGCCGGGGTGGGGCGCGCATGGTCATGGAGATAGTGGCCAACAACCCCTTGAAGCCCCAGAAGGGCGGCCTGGCCGCCTGGGACAGGGTCCTGGGTCGCAACGTCATGGTCGAATCCTTCCAGCTCGTGGGCCTCAAAAACGAGGACATCCGCTTTTTAAACCGCAACTTCAACCACTACCCCAAGCCCCTGGCCGCCTTCGAGGCCTCGAGGGAAGGGCTGCCCATGCCCATCGCCGTCAAGAAGGGTTTTTTATATTTTCAGCCGGTGCAAGGCGATTTGAACTTTCTGCTGAAAACGACCTTTGTCCAGCGCAAGATCTTGAAGCCGATCAGCAACTGGAAATCCGCCGCCACCACGCCCGCGGCCCTCCAGGCCATGGCCGCCCAGGACGCGCAGCCTGACTTCAAGGAGTTCGCCGAGGACATCCTCAAAAGGAGTCTCTGATTGCTTTCAAGCGGGGCCTGCGTCAGGGTGGCCGTGGCCGCGCCGCTGGGGCAGCCGCTGACTTACCGCCTCCCTGACCACCCGGCGGCGGTGGGGCAGCGGGTCCTGGCGCCGCTGAAGGGCCGGGAGGTGGTCGGGTTCATCCTCGGCCCGGAAGACCAGCCGCCTTCGGGGATCGAAGTCAAGATCATCACCCACATCCTGGACGAGGGCCCTCTCTTTCCGGAGTCGATGCTGCCCCTGTTCGAGTGGCTGGCCGGATACTACCGTCACCCCCTGGGCCAGACCATGGCCACGGCCCTGCCTTCCGGCGCCGCCCACCGGACCCCCGGGCTACAGGCGGCCAAGGCCGCCCGGGCCTTGGAGAGGCCGTCCCCGCCGCCCCTCCCGCCGGCCCAGAAAAAGCTTCTCGACTTCCTCCGCGGCAAGGATTGGGTGCCCTTCCGGGTTCTCAGGCCCATCGTCCCCTCGGCCGACCAGGCGGCTAAGGTTCTGGCGGCCAAGGGGCTGATCGAGATCCAGAGGCGCCGGCCGCCGGAGGAGGATTTCTCGACCGCCTTCGAGTGCCCGCCGCCGCCGAGCCCGACGCCGGAGCAGCGAGTTGTCTTGGCCGGCCTGAAAAAAGCCATCGAAAGCGGTCGCTTCACCTCTTTTCTTCTTCACGGCGTGACCGGTTCGGGCAAAACCGAGGTTTATCTCCGGGCCGGCCGGATGGCCCTCGACCTCGGCCGCTCGGCCATGGTTCTGGTCCCGGAGATAGCCCTCACCCCCAGGCTCAAGGCCCTGTTCATCTCGCGCTTCGGAGATGAGGTGGCCGTGCTTCACTCCGGCCTCACCCCGGCCCAGCGCCTCTCTGAGTGGCGGCGGCTCTTGGGCGGCCAGGCCCGCATCGCCCTGGGGGCCCGCTCGGCCGTCTTCGCCCCCCTGAGCGACCTGGGCTTGATCGTGGTCGACGAGGAGCACGAGCCGTCTTACAAGCAGGAAGACGGGCTGCGCTACCACGCCCGGGACGTGGCCCTGGTGCGGGGACGCCTCGCCGGGGCGGTGGTCGTTTTGGGCTCGGCCACGCCGTCCGTCATCTCCTTTCACCACCAGAGGCAAAGGAAATACCGTGGCGTGTTCCTGACCCAGCGGGTCCAGGCCCGGCCCCTGCCCGAGGTGGAGGTGGTGGATCTGCGGGCCGAGCCGGAGTCAGAGGAGCAGGGGCCGATCGTTCTCTCCGGCCGGCTCATCGAGGCCGCCGGCGAGGCCTTGAACCAGGGCCAGCAGGCCCTGTTTTTTCTGAACCGGCGCGGCTTCGCCACCTATCCGGTCTGCGGCCGCTGCGGCCGGCCCTATCTCTGCGTCAACTGCTCGGTGAGCCTGACTTATCACGCCGGCTTCGGGGCCTTGATCTGCCACTACTGCGGCCTGGCCCAACCCCTGGGCCCCTGCCGCGGCTGCTCCCAGGACAAGCCCCGGCTCCTGGGCCTCGGCACCGAGAAAGTCGAGGCCGAGACGGCCCGCCTCTTTCCCGAGGCCAGAATCGCCCGCCTGGACAGCGACGCCGCCGCCTCTCCCCGGGCCGTGGAGCGGATCTTGAGCCGCCTGGCCCGGCGGGAGCTGGACATCCTCATCGGCACCCAGATGCTGGCCAAGGGGCACGACTTCCCGGGCATCGGCCTCGTCGGCGTCGTCCTGGCCGACTTGAGCCTTCACCTGCCCGACTTCAGGGCCGCTGAGCGGACGTTTCAGTTGCTCACCCAGGTGGCCGGGCGGGCCGGGCGCGGCCCGAGCCCCGGCCGGGTGGTTATTCAGACCCTCAACCCGGAGCACTACTCTCTTCTGACCGCCGCCGCCCAGGACTACGAGGCCTTTTTCGAGCAGGAGATCGAGCTGCGACGGCGGCTCTTTTATCCGCCCTTCGCCCGCCTGGTCTGCCTGCGCTTGAGCGGCTTGAAGCCGGCCCGAGTGGAGCGGGCGGCCCGCCTGGTGGCCCGCACGGCCAGGAATCTTCGTCCCCCCCGCGGACGGCTGGAGGTTCTGGGGCCGGCCCCGGCGCCGGTGGTCAAGATCAAGAACCGCTTTCGCTGGCGCGTGCTCATAAAAGCCCGCACGGCCGCCCAGGGCCAGGC
>CAYXRH010000339.1:0-4674 GCA_964466355.1 uncultured Thermodesulfobacteriota bacterium
ATGTAGGGGTGGATGAATCCCTGGTCCATTTTTTAACTCCTTCTTATGACTACTCAAAAAGCCGCTCGACCGTCAGCTCGGCGATGTGCTCGGCCTCGCTGAGGCCTTCGGGTTTGTCGATGCTTCGGGGGCCGGCCTCAAAACCGATGATCGGGCGGGACTGGAGAAGAAAGATGCTCTGGGGAAAGGGCGCCCCCTCGGCCACGGCCCATTCGATGTCCTGGGCCAGGCCGTCGAAGAGCGCCTCCACCTCCTGGCCCAGGCGGACCAGCTCCTTCACTTCCGCCTCGCTCAAGGAGGCGGCGGCCTGTCTTTTCAGCGGAACCGGCTCGATCTTGGTGCCGCGCCTGGCAAGGCTGACCTGGCTCGGCTTGGGGTTGATGACCCGCTCGACGATCTTCAAGCTGGCCTTGTCCACGATGAAGCGGTCCGGCGTCACCGCGGCCTGGACCACGCTCTCGCCCAGCCCCCAGCTGGCCTCCAAGACGGCCTGGCCACGGTGGCCGCTGACCGGGTGGGCCGTGAACAGCACCCCGGCCGAGCGGGCCTCGATCATCCGGCAGACGACGACGCCCAGAGGCTCCCGGTCCACGGGCCAGCCGCGCTGGGCCCGCATGGCCAAGGCCCGGGGGGCGTAGGCGCTGGCCCAGCAGTCCCTGACCCGCTTCTCCAATTCGTCCAAGCCCCGGACGTTGAGAAAGGTGGCGAAGAGGCCCGGCCGGCTCACCGGGCCCGAGGAGCGCACGGCCACCGCCGCCTCCTCGCGGCCGCTGAGGCGGCAGAGCCGGTCGTAGCCTTGTTCGAGGGCTCGGCGGATCTCCTCGGGAAGCTCGACCATCTTCATCAGCTGGAGCAGGTGGGCCCCGGCCTCTTCGGCGAAGCCGAAGTTGGCCAGGGCGCCCTGGTCGAACCGGCTCAGGTAGCGGCTGGCGGCCTCGCCGACGCCGGTGGCCTCCATCATCAGTTCGCCGGCCTGGATGGTCAGGGCGAACCCGGGCGGCGTCGGCAGCCCGGTGCGGCTCAGGCGGGCCAGGCTGAGGCATTTCCGGCCCACCCGGCCCTCGTCCCCGAGCCCGATCTCCTCGAACCACAGAATCAAGGGCCCGCTCACGCCCCCCCTCCGAGGATCCAGACCGCGCCGCGGTTGCCGTCGACCCTGATTTGCTGGCCGTCCTTCAACTTGGTCGTGGCCTCCTTGGTCTGGACGACCACCGGGATGTTGTACTCCCGGCCGACGATGGCCGCGTGGGACAGGCTGGCCCCGGAGTCGAGGACGACCCCGTTTATGAGGGGATAGACCGGGGTCCAGCTCGAATAGGTCGTCACCGCCACCAGGATGTCGCCGGGCTTGATTTTGGGGATGTCGCTTTCGGTGGCGATGAGGCGCGCCGCGCCCTGGCTCAGCCCCGGCGCGGCCGGGTTGCCGTACAGGTCGGCCCCCAAATCCGGCGAGGCGGCGGCCTGGAGGCCGACGGTGACCTTGAGCATGACGTAGTCCTTGGCCGCCAGGACGTAGTCCATGGCCTTCTGCGGGTCGTCGGCCAGGCGGCCGATGAGCGGCGGGCGGTCGAGGCGCGTTGAGTACTCCTCAAAGTAGGCCCGCCGCTCGGCGACGAGGGGCCGGTAGTCCAGGCTCAAGGACATGACGTTGCGGCCGATCTCGTCCGGCAGCAGAAAGACGAAATCCTCGGGCTCCTCCATCAGGCCCCGGGCGGCCATGCGCCGGGCGCAGGCCAGGGCGGCCCGGCGCATCAGGGCGTGGGCGGTGTGCTCAAAGTAGTAATCGTGCTCCTCGCTGAAGACGCCGGCCTTCTGGGTCAGGGTCATCAGCCGTTCGACCCAGCCTCGCTGGGATGGGGGAAAGCGGGACAAGACCTCGGCCTCGGCCTCCCGGCGCTCCTTGACCAGGCCGGGGCGGCGGGCGTCCATCTCGAAGCTGACGCCGCCGTCAAGGTATTGCTTGATGAAGGACAAGGCCGGGCCGGGATCCTCGATCCAGGCCGGGCGGTCGAGCTCCATCATGCGCGGCAGGCGCCAGCCGTGCTCCTGGATGAACTCCTCGAAGCCGCCCGGCTCGGCCAGCCAGCGCCGGCCGGCCTGGCTCTCCTTCAACGCGGCGACCACCTCGCTCTGCGGGGTGTTTAAAATCAGGCCCTCCAGGCCCAGGTCCGCCGCCCGGCGGGCCAGCTTCCACAGACGCCGGTCCACCTCGAAGAGCTTGTTGTCAAAGCCCCTGATGAGCCGGTGCCAGGTCGAGGAGGCGTCGTCGATGCCGACCCTCTCCCGGCACAAGTCCTCGAAGAGGGAGTAGAGGGCGAAGAGGGTGTACATCATCCAGGAGTGCAGGCCCCAGACGCGGTAGTCGAAGCTGAAGACCTCGCGGAAGTGGTCGCACAGGGCGGCGTTGTGGGCCTCGTCCACCTCAAAGGCCTTGAAGCGTCTGTAGCTCCTGGTCAGCTCGGCCACCACCTCGGCCCAGAGGCCGTCGTAGTCCTCGATGAAGGGGATCAGATGCTTTTTGAAGCGCTCTTGCCGGGCCCTCTTTTCGCTCTCGTCAGCGACCAGCACCGGGCACATGTAGGCGCAGCCGTCGACCTCGCGCCAGTCGGTGCCCCGGCAGGTGGGCAGGCCCATGGTCTCGGCGGCCCACAGATCGCCGTAGCGCTGATGGTGGGTCCAGACCCAGGCGAAGAGAGGCGTCCACGGCGGAATGGAGTGGGCCGCGTCGAGATACCAGCAGGGGTAGGCCTCCAGGTCCTCCTCGCTGAGGACGCAGGAGTGATAACGCCTCTTCGGCCGCCAGTCTTCTCGCCACTCCATCGCGGCCTCGATCGGAAAATCAATCCAGCCGGAAGACCAGCCCCGCCTCGGAGTCGACCCTGAGCCGGTCGCCGGTCTTGATCACCTGGGTGGCGTCGCCGGTGTTGGCCACCACCGGGACGTCCCATTCGCGGCCGACGATGCAGGCGTGGCTGACGCTGCCGCCGCCGTCGGTGACCACGGCCTTGACCATGGGCCACACCGGGGTCCAGGAGCCGTGGGTCGCCGGGGCGACGAGGATTTCGCCGGGCTTGACGTCATAGATCTCCGCCGAGGAGACGACGCGCCGGGCCACGCCCTCGGCCAGGCCGACGTTGCCGCAGTTGCCGAAGCAGACCGCCCCGGTCTCCGGCCGCGGCTTGACAAAGGGGCCAATGGAGACCTTGGTCACCACTGGGTCCCGGGGGCCGAGGAGATGCTTCAGGGTGTCCTCTGGCCTGAGGTTCTTGTCGGCCGACTCGATGGCGGGCCGGTTCTCGTAGGCGGTGTGCTTCTGCCATTCGCGGCGGCGCTCCCTGGCCAGCCAGCCCACCTCGAAGTTCTCCGGATAGCCGACAAAGAGCTCCAGCTCCTCCGGGATGAAGAAGAAGACGTCGTCTGGTTCGTCAAAGGTGCCGAACTCGCTCAGGCGCTGGCCGATCTTTCGAAAGACGTGGCGGTTGACGGCGTGGCACTGGATCTCGTTGATCCAGTCGTGGGACTCGGAGTAAAAGCTGGTCTTTTGGGCCAGGCCCATCATCAGCTCGAAGTAGGCCATGTCCGGGCAGCCGTTTTTTCTGGCCCGCCTCAAGACCTCCGCCTCGGCCGCCCGCCGCCGCTCGATGAGCCGCGGCCGGATGGCCTCGAGGGGGAATTCGGCCTCGGGGCCGAGATCAAGGTTGAGGTAGGCCTTGACCCATTTGAACACCGGGCTGGGGTCCTCCCACCACAGGGGGTTGATGAACTCCATCATGCGCGGCTGGCGCCAGCCGTAGCCCTTGAGGTGCAAAAAGTCGTGGAGGTCCTCTTCAACCCACCTTTGCCCGGCCGCGGTCTCCTTTAAGGCGGCCAGGGTCTCCGCGGCCGGGGTGCGGCAAAGGAGGTCGTCGATCTTAAGCTCCAAGGCCCGGGTGCGCAGGGCCCACAGGGCCCGGTCCATGCGGAAGAGGTAGTTGTCGAAGCCGCGGATGAGATCGTGCCACAGGGCGTCGGTCTCGACGACGCCGGCGTACTCCCTGGCCAGATCCTCGAACTCCCAGTAGGCCCCGAACTGACCGTACATGAAATAGAAGTGCCACTCCCACATGCGCCGGTTCAAGGCCACGGCTTCGTGGAGGAGCTTGTAGAGGTCGTAGACCGAGGCCTTTTCAAAATCAAAGGCCTTGTGCTTCTCAAAGGCGGCCTGCATCTCCTCTTCCTGGCTCCGCCACATCTCGTCCCAGCGGGGGGCGAAGGTGCGGGTGATCCACTCCCGGCGCCGCTCCAGGCGCTGCTCGACCTCCTTTTCATCGGCGATGGGCAGCCCGTTTTCCAGGGCGCAGCCGTCGATGTCGAGCATGATGTGGCCCCGGGTGTGGGGCACGAAGGTCTCGTTGCAGCCGTAGTGCACGCCGTGGGCCTCGTTGAAGCACCAGCACCACATGAACAGCGGGCAGAAAGGGGGGAAGCTGTGACCTTTGTTCAGAAACCAGACCGGGTACTTCTTAAGGTCCCGCGCCGGGTAAAACTCTCGGGTGTGCAATCGCCACGTCCAGGGCATGACCTGCCACCTCCCTTGAGACGGCCTCAAGTGGGCCGCCGGTTATTTCAAGTGTTGCGTCATATAAGAGGGCGGGGCGGCGGTCTGCTGGTCGAGCGAGCATCGGAGCCGGCCGC
>CAYXRH010000340.1:0-4645 GCA_964466355.1 uncultured Thermodesulfobacteriota bacterium
CGACCTGAAGTGAGAACAACCAACCAAAATTACACCCTTGAAAGCAACTTGGTATTAGGCCAGCGATGCTTCCCTGAAGCTGGTCAGCATCGTTGTCGGGCCGGGGGCCTCAGCGGCTCCGGTGCTGGTCAGATTCGACCCGTCCGTCGCGCAGCATGACCAGGCGGGAGGCCCGGGCCATGATCTTGGCGTCGTGGGTGGAGAAGATGAAGGTCACGCCGTGTTTGCGGTTCAGTTCGGCCATGTTCTCCAGGAGTTCGCTCCCGGCGGTGGAGTCAAGGTTGGCCGTGGGCTCGTCGGCCAGAACCAAGGACGGCCGGGAGACGATGGCCCGGGCCACGGCCACCCGCTGCTGCTGGCCGCCCGAGAGCTCGGCCGGCCGCCGGTCTTCCAGGCCTTGCAGGCTCACCTCGGCCAGGATGGCCGCGGCCCGCTGGCGGCGGGTCTTTTTGTCCACCCCCTGGAGGAGCATGACGTACTCCACGTTCTCGACGGCGCTCAAGACCGGGATGAGGTTGAAGGATTGGAAGATGAAGCCGATCTTGTCGCGGCGCAGGCGGGCCAATGCGGTCTGGGACAGGGCGGCCAGGTCGCGGCCCTCGATCTTGACCTGGCCAGCCGTGGCCCGGTCCAAAGCGCCGATGAGGTTGAGCAGGGTCGACTTGCCCGAACCGGACGGCCCGGCCACGGCCGTGAATTCACCGCCTTCAAAGGTCAGGGTCACGCCGTCGAGGGCTTTGACGGTCTCTCCCTTGAGCACGTAGTGCCGTTTGAGGTCCCTCACCTGGATCACTGGCTCGCTCATGACGATGTCGGCTCCTATTCCTGGCGCAGAGCCTTGGCCGGCTCGACGCGGGCCGCCCTGAGAGCCGGAAAGACGGCCACCAGGGGCGTCAAGACTGAAAAGGCGAGCGTGACCGCGGCCACGCCCCAGAAGTCCAAGCTGGGGTGGATCGGCGCCTCCAAGGTCACGCCGGCGGCCTCGATGTGGCCCATGTTCAGGCCCACCTGGGCCAAGACGGCGTAGATGGCCAGGCCGACCACCAGGCCGAGGCCGCAGCCGACCAGGCCCAGGGAGGCCGCCTCGCTCAGGATGAGCAGGCCCAGGCGGCCCGGCGAAGCGCCCATGGCCCGCATGAGGCCGAACTCCCGAAGACGCTCCAAGAGGGACATGCTCATGGTGTTGACGATGCCGAAGGCGACGATGAAGAAGATGATCAGGAGGGTGAGGCTCATAAAAAATCCCTGTAAATCTTTTATGTTGGCCACGACCGGCGCCACGTCTTGCCAGGACGAGACCTCCAGGCCCGGCGCGGTTAGGGAAGCAAGAATCGGGGCCAGAGCGGCCCGCTCGGCCGCGGGGGCGTCGAGGCTGAGCGCGATCTCGTGGAAGCCTCCCTTGAGACCGAGGGCCTTTTGGACCGTGGCCAGCGGCAGAAGGGCCGAGTGCTTGTCCAGGGCCGGGTTGTTGGTGAAGATGACGCCGCAGACCCTCACCAGAAGGCTGTTCATGTCGCCGCTGAAGGCGTCGGCCACGGTGAGGACCAGCTTGGAGCCGACCTCCACCTCCAGGCTTTCGGCCAGATCGCGGCCGATCAAGAGGTCTGTCTCCTTTTGGGGGTAGCGGCCGGCGAGGAGCCGCTGCTGCCAGTTGGTCACCCTCTTCTCCCGCTCAGGCTCGAAGCCGACGACCTCCACGTTGGCCGAGCGGTCGCCGATGGCCAGGAGGCCGATGCCGTAGGCTCTCGGCGCGGCCGCCTTGACCCCTGGGGCGGTCGAGACCCGCTCGAGAACCTTTAGCCCGCGCGGAATGATCAGCGCCACGTCCCGGGTCTGTCGCCACCCCGAGGCGTGAATCTGGGCCTCGCCGGCCCCGGAGAGGGTCACCGTGTCAATTAGGTGTTGGGTCATGCCCCGGCTCCAGCCCAGGGAGAGGATCATGGCCGCCAGGCCGAGGCCGATGGCCCCGGCGGTGATCAGGGTGCGCCGGGTGTTGCGCCACAGATTGCGCCAGGCCAGGCGGATGGTCACGGCCCACATGCCGCGCTCCTCCTAAATCTGCCTCAAGGCCTCGGCCGGCTTGAGCCGGGCCGCCCGCAGGGCCGGCAGAAGTCCGGCGGCCAGCCCGCTGAAGAAGATTAAGAGCGGACAGAACAGGGCGCCGACGAGGTTGAGCTCGGCGCGCATGACTTTGATGACCACGCCGCCGTAAGTCAGGGGCTCGTCGCCGAAGGAAATGCCCCATTTGCGGACGATCAAGACCAGGACGACGCCGAGGCCGAGCCCGAAGAGGACCCCGAAGAAGGAGATCCAGGCCGACTCGCCCACGACCAGCCCGACCACCCGCCCCGGCGAGGCGCCGAGGGCCTTCATCACCCCGAACTCGCGCGTCCGTTCCAAAACGGCCATCATCATGGTGTTGGTCACGCCGAGCACGACCACGGCCAGGATGATGAACAAAAAGATCCACAAACCGGCCCGGTCGCTTCTGATGGTCCGCTCCAGGGTGGGCATCACCTCCGACCAGCTCATAAACCTCAAGCCCGGCTCCAAGGCCACGCCGCGGCGCACGGCCTCGATCTTGTTCAGGCTCTCGGCCAGGCCGACGAGGCGGTGGACCCGCCGGCCCAAGACGAGCAGCGCCTGGGCGTCATCGAGCCGGATGAGGGCCACCTGGCCGTCCAGCTCGTCGGCGCCGGTCTCCAAGATGCCGGTCACGGTGAAGAGTTCGGCGGCGATGGACCCGTCGGCCGCCTGACCGACGAAGCTGACCTCGTGGCCTAAATCCACCTCGAGGCGCCTAGCCACGCCGGAGCCGAGGATCATCGGCCTAGACCGGCCGGCCAAAGGGGCCTCCAGCCAACGGCCTTTTTTCAGGGCCCCGGCCAGGGTGGTCACCTTTTTTTCCTTCTCGGGCTCGAGGCCGACGAGCATCACCCCGGTGGTCTTGGGCCCGGCGGCCAGCAGCCCGGCCGTCTCCACCCGGGCGGTGACGGCCTCGACAAAGGGATTTCTCTCCAGAGCCGCCTCGGTCTCGGCCGGATCATCGACGGTCTTGAACAGGGAGGGTTTTTCCTCATAACCCCGGGCGACGACCTGGAAGTGCCCGGCGTAGGACCGCGTGGCCAGGGCGACCATGTCTGAATAGACCCCCTCGGCCCAGCCGACCGAGAAAACGATCAGGGCCGTGCCGACCAGGATCATCGATCCGGTGAGCGAGGTTCTCAAGCGGCGGCGCCTCAGGTTTCTGAGGCCGATGGCGAGATTGGTGAGCACCTCAGCGCTCCCGGCGCAGGTTGGTCAGGGTGAAGAGGTCGGGCGGCAGTTCGAGGTCGAACTCCAGCTCTTCGTAGACCAAGATCGTCTGCTGGCCCTTCTTTTCCTCGGACAGAGGCGTTAAAGTGAGCCGGGCCGGGATCGTCCGGCCGCCGAGCGCCTTCACCTCAGAGAAGCTCATCACCCGCGCCTGGCGTTCCTTCTCGTCGTAGTATTCAAAGGTCACGGGCAGGTGCGTCTTTTGATCCAACGAGACCGCGATCCGGCTCCAGGTCACCGGGGCGTTCTCCTTGGGCTGGTAGATCAGACCGATCAATCCGGGCGGTGGGTCTTTGACCAGGCTGACGTGATAGTCCTCCTCCCAGGTGGTCTCCTTGACCAGGTCGTCGTTGGTGAAGTCGCTGCCCATCCAGGAGCCCATCATCATCGACGGCGGGACGCGGATGGTCTTGCGGATCTTGGGCAGGTAGTTCCACATCTCGTTGCCCCGCTTCAAGGTGGCCGTGCCCTTCTCCTTGGGGGGCGAGATGATGCGGATGAGGGTGTCCTCCAGGCTCCGGGACCAGATCTTCATCTTGAGTTGGCGGGTGTAGTGGGGCGTGGTGACGGTCATGCTCACCAGCCCCCGGCTCGACTGGGAGCGGTAGAGCTCGTCCAGCTCGCGGCTCAGGGCTTTGGCGTCGAGGCACCAGCCCGAAGCCGCGTTGAGGCCCCAGACGGCCAAGACCGCCGCCCCCACGACCACGTGTCGAAGGGCGAGGATTATTTTATTTCTGACGATTGAGCGCATGAGACCTCATCCTCCCGGCGTTGCTTTGGCCCTCAAGCCCCGCAACAGCACTTCAAAAAAACCGTCCGCCAGGGCGGCGGCGTTTAAGTCTCCTTCGAGCCAAAGCTGCAAGCCCAAGCCGTCCATGGCCCCCAGGTAGAGCCTGGCCACGGCCTCGGCGTCAGTCCGGGGGTTGAACTCCCCCTGGCCCACGCCGTCTTCGATGACCTGGACGATGAGGCGGCGCAGCCGCCCGTAAAATATTCTAAAGACCGAGGTGATGGTCTCTTTCAGGCCCTCCCTGGTCGCCGCGGACCAGAACTCCAAGATGATGGGGTAGAGGGGCAAGGAGGCCTCGATCTGGGCCACGGCCGAAGTGTTGAGCCGCCTCAGGCGCTCTGCCGCGCCTCCTTTGGGGGCGGCCGCTTCGGCCTCGATGCGTTCGACCATGTTTTGGGTGATCGTCTCGAAGACGGCCCTGAAGAGGGCTTGCTTTGAGGGGAAGTAGAGGTAGAGCGTGCCCTTGCCCATGCCGGCCGCCCGGCCGATCTCGGCCACGGTGGCCGCTTTGTATCCCTTGCGGGCGAAGAGCGGGGGCGG
>CAYXRH010000341.1:0-4642 GCA_964466355.1 uncultured Thermodesulfobacteriota bacterium
CCCTTACTAACTACCCTTATCTATAGATTACTCCTTAGAACGCTAATTGGTATTACCTCCCCTGGTTGGTCTATCAGTTCACCATCCACGCCTTGGACAGGAAACTTGGCGATCCAAAGTCCCTGCGGGACATGGAGGCGCGCGTCGCCCGGACCTTCGGCCAGACATGAGCGAGCCCCTTTATTATTTTAGCGCCCTTTTCTTGAGCCTGTTGATGATCCTGACCCTGTACCGGGCCGTGCTCGGACCCTCGGTGGTGGACCGGCTCATCGGGGTCAACGCCATCGGCTCCAAGACCGTGACCCTGCTCCTGCTCATCGGACTCATCTACCGTCGGCTGGACATGTTCGTGGACATCGCCCTGGCCTACGCCCTGCTCAACTTCATTGCTGGCCGGCCCGAAAGGGTGTATCAATACTGACCAGTCAGTTCTGTGGCTGACCAGGGAGGAAGCCATGCCCAGAGGGGACCGCAAAGCGGAGATCATGAGCGCGGCCGAGAAGCTCTTCACCAGCCGCCGCTTTCACCAGATCACCCTTGATGACGTCGCCGCCCAGGCCAGGGTGGGCAAGGGGACGATCTACCGCTACTTCGAAAACAAGGATCACCTCTTTTTCGAGGTGGCCCTCCAAGGCGTCAGTGAGCTCTGCGACCTGCTGGTCGAGCGGGTCCCCCAAGAGGCGCCTTTTGAGGAGAGGCTTTTGGATGCCTGCCGGCAGATCTCGGCCTTTTTCCAGAGCCGCCGGCAGCTTTTCGGCATGATGCAGTCCGAGGAGGCGCGCATTCCTTGGAGCGAGGCCAGCGTCCGCGATCACTGGCTGAGGCAGCGCCGCCGCTTGGTCGCCGCCCTGGCCGAGATCATCGGCCAGGGCGTGGCCGAGGGCCAAATCCGTCGGGACATCCCGGCCGAGGTCCTGGCCACCTTCCTCCTCGGCATGCTCAGGTCCCGGGCCCGGGACCTGAGCGACTTTTCCGAAGCGCTGCACCGCCACGAGCTGGTTCTCGATCTCTTTCTCAGCGGCGCCAGCCGGGCGGCGCCGGTTGACGGCGAAAAGGACGACCGAGTGTGAGTGAAGCTTCCCCGACGACGCCGGCCACTCCGCCTGCGCCGGCGCCCCGCCGGGCGGGTCGGCGGATATTTCTGTCCCTGCTCCTGCTGGCCGTAATGGCCGTTTTGGCGGCCGGCTACTGGTACTTCTTCATGCGAGGCATTGTCTTTTCCGACGACGCCCGCTTCGACGGCCAACTAGTCGACCTGGCGCCGGCCATCAGCGGCCTGCTGACCGAGGTCAGGGCGGCCGAGGGCGACAAGGTGACCAAGGGCGAGACCCTCTTCGTCCTGGACAAGAGCATGCTCTCGGCGGCGCTGGCCCAGGCCCAGTATGACAAGGCTGTCCACGGACCCCGGCCGGAGGAGGTGAAGGTCGCCCGGGCCGAAATGGCCAAGCTGGCGGCTTCTCTCAGGCTGGCCGCCGCCGACCTGGCCCGGTCGCGCAGCCTTTACGAGAAGAAGAACCTGCCCAAGTCCGACCTGGACCAGGCCCAGACCAAGTGGGAGACGGCCAAGTTCGCCTTCGAAGAGTCGTTCGGCCAGCTCAGGCTCCTGCTCGAGGGCACCCGGCCCGAGGACATCGCCGCGGCCAAGGCCAACCTGGAGCTGGCCCAGGCCCGCCTGGCCGGGGCGGTGGCGGCCACCCGCCGGGCCAAGGCCAACCTTGGCTACGCCGAGGGGAAGGCCCCCTTTGACGGGATGGTCGTCCGGCGCTGGCTCGATCCGGGGGCGATGGCCACGGCCGCCCAGCCGGTGCTGACCGTCTTCGATCCCCGGACCCTGCGGGTGGCGGCCAACATCGACGAGAAGGACCTCGGCCACATCGCCGTCGGCGAACGGGTGGATATTTCCATCGACGCCTACCCCGGCGTCCATTTGACCGGCCGGGTCAAGGAGATCCTGCGGGCGACCAATTCCCAGTTCGGCCTCATCCCGGCCGAGGGCTCCGGCGGCACCTTCATCAAGGTCTCCCAGCGGGTGCCGGTCCGCATCAACCTCGACCACCTGCCCGAGCTACTCCTGGGGCCGGGTTTGTCGGTGGAGGTGCGCATCCACATCGCCGCGGACAACTCAGCGGGAAAGACAGCCGCCACCCATGAGTAAGCCGCCCCAGGCCTCGAGCTACCGCTGGCTGGTGCTCGGCATCGTCATCATGGGCACCTTCATGGCCATTCTCGATTCGAGCATCGTCAACGTCGCCCTGCCCCACATGATGAGCGCCTTCGGCGTCGGCCGCGACCAGATTGAGTGGGTCTCCACCGCCTTCATGATCGCCACCGCCGTGGCCATGCCGCTGGTCGGCTGGCTGGTCGGCCGCATCGGCCTCAAGACCCTCTACCTGGTCAGCCTGGCCCTGTTCACCTTCGGCTCGGCCGTGTGCGCCTTTTCCTGGAGCTTCGACAGCCTGGTCGTGGCCCGGATCATCCAGGCCGTCGGCGGAGGGGCCATCCAGCCGGTCGGCATGGCCATGGTCGCCGACCTGTTCGAGCCCCACGAGCGCGGCCGGGCCTTGGGCATCTGGGGCACCGGCGTCATGGTCGGGCCGGCCATCGGTCCGACCCTGGGCGGCTACCTGACCGACTGGTTCAACTGGCGGGCCATCTTCTCGGTCAACCTGCCCTTCGGCGTCATCACCCTCATCGCCGGCCTGACCATCATCCAGAGGCGCGGCGCGGCCGCCCGGCGGCGCGTGCCGCTCGACGCCTGGGGCTTCTTCTTCCTGTCGCTGGCCCTGATCAGCGGGCTGTTGGCCCTGTCCTACGGCCAGGAGAAGGGTTGGACCTCGGACTACATCCTGACCTGTCTGGCCTTAAGCGTCGTCGGCCTGATCCTGTTCGTCGCCGTCGAGGGGGCGGTCGTCCACCCCCTCCTCGACCTGGGCCTGTTTAAGATCCGCAACTTCACCTTGAGCCTCACCCTGGCCGTCTTCCGGGCCGTCGGGCTGTTCGGCGGGGTCTTTCTGCTGCCGATTTTCCTGGAGAGCCTGGTCGGCTACACCACTATCAGTACCGGCCTGTGGATGATGCCCGGCGCCTTGACTGTGGGGGTGATGATGCCCATCGCCGGCCGGATGACCGATCGCTTAAACGTCCGCTGGCTGGCCTTCGTGGGCACGGCCGTGACCGCCGTGTCCATGTTCCTCTACGCTTACCTCGACCCGCTCTCCGGGGCGCTGACCATCATCGGCCCCCAGATCATCCGCGGGGTCGGCCTGGCCCTGATGATGGCCCCGCTGATAACCACCGCCTTAAACGCCGTGCCGCCGCAGCAGGTGGCCACGGCCTCCAGCTTCCTCAACGTCGCCCAGCGGGTCGGCGGCGCCTTCGGCATCGCCCTGTTGAACACCTACGTGACCAACTCCATCCACATCCACGCCGTCCGGATGAGCGACCGGTTTCCCCTGGAGGGGACTGGTTTCGTGAAGCTTTTGCTCCGGGTGGCCGGGAAAGTCCTGTACCAGGTTCACGGCATCCTGCCCGAGGCCAAGACCAAGGCGGCGGCCCTGGCCGCTCGGACTTTCTATCACCGGGCCCAGGTGCTGGGCTTCCAGGACGGTTTCGTCCTCGCCGGTTGGATCGTCTTGCTCGGCCTGCCCCTCTGCCTGGCCCTCAAGCAAACTCGCCGGTCCGCCCGGGTCCGCCGGGCCGGCGCGCCCGGCCGGGAAAGGAGGGGACCGGCGCCGGCGCCGACGAGGGGCTGAGCATCCCTAGCCCGGATATTTCACGAAGGGGGTAGGCGAAACAGCCATAGTCCCTTATAGTTTGGGTAGTTAGGCCAAAGGAAGGGGGCTGTTTCGCCGTGACGGATTGTACCTCGAAAGTCATTGATTTTAAAAGCTGCAAAAGAAGGAAAGTGGAGGTGGAATTCAGGAGGCTGCGCCCAAGCCTGGCCCGAGGTGAGGGTCATCGTCAAGGCCGAGCATTCGAGCCGGGGCGGCCAGCTCCGCTGCTCGCTCGACCAGCGGGTCACCACCCCACCCTTTTATGCCAACCTTTTCAGGGGTGCGAAGCTAGATCATTCTGTCCCCGCGAGGCCAGTATCGCGCCCGCAGGTCCTTCTTGACCAGCTTGCCGTAATTGTTCTTGGGCAGTTCGTCCATGAAGTCCACTGACTTCGGCTTCTTATAGCTGGCGATGCGGTCCCGGCAAAAGGCGATCAGCTCCGCCTCGGTCATCACGGCGCCCTCGACCAGCGAGACCACGGCCTTGACCGCCTCGCCCCATTTTTCATCCGGCACGCCGATGACGGCCACCTCCCGCACGGCCGGGTGTTGGATGAGGGCTTCTTCAATCTCGCGGGGATAGATGTTCTCGCCGCCGCTGATGATCATGTCCTTGGCCCGGTCGAGGAGGTAGAGATAGCCGTCCCGAGCCACGTAGCCGACGTCGCCGGTCTTGAGCCAGCCGTCTTTGAGGGTCTCGGCCGTGGCTTCGGGGTCTTGCCAGTAGCCCTTCATGACCACGTCCGAGCGGGTGACCACCTGGCCCTTCTCTCCCGGCCCGAGCTCCTGGTTACTTTCATCCACGACCTTGACCTCCACGCCGGTGCGGGGGATACCGGCCGAGGCGAGGCGCTCGATCTGCTCTGGTG
>CAYXRH010000342.1:0-4614 GCA_964466355.1 uncultured Thermodesulfobacteriota bacterium
CACCCAAGGAGGTACCCCCTCCCTCTCCCCTGACACAAGACTTGATACGCTACCGGGCCCGGCCCCGCCTTGACCCTGGGCCTTGATTGTGCCATCTTGATGGGCCGGGCTTGGCCTTGAGGACGGCCTGGAGAAAACATGAAGATGACCCCGTCCCACGAGGACATCGTCGCCGCCATGAAGGCGCCGGGGTTCTACCCCCATCCGGTCAAGGAGGTGGCCTACATCCAAACCCACATCTCGTCGGTTTTCTTGACCGGTGAGTACGTCTACAAGCTCAAGAAGCCGGTGGACTTCGGCTTTCTCGACTTCACCACCCTGAAAAAAAGACATCACTTCTGCGAGGAGGAGCTGCGCCTGAACCGCCGCCTGGCCCCGAGCGTCTATCTCCAGGTCGCGCCGATCACCCTCGACGGCGACCGCCGCTGCTTGGCCGGCCAAGGCGAGGCGGTGGACTACGTCGTCGTCATGCGCCAGATGAGCCAGGAGCGCATGGGCCTCGAGGTTCTGGAGCGCGGCGGCATTACGGCCGACCTGATCAGGGGCCTGGTCGAGGTTCTGGTGCCCTTTTACGCGCAGGCGGCCAGCGGCGGCCAGATCGACCGCTTCGGCTCCGTCGAGGCCATCAAGTTCAACACGGACGAGAACTTCGCCCAGACCGCCGGCCACGTCGACCTGGCCCTGTCCGAGAAAAGATACCTCGACATCAAGGCTTACACCGACGGCTTTTGCCAAGACCGGGCCGACCTCTTCCGACGCCGCGTCGCCCAGGGGCGCATCAGGGAGTGCCACGGCGATCTGCACCTGGCCAACATCTGCTTCGAGGAGCGGCCGATCATCTTCGACGGCATCGAATTCAACCAGCGTTTCCGCTGCTCCGACGTGGCCGCCGACCTGGCCTTCCTGGCCATGGACCTGGACTTTCACGGCCTCAGCTCCCTGGCCGATTTTCTGGCCGAGACCTTCATCCAGCGCTCCGGGGACGAGGAGCTCAAGAAGGTGATGGACTTTTACAAATGCTACCGCGCCTACGTGCGCGGCAAAATCCACGCCTTCACCTGGGACGACGAGGCGGTGCGAGGCGAAGCCAAGGAGGACAATCTACATCTGGCCAAGCGCTACTTCGCCCTGGCCCACGCCTACACCCGGGCCCCCTCGCGGCCGGCGCTCGTGGTCGTCTACGGGTTGATGGGCACGGGCAAGTCGAGCCTGTCCAAGTGGCTTCTGGACCGCTACGGCTATATCCTTCTGCGCTCGGACGTCGTCCGCAAGAAGCTGGCCGGGCTGGCAGAGCATTCCGCCGTGCGCGAGGGATACAATCAGGGGCTCTACGCCCCCCAGGTCTCGGCCAGGACCTACGAGGAGATGTTCAGGCGGGCCGAAGGATTCTTGGCCGCCGGTTTGAGCGTGGTTCTGGACGGCTCCTTCAAGCGCCGGGCCGAGAGGGAGATGGCCGCCGCCCTGGCGGCGCGGTGCGGGGCGGAGATCCTTTTCATCCAGACCGTCTGCCGACCCGAGGCCCAGGCCCGCCGTCTGGCGAATCGCCAAGTCGGACAGGGCGCCTCGGACGGCCGGCTGGAGCTGATGACCGCCCAGGCGGCCGATTTCGACCCGCCCGCCAGAGCGGAGACAGGCCGGCTGGTGACCCTCAACACCGACGGGGCGAAGAGCGAAACCAGGGCCCTGGCCCGAACTAGGTTGGCTGCCTATGGGCTGGACAAGTAAGGACCAACTGGCCCGCTTTTTGGCCGTGGCCCGCGGCGACGAGCCGGCGGACGTGGCGCTCAGAAACGGCCGCGTGGTCGACCTGTTCGGGGTCGAGATCATCGAAGCCGACGTGGGCTTGAGCGCCGGCCGGATCGTCGGGTGGGGCCGATACGAGGCCTCAAAAAGCATCGACCTGGCCGGCGGCTACCTGGCCCCGTCCTTCATCGACGGCCACATCCATCTCGAATCGACCCTCCTCACGCCGGCCTCCTTTGCCCAGACGGTCGTCCCCTGGGGCACCGGGGCGGTGGTGGCCGACCCCCACGAGATAGCCAACGTCTTAGGGCTCGGCGGCATCGATTACATGCTCGCCGCCAGCCGGGACCTGCCCCTGGATGTCTTCTTGATGGCCTCCTCCTGCGTTCCGGCGACCCCTCTGGAGACCTCGGGGGCGAGATTGACGGCCGAGGATCTCCAGAGGCTGCTCCGGCGGCGGCGCGTCTTGGGCCTGGCCGAGGTGATGAACTTCCCCGGCCTGGTGGCCGGGGATGCGGCGCTGCTGGACAAGGTCCTGGCCTTCCAGGAGAGGGTCATCGACGGTCACGCCCCGCTGCTCAAAGGCTTGGCCCTCAACGCCTACGCCGCCGCCGGCCCGGCCTCGGACCACGAGTGCACCGAGACGGCCGAGGCCCAGGAGAAGCTCCGGACGGGCTTGAGGATAATGATCCGCCAGGGCTCCACGGCCCGGAACCTCAGAGATCTGCTGCCCGTGGTGACCTCGGTCAACTCCCGACGGATGATGTTCGTCACCGACGACCGCCACCCCGATGAACTCCTCGCCGCGGGCCACCTGAACCCCCTCCTGGCCGAGGCGGTCACTCTGGGCTTGAATCCGATCATCGCCCTGCAGATGGTCACCTTGAACCCAGCCGAATACTTTGGGCTCAAAGATCGGGGGGCCATCGCTCCGGGCCGGGCCGCCGACCTGGTCGTGCTTGAAGATCTGGCCGAGTTCAAGCCCCGGATGGTCTTCAAGAGCGGGCGGCTCGTCGCCCAAGAGGGGGCGCTGATCAAACCCCTCAGCGCCTCGACGCCGCGCCCGCCCCGAGCCATGCGGGTCAAGCCGTACACCGCGGCCGATCTGGCCATTGCGGCCAGAGGCTCTTCGGTGCGGGTCATCGGGCTCAAGCCCGGTCAAATCCTGACCGAGGCCTTGATTTTGAAACCAAAGACGGCCGACGGCCTTGTCCTGGCCGACCCCGGGCGCGACCTGGCCAAGCTGGCCGTGGTGGAGCGGCACCAAGCCAGCGGCCGCATCGGTCTGGGGCTGGTCCAGGGCTTTGGCCTCAAAAAGGGGGCCTTGGCCTCCTCGGTGGCTCACGACTCCCACAACCTCATCGGCTTGGGCCTCAACGACCCCGATCTCTACGCCGCCCTGACCGCCGTCGAGGACATGGGCGGCGGGCTGGCCGTGGTCCAAGACGGCCGGCTGATGGCTCATCTGGCCCTGCCCATCGCCGGCCTCATCTCGCCCGAGCCGGCCAAGATCGTGGCCCGGGATCTGTCTCTGGTCCAAAAAGCGGCCCGCCAGCTCGGCTGCCCTTTCGATCCCTTCATGGCCCTGTCCTTTCTGGCCCTGCCGGTCGTCCCGGCCCTGAAGCTGACCGATCTGGGGCTGGTGGACGTGACCTCTTTTGAGATCGTCGATCTGTTCGTGGATTGATTTTTTTATAAAAAAATTCCTATTCAAGGCTTGAATCAGCATCTCTGACGAGGGGAAGCAACCATGAGTCTCATCATCATCGACGAGGACAAATGCCAACACGACGGCATCTGCGCCGCCGTCTGCCCCGGAGGCCTCATTGAGTTGAAGGGCCAGGAGCGCATCCCCACTCCGGTTGAAGGCGCCGAGGAGTATTGCATCACCTGCGGCCACTGCGTGGCCGCCTGCCCCAGCGGCGCTTTGTCACACCAGGCCATGGCCGTGGAGCAGTGCCCGCCGCTGCGCCGGGAGCTTTCCTTGAGCCCCGAACAGGCGGCTCAATTTCTGCGCGCCCGGCGCTCCGTACGCAATTATCAGGACCAGCCAGTGGCGCGCGAGGTGATTTTAAAGCTCATCCACCTGGCCAGCTACGCCCCCTCGGGCCACAACCTTCAGCCGGTCGAGTGGCTGGTCATCCACGACACCGACCGGGTGAGGAGCCTGGCCGGGGAGGTCGTGGAGTGGATGCGCCATCTGATCAAACAAAAATCTTCCTTGGCCGAGACGTTGCACATGGACCGCACCGTGGCCGCCTGGGAAAGCGGCGTGGAGAGGGTCTGCCGCGGCGCGCCCCACGTCGTCGTCGCCCACGCCCCCCAGGGCGAACGCACGGCGCCGATGGCCTGCGCCATCGCCCTGACCTACCTGGAGCTGGCCGCGTTCAGCTTTGGCCTGGGGGCCTGCTGGGCCGGGTATTTCAACCTTGCGGCCAACACGTGGCCGCCGATGAAGGAGGCTCTCGGTCTGCCCGGGGGGCACTCGAGCTTCGGGGCGATGATGCTCGGTCATCCCAAGTACAGATACCACCTCCTGCCGCGACGAAAGGAGCCGGAGGTGCAGTGGGGGTGAGGGGCTAGCGTTGTGTCCCTTAAGTGGTTTATATAAGAGGGCGGGGCGGCGGTCTGCTGGTCGAGCGAGCATCGGAGCCGGCCGCCCTTGGGCCTGACCCATGTGGCTCAAAAAAGCAAGACGCCTCAAGGGCCGAGGGCTTGACGGAGAGCGCAAGGCGGCTAAATAAGGCGACTTGTGAGCCGCCAGCAGACCACCGCTTCGCCCGAGGGGCAGCATTGACTTATGGTATCTACTTCTGAGACGCGACACTAGCCCGGATATTTCACGAGAGCCTTAAATGAGACCTGATTGGC
>CAYXRH010000343.1:0-4604 GCA_964466355.1 uncultured Thermodesulfobacteriota bacterium
CGAGAAGGTCAACCCTTACCTGCGCCCTCTCTACGACGCCCTTCACGACATGCTCGACTTTGAGAAGGCCTCCCAGATGGTCGCCCGCGGCGTGATCGAGGTCGCGCCCTTGGCTTTCATGCGCGGTCGAACCTTGAACGACGCCTTCGTCATCCTCGATGAAGCCCAAAACACCACCTCGGAACAGATGAAGATGTTCCTCACCCGCCTCGGCTTCTCCTCCAAGGCCGTGGTCACCGGCGACGTGACCCAGATCGATCTGCCCAGCGAAAAGCGCTCCGGCCTGGTGGAGGCGGAGGAGATTCTGCGCCACGTTCAGGGCATCGCCTTCATTTGGTTCAGCCAGCGCGACGTCATCCGCCATCCCCTCGTCCAGGAAATCATCACCGCCTACGAGCGGGCCTGAGGAGATTGACCGTGGCTGACCCCAAAGAGCGCTTCTGGGATCGCTTTAAGCTCAGGCTCAGGACCTCGGCCAAGGTTCAGAAACGAAGCGACCGCCTCAGATCGTGGCTGGCCTGGCCGATTGCTGACTCGCCGGTCCAGCGCTGGGTGCTGGTGATCTCTTTGTCCGGACTTTTGGCCCTTCTCCTCTACCCCTCTGTCCTGGAGCCGCTCCCGCAGTACGAGCTCGGTGAGGTCATCAACCGGGACATCAAGGCCTCGCGGACCTTCCTCGTCGAGGACGACGCCTCGACCAAGCAGAGCCGCCGGCACGCCTCGGCCGAGGTGCTGAGCGTGTATGATTTGGACGATAAGCTGATCGATGTTTTGTCCCAGCGGATCAGACAGGCCTTTGAACTGGCCCGTCAGCCCATCTCCGAGGAAGACCTCATTGACCTCAAAAGTCAGTTTGAGGCCGCCTTGGGGCTGGAGCTGAACGCCTCGGACTGGGCCCTTTTAAAACAGGTCGGCTTCAGTCGGGAGATGGAGGCGGCGGCGACGAATCTCTTGGCCGGAGTCCTTTCCAACGGTGTCGCTCCCAGCCGCAAGGTCCTCCTCGATGAGCTGAACAAAGGCATCGTTCTCCGCCGCCTCTCCAACGGCCAGGAAAAGGAGATCAAGGACGTCTTGCAGCTCCTGGAGGTCGATTTGGCCGCCCGGCTGATGAAGGCCGACGCCCGAAACATCGCCTTTGAATCAGATAAATTCCGGCCGGCCCTCCAGCGGCTGGCCGGAAGCGTGGCCATCCGGTTGCTTAGGCCCAACGTCACCCCCAACCTTCACGAAACCGACCGTCGCCGCAAGGAGGCGGCCAAGTCGGTGCGACCGGTCTACTATCAGGTCCGACGGGGGGAGATGCTGGCCCGGGAAGGCGAAAGGATCACCCCTCAGATTCTGGCCCGCCTCAAGGCCGAGACCGCCGCCCGCCAGGACAAGCTGATTTGGATGCGCTTCGGCGGCACCTTCCTCATGCTCGTCGTTCTGCTTCGCTGCCTTCACTTGCCCACCTTGCTCGGGCGCGCCAAGGGCTGCTTTGACGGCCGCGATTTCTTGTTCATCGCGGCCACGATCGTGTTCGTCTTCCTCATCGTCCGTCTGGGCCAGCCGGTGATCAGCCAGGCTGCCGAGGACGCGTCCCTGCTGGGGCCGCAGTCCCTGGCCGCCCTTTTGCCGGTGGCGGCGGCGGCTCTGCTGGTCGGCGCCATCCTCGGACTGGAGGCGGCCCTTTTGACCGGATTGGCCGTCTCTTTCTTGGCCGCTCACCTCACCGAAATGAGGTTGGAGTTCTTCGTCCTTTACTTTGTCTCCTCCCTGGTGGCCGCCCGTTCAGTGAAGCAGTTCCGCACTCGCAGCGTCCTGATAAAGGCCGGCTTGTGGGCCGGAGTGGCCAACATGATCTTGATCTTAAGCCTCCGCCTCGCCCGAGCCGAGTTCTTGAGCCTGGAGACCCCGGTGGAGATCTTGGCCGGACTGATCGGTGGACTCCTCTCCGGCGTCATCGTCACCGGCCTCCTGCCCCTGGTGGAGAGCCTCTTCGGCTACACCACCGACGTCAAGCTTCTGGAGCAGGCCAACATGGACCAACCCATCCTCAAGGAGCTGCTCCTTCAGGCGCCCGGCTCGTATCACCACTCGGTCATCGTCGGCAACATGGTCGAGGCGGCGGCCGAATCCATCGGCGCCAACTCGCTTTTAGCCAAGGTGGCGGCCTATTATCACGACGTGGGCAAGATTAAAAAGCCGCAATACTTCGTCGAAAACCAGGTCCCCGGCGAAAACCGCCACGAGAAGCTGGCCCCGTCCATGAGCGCCCTCATCCTCATCGCTCACGTCAAGGACGGCATGGACCTGGCCCGCCGGGCCAAGCTGGGCCGCCAGATCAAGGACATCATCGCCCAGCACCACGGCACCTCGCTCATCACCTATTTCTACGACAAAGCGATCAAGGCCAAGGGGGACAAGGCCAAGGTGAACATCGAGGACTTCCGCTACCCCGGCCCCAAGCCCCAGACCAAAGAAGCCGGCCTGGTGATGCTGGCCGATCAGGTCGAAGCGGCCTGCAAGTCGCTGACCGAACCGACGCCGGCTCGGATCCAGGGCATGGTTCAAAAGATCATCAACCGCGCCTTCTCCGACGGGCAGCTCTCCGACTGCGAGCTGACCCTCAAGGACCTGCACGCCATCGCCAAGAGCTTCAACAAGGTTCTGACCGGCATCTTCCACCAGCGCATCGCCTATCCCCAAATCGGAGTTAAAAAACCGGCCGCCAAGAGGAAGAGCGATGGAGATTCAGCTGCTAAACGAACAAAAATGCGCCCGGATACATCTCCAGAAGATGAAGCGGAGGATTCAGAAGGTCTTAAAAGACTTGGGATTTCCTGAGGCCGAGCTTTCGCTGGTTTTGACCGACGACGCCAGGATCAGCCGCTTGAACCAGACCTATCGCCGCCGCTCAGGCCCGACCAACGTCTTGGCCTTCGCCCAGCGGGAGGGCGAGTTCGGCCAGGTCAACCCCCAGCTTTTGGGGGACGTGATCATCTCGGTGGAGACGGCGGCCAGAGAGGCTGATCTGGCCGGCCAGACCCTGGAGTGGTCCCTGGATCGCTTGATCATTCACGGCATCCTGCACCTGATCGGCTTTAACCACGAGACCGAAGGAGCCGACGAAAAGGCCATGGCGGCCAAGAGCCGCGCCCTGATGGCCCTCTTGGGCCACGGGGCGAATGATGGTTGATTCAAGACGGCCTCAGCTTCATGACCGCGTCCCAAGCACAGGAGGCGCGGCGGAGTCTATAAGGAGGATATTGTGGCCGACTTATCAGTCAACGTGGACCACGTGGCCACCTTGCGCCAGGCCCGCCTGATCGACATCCCAGATCCGATCCACGCGGCCGTGCTGGCCGAGCTGGCCGGAGCAAAGGGGATCATCGTCCACCTCAGGGAGGACCGCCGTCACATCCAGGATCGGGACTTGAGGCTTTTGAAGGAGACGGTCAAGACCAGGCTCAATCTGGAGATGGCCGCCGCGGCCGAGATCAAGAAGATCGCCCTGGAGATAAAACCGGACATGATCACCCTCGTCCCGGAGAAGCGCCAGGAGCTGACCACCGAAGGCGGCCTGGAGGTGGCCCAGGCCAAGCGCCGGCTCTCGCCGTTCATCCGGGACGTCCAAAAGGCGGGCATCAAGGTCAGCCTCTTTATCGACCCTGACGAGAAGCAGATCAAGGCCGCGGCTGATTTGGGGGCCGAATACGTGGAGCTCCACACCGGCCACTACGCCGAGGCCAAAAGCGAGGAGGAGGCCGAGGAGCGGTTCTGGCGCATCTCGGAGATGGCCGGCCTGGCCGAGGAGATGGACCTCATCGTCCACGCCGGGCACGGTCTGAACTACCGGAACATCCACCGCTTCATCGACTGTCCAGAGATAATGGAGTATTCCATCGGCCACGCCATCGTCGCCCAGGCCGTCCTGGTCGGCATGGAGCGGGCCGTCATGGAGATGGTCGATATTGTCCGGGACTTCTGATTTGATCATCGGCGTCGGCATCGACCTGGCCGATATCGGGCGCATCGCAAGAACGCTCACCCGGTTCGGAAAACGCTTCCAAGCCCGGGTCTTCACCCCCTGGGAACGAGACTTCTGTCAGTCAAGGCCCTATCCAGAGCGGGCTTTCGCCATGCGCTTCGCGGCCAAGGAGGCCTTTACCAAGGCCATCGGCTTGGGCATGCGGGGCCTGGCCTGGCGCGAGATTGAGATCCGCCATCACCCCACTGGTCAGCCTTACCTGATCCTCTCCGGCCGGGCCGAAGCCGCGGCCCGCCAGCGGGGGGTGAAGCACAGCCACTTGAGCTTGAGCGACGAGGCCGGCCTGGCGGCGGCGGTGGTCGTCTTGGAGGGGGCTTGATTTGCGGCCTCTGTGCACGGCCAGTCAGATGAGGGAGCTGGACCGGCGGACCATCGAGGACATCGGTCTGCCCGGGGTGGTCTTGATGGAGAACGCCGGCCGGGGCATGGCCGAGGCCATCCAGGCCCGCTTCGGCCCGCTTGAAGGGCTCAGGGTCGGGGTGTTGTGCGGTCGCGGCAACAACGGCGGCGACGGGTTCGTCATCGGCCGCTGGCTGAGCGGCTGGGGGGCCGAGGTCTAATTTTTCCTCCTCGC
>CAYXRH010000344.1:0-4597 GCA_964466355.1 uncultured Thermodesulfobacteriota bacterium
TCCGGTGAATGCTGGGCGGCGATGACCACCGCCTCCACCCGAAGCGGCGTCCCGTCCCGGTTGTACTCCACGGTGACCTGGCTCTTGCCGTCGGGTCTGAGAAAGCCCAGGACGCCGTTTTTGCGCACCAGGGCCAGCCGCTGGACCAGCTTGTGAGCCAGGGAGATGGGCAGAGGCATCAGCTCCGGCGTCTCCCGGCAGGCGAAGCCGAACATCAGCCCCTGATCGCCAGCGCCCTGCTCCTTGTACAGGCCGGTGCCGTTGACGCCTTGGGCGATGTCCGGAGACTGTTTGTCGATGGAGGTGATGACGGCGCAAGTCTCCCAATCAAAGCCCATGGATGAGTTGGTGTACCCGATCTCCTTGATCACCTCCCGGACCAGATCCGGGATGTGGACGTAAGTGCTCGTGGTGATCTCTCCGGCGACGATGGCCACGCCGGTGGTGACCAAGGTCTCGCAGGCCACCCGAGAGTGGGGGTCGTCGGCGAGCATGGCGTCCAAAACGGCGTCGGAAATCTGGTCGGCCACCTTGTCCGGATGACCTTCGGTCACGGACTCGGACGTAAACAGATACTGATTGGCGGTCATTTATCCAACTCCCTGTCTTTTCCCCTTTTAATATGAAGCCTTATGGGGGTGCGGCTAAGCGTGTTTATTTAACACCCTCCCCTGAGGCTGTCAAGGTCGGCCTTTGGGTCTGTAGTAAGCAAGTGAAATGTCTGGAGGTGGTCAAAGAGGGGCGCCGCGCCGAGACCGCCCCGCCTTCTTGTATCACTTCAGGGACTAAACACTAGCCTGGCCATTGCCTGAGATCAAGGCAGTGACCCCCGGCCAGCCGGGGTTCATCTCATCCGGAAAAAGGCCCCACTGAGCCCCTTTCTGATCTGGGCGGCCAGGGCCTCGGCCTGGGGTCTTTTGGGCAGATGGATGGCCAGCTCGGCCGGCGGCGCGGTGGGGTCCACCGGGACGAGAAGCTCCCGGACCATCTTGAGTCCGGTTTCGCCGTCCGGCGCCTCCTGGGAACAGAGTTCGCCCCAGGAGGTGTGATAGAGGATGCCCAGGGTCTGGAGGTTGTTTTCAAAGTCGGGGTTCTCCAGGTTGGGCACGAGCAACACGTCCACGATCCGGGCCGGTCTGATCAAGTCCTCCCGGGAGGGGCTGACCTGCCTCAGATTTCCGAAGAGATCCAGGATGGTGGCGAAAAGCTGCTGGATTTCGGGCAGGGACACGGTGCAGCGACGGCCGATGGGCGTCAGGATGAGATAGAGCATCGTCCCCTTGTGGGCCAGTCCGTTGACGCCCAGCCAGGCCAGGAGATGGGGCAGGCCCAGGGTGCGGATGAGCTTGGCCTCGGTTCGCGGTTTTTCGACCGCGCCGTCGTAAGCCTCCCAGACCATGGCCGAGCAGTCCTTGGCCCGGCCGATGGGGGCCAAGGTGACTGCGCCCAAGGGTTCGGGATCCTCGAGCAGGTTGGGCAGAAAGGAGACGCGCTCTGGCTTGCGGCTGAAATAGAGGGTCAGGCGCCGGCCCATGGCCGTCAAGTCCACGGGGTCTATCTTGACCCGGCCCCCGGCCGAGGCCTTGGCCGCCTCACTGAGGCGGCGGTAGGTGCTGAGAATGAACTGGTTGATGCGATCGCCCAAGGCCAGGCGCTGGCTGAAGGACCACCGCTTGTAGAAGCTCAAGGTTTCGAGGCGTCTTTTATCCCAGCCCCAATCTTTGACGTATTTGGCGAAAACCGCCTTGCGGTCGGTCAGTCGGGCCGAGACGACCAAGTCCCGGCCGCTGAGGCGGGGGTTGGACTTGAGGTAGAGGCACAAGCGCACCGTCTCCAGGTCGTGCTGGCGGCCGGTTCCGGCCAGGTATTCGGACACCCGGTCGAACATGAGCAGGTAGGGATCGGGCAGAGGATCGTTTTTTTCCAGAACCCGCCGCTTGAGGTGCTCGGCCACCAAGGGCTCCTGGCCCCCGGACTGGGCGTAGGCCTCGACCAGAGCCATCTTCATGGCCGACTTGAAGGGGCTGTTGAGGCTTTTTTGTATCTCCCACAAAGAAGCGCCAAAGAACTCGTCCGGGTTCGGAGCGGTCAGGTTGCCCAGGTCAACCATCTGGTTGGGGTCGAAGCGGATGGTCTGTTTGAGGGCCTCGATGACCCGCTGGTAGCCGTCGTCGTCTAATCCAGAGGGGAGTATCCACCACCACGGCGCTTGACCGCCCAGGAGGGTCAGGGAGCGATAAAACTCCTCCTTGAGCAGGGCAGCCAGGGCCGAGCCAGCCGACTCCCCGGCCGTTTCGCCGAAGCGGTTGACCCTGACGTCGTCGAGGTCGGTCAAAAAGAAGGTCGACTCCGCCGCGGCCGAGGCCTCGAGCCACTGGCTCAAGGCCTGGCACTTGGCCGCCAGGGCGGCCCAGCCGTCGCTGCCGATCTTCTGACGGCGGATGACCACCCAAAAGTCAAAATCCGACTTGGCCGTCTGGCCCACCGAGCCCAGAGAGCCCATGAGGAGCAGGGAGCGGATGGGCAGGTCGCGGGCCTGGAGGCCCCAAACCGTGCCCGGCGGCAGCTCAGCCCCGGCCAGGGTGCGGGTCCACAGGTCATTCAGGTTCTGGGGTTTGGCCAGATATCTAATGCCGGCCGGGGCGTCCTTGGGCACGACGGCCAGGGGGCCCTTGGGCGTTCTGATGTTGACGTGGAGCAAGGTCGGCACCGCGCTGAGGGCCCAGCGCTTGCGCTCGGGCAGGAGGGACATGATGTGGTTCAGCTTGCGCTGGTTAAAGGTCAAGAAGAGCTTCAGGTTGTGGACGATGCGGCGGTCGTCCATCTCGCTCGATTGATCTATCACGCGCCCCCCTGCAAACTCTACTCCCTCAGCTCATCCGCAACCGGTCAGTCTCAATCTATTCGTTTTGGGAGGGACTTGTCAATAATCGGCCGCGCCATGACGGCCGAAGCGGGCGGCCTGGTCTTGCTTGTGGCAAGGCTCAAGGGGCCTGGCCAAATGAATTTGACCAGGCCGCCCTGGCGTTCTCCCAGACCAAGTTGCCTTCAAAGGTGTAATTTTGGTTGGTTGTTCTCGCTTCAGGTCGAGGGTTCGGACAGGACTAAGGCTCGCTTCAAGGCGGCCCCGAGTCGAATTCTCTCCGACGGGGCCGCTTCTCCTTCCGCTCGCCAAGGTCTGTGACCCTCACCCTCAAATTCGTTCGAACAACCAAACCAAAATACTACTCGAATGATCGCCAATCAGTATTAAGGAGCGGCCCGCTCGAGCGCCGGCTTGGGCCTGAGGGTCCCGGCTAGCTCACCTTGACCACCACCGCCGCCCCGGTGTCACCGGCGGCGCAGCCGGAGAAGAGGCCGACGCCGCCGCCCCGAAGGACCAGCTCCTCGATCAGCTCCACGATGAGCCGGCCGCCGGTGGGCGTCTGGGGGTGGCCGAAGATGAGCGAAGAGCCGTAGTTGTTGAAGATCTTCTCCGGTATCTTCAGCTCGCTGCGGAGGTAGATGTCGTTGACGGCAAAGGGGTTGTGGGTCTTGACCGCCTTGAGGTCAGCCACCTTGACCCCGGCCCGCTCCAGGGCCATGGCCCCGGCCGGGAGGACGGCCATGGCCATGTGCCCCTTCTCGGCTCTCGAAAAGCCGTAGCTCAGAACCTGGATGGTCACCTTCTCGTCAACCGAGAGCTGCTTGGCCTTGTCCAAGGTGGTGATAATGAGGCCGATGTTGCCGTCCGCGGGGTGGGTCTGGCTGCCAAAGGTGAGCACGCCGTCGGGCAGGACCGGCTTGAGGGCCTCGAGGCCTTCGGCCGTGGTGGGGTAGATGCCCTCATCCTCGGCGACCTCGATGGTCTTCTTGCCCTTCCTGACTTCGCAGGAGATCATGTAACGCTTCTGGAAGGCGCGGTCGTCGGCCAGGGCCATCTGGTACTTGTGGTAGCGGTCCAAGGTCAGTTCGTCGCACTCCTGGCGGGTGACGCCGAACTTCTTGGCCACCCGTTCGGCCGTCTCGATCATGGCGTTCTTGGCGTAGGGATCATCGCCGAAGTTGTCCATGACCCAGTCCTCGCTGATGGGTTTGGCGCCAGGGCCCAAGGGGTTGGGCCAGACCAGGTGGGGGCCGTTGGAGCAGCGGTCGACCATGGCCACCAGGAGGCAGGTGTACACCCCGGCTTCGAGGCACCCCCCGGCGTAGCCCACCCCGGTGGCCGAGGTGGCGCAGGCTTGGGAGAAGACGGGCCCGGAGATCTTGTCGTTGCCCATCAGACCGGTGAACCACGGCGCGCCGTAGAAGCACGACTTCTGGGCCACCGACCAGCCCAAAATGCAGCCGTCCAGAGCCTCGGGGGGGATGTCGCGCTGGGTGAAAAACCGCTTGGCCGTGGCCGCGCCCAGGATGATGGCGTTTTCGTTCTGGAGGCTGCCCTGCCAGCGGCAGAACGGGGTTGACCAGTAGCCACGATAGGGGATGTAAACCTTGGTAAACATGCGACTTCCTCTCCTTGTGCGGTTTCTTTGTCAGGCCCAGGCCGCTACCGGGCCCAGTGGCCGTAGCGCTCCCTCAAGGAGCGGTGGAGGATCTTGCCCGTAGCTGTGCGGGG
>CAYXRH010000345.1:0-4596 GCA_964466355.1 uncultured Thermodesulfobacteriota bacterium
GCTACCTACTAACCAGTAAGCTTATTTTACTTTCTGGTTAGTAAGCTAATCGAGAGTCGAGGCCGAGTCAAGCCAAAATTTGAGAGTGAGCCTTTTTTAGGACTGGTCGGGCCGAAGTGATGGCTGAAAACGCCGCGGACTTCAAAAGCCAAGATCGAAGCGTCCGCAAACAGAGGATCATCGACGCGGCGACCCAGGTCTTTCATTTAAAAGGCTACCGGGCCGCCACCCTGGACGACGTGGCCCAGGAGCTGGGCGTGACCAAGGCCGCCTTGTACCATTACTTCTCTTCCAAGGAAGCCCTCCTGACGACCATCTACATGCAAGCCATTGAAAGCGCCCTGGACAACGCCCGCCGCATCGAGAAGCTGGATCTCTCGCCCCCCCAAAAGCTGAGATCGTTCATCAAAAGCCACGTCAAGAACGTCATCATCGACAACCTGTCCGCCTTCGTCGTATTCTTCTCCGAGGAGAACCAACTGCCGACCGATGATCTCGAGAAGATCCGCCGGGCCAAGAAGGTCTACAACCGGGTGGTGGAGGGGCTCCTCGAAGAAGGCATGGCCCAGGGCTATTTCCACCGGGCTGACGCCAAATTCCAGGCCAACGCCATCTTGGGCATGTGCAACTCCCTCCACCGCTGGCACCGCCCTGAACGAGACCCCGATCCAGACCGAACGGCCGAATTGTTCATCGCCCTCCTGGAGCGGGGCTATCTCAAACCCCCGCCCGTTGCCGGGCGGTCGCCAGAGCGGACCGCGGCGTGGAAAGAAGAGCTGAAGCGAGAACAAGAGCGCCACCACGAGGCTTTGTCAGCGTTGCTCAAAGAGTATTAGCCGCCCTTTGAGGCGGCCAGAGGCCTTGAGGCCGAGCCCCTTTATTTGACCCTGTCGGCTCGTCAGGCCCGAGCCGGGGGAGGAAGCATGAAGGAGATTAAATTCTACGGCCGGGGCGGCCAGGGGGCGGTCACGGCGGCTCAGATTTTGGCCACGGCCGCCTTTCTGGAAGGCCAGTGGGCCCAGACCTTCCCCCAGTTCGGGGCCGAAAGGCGAGGCGCGCCGGTGATCGCCTACGTGCGCCTGGCCGAGGAGCCCATCCCCATCCGCAGCAAGGTCTATGCCCCGGACGCGTCCGTGGTCATGGACTTCAATCTCTTCAAGATGCTCAATCCCTTGGGCGACCTGAAGCCCGGCGGGCTGGCTCTTTTGAACTATCCCCACCCAGGGCCAAAGATGCCGCCAGAGGTTCTCCGACCCGGGGCCCGGCTCTTTGTGGTGGACGCGACCAAGATCGCCCACCAGATCTACGGCCCCACGACGATCCCCATCACCAATGTCATCATTCTGGGGGCCTACGCGGCCGCCAGCGGGGACGTGTCGTTGGATTCGATCATCGAGGCCCTGCCCGACTTTTTTCCGGACGGCAAGCTTCAAAAGAACATCCAGGCGGCCCGGATCGGCTTCGAGAGAGTGCGAGGCGCGCCGTGAGCTCAAACTCAGCCCTGGGGCCAGACCCGCAGCACTTGTACACCTACCGGGAGCTGCCCATCGGCGCCACGGCCGTGGGCCTGCCGCCCCAGAAGAGAAAGACCGGCCTGTGGCGCTACATGAGGCCGACCATCATCGAGCGCACCCCGCCCTGCCAGGCGGCCTGTCCGGCCGGAAATTGGATCCAGAGGTTCGTCGGCGCCGTGGCCGCCGGCCGCGACGAAGAGGCTTATCAAGCCCTCAAGCTGGAGAACCCCTTCCCCGGGGTGTGCGGACGGGTGTGCTATCATCCCTGCGAGGAAGCCTGCAACCGCGTCGAAGTGGACGGGGCGACCTCGATCCACGCCGTCGAGCGCCACCTGGCCGAGCGGTTCGCCAAGAGGTCACAGACCCCGCCGGCGGCGGCAAAAGAGAAAAACCGCCGCGTCGGCGTCGTCGGCTCCGGCCCGGCCGGGCTGGCCGGCGCTTACTTCCTGCGCCTGATGGGCTATTGGGTCACCGTCTTCGAAGCAACCGAAGCCCTGGGCGGCACACCGCGCCTGGGCATCCCCCCCTACCGCCTCCCGCGGGAGGTCCTGGACCGGGAGATCAACGACGTCCTGGCCCTGGGCGTGGAGGCCAAAACAGGCCTCCGCGTCGGCCGGGACGTCTCTTTTGAACACCTCGCCGCTGAGTTTGAGGCCCTCCTCCTGGCCACCGGGGCCCACGGCGCCAAGGCCCTCGGCCTTCCCGGCGAGGACCTGCCCGGCGTCCACCGGGGGCTGGACTTCCTGGCCCGCTTCAATCTGCGGGGGGAGGCGGCCCCGGGGCGAGACATCCTCGTCGTCGGCGGCGGCAACGCGGCCATCGACGTCGTGCGGACCCTCCTCAGGCTGGGCCGCCGGCCCCGTCTGATCTATCGGCGGACGCGCCAGCAGATGCCGGCCCACGACGAGGAGATCGAGGAGGCCCTGGCCGAGGGGGCGAGGATGGAGTTTCTGCTCTCGCCGACAGGCATCCGCCGCCTCGAGGGGGGGAGGCTCGGCCTGAAATGCGCCGGGATGGAGCTTCAAGGCCTGGACCGATCGGGCCGCCCCGAGGCCGTTTTGGTTCCCGGCCAAGAGGAGTTTTTCGAAGCGGACCAGATAATCCTGGCCATCGGCGAAACCCCGGATCTGTCCTACCTGCCCCTGGAGCTGAATCCGGCCCAGGGCTTCATTCCGGCCGCGGAATGGGGCCAGACCCAACTGCCCCACGTCTTCGCCGCCGGCGACGCCTTTCAAGCGCCCTGGAGTGTGGCCCAGGCCATCGGCTCGGCCAAGCGGGCGGCCATCGCCCTGGACCGCCACCTCAGCGGGGAGGACCCGGCCCGGCTGGCCGCTGCGGGCAACCTGGCCCAGACCATGCGGGCCCATCTGGGCCTGGCGGACAAGGCGGAGGCGGCGGGCCGAGAGGTCGTCCGCTTGAGCGACCTCAACCGGGCCTACATCCTGAAAACCCCGGCCCTCAAGCCAGGGAAGCTCACGCCTGATAAGCGGCGGGGCAACTTCGAGGAGGTCGTTCAAGGCCTCGACGGCGAGGCCGCCCGGAGCGAGGCCGGGCGGTGCCTCAGCTGCGGCGTGTGCCGCTTGTGCGGCCGATGCTATCTCTTCTGCCCTGACGCGGCCGTCCGCCTCGACGCCGAGAAAGGACGCTACGTCATCGATTACGATTACTGCAAGGGCTGCGGCATCTGCGGCCTCGAGTGTCCGGTGGCGGCCATCGACATGGAGAGCGAAGGGGAGGCGTGAGCCGTGGCTGAGAAGAAGATGTTGACCGGAAACTATGCCGCCGCCCACGGGGCCAGGCTGGCCAGGGTGGAGGTGACCCCGGTCTACCCCATCACCCCCCAGACCCACGTCATGGAGAAGCTGGCCGAGTTCATCGAAAACGGCGATTTGGACGCCGAATTCGTCGCCGTGGAGTCCGAACATTCGGCCCTAGCCGTGGCCATCGCCGCCCAGGCCACCGGGGCGCGGAGCTTCACCGCCACCTCGGCCCAGGGTCTGGTCTACATGCACGAGAACCTCTTCGTCGCCTCGGGTCTCAGGCTGCCCATCGTCATGGCCATCGTCAACCGGGCCCTGGGCGCGCCCAACACCATCTACCCCGATCTGTCCGACTCCCTCGACCAGCGCGACACCGGCTGGATCCAGCTTTACGTCGAAAACGCCCAGGAGGCCCTCGACATGATCGTCCAGGCCTACCGCATCGCCGAGGACGAGCGGGTTTTGCTGCCGGTGGCCGTCTGCTTCGAGGGCATCATCATCTCCCACTACATGGAGCCGGTGGAGCTTTTGGACCAGGCCAAGGTCGACGCCTTCCTGCCGCCTTACCAGCCCCGGCGCGTCCTCCTCCACCCCGACCGGCCCATGGCCGTGGGCCTGATCCTGATGGACGACGCCTATTACACCGAGTACCGCTACCAGCAGCAGGAGGCCATGGACCAGGCCCGGCGAGTCATCCCCGAGGTGGACGAGGCCTTTGGCCAAAGCTTCGGCCGCCGCTACGGCGGCCTCTTCGCCGCGGAGATGATGGACGGGGCCGAGGCGGCCCTGGTGACCCTCGGCTCTCTAACCTCCACGGCCAGGTCGGTGGTCAGGCGCCTCCGGGAGGAGGAGGGGCTGCCCCTGGGGCTGATCAAGCTCAGAGCAATGAGGCCCTTTCCGGATCAAGAAATCAGGGAACGCCTCGCGGGGCTCGAGGCGGTGGCCGTCTTGGAGCGGGACGCCTCGGTGGGCGCGGGCGGAATAGTTTACACCGAGCTGGCCCGCAGCCTCTACGCCGGCCCGGCCGGCGGACCGCGCCTGACCAACTACATCCTCGGCCTCGGCGGCCGCGACGTGACCTCTGACGAGGTCGAGGCCATCGCCCGGCAAACCTTGGAGGAGCGCCAGGCCGGGGCCGTGGCCGATCCCGTGAGGTGGTCCCAGGTGAGGGGGTTGTCATGACCACTCTGACCGACAGGCTGCCTCAAGAAGAGCTATTTCACCCCGGCCATCCCCTCTGTCCGGGCTGCTCCGGGGGGTTGATGATCCGGTGGATCACCAAGGTCCTGGGGCGGGACTCCATCTGCAACGTGGCCGCCACC
>CAYXRH010000346.1:0-4574 GCA_964466355.1 uncultured Thermodesulfobacteriota bacterium
AGCTAAAACTCTTCGACTCCTGATACCCTGCAGCTTGCTGCAGGGTTATTCATTCTTCCTTTTTCGTCTCTCGATCTCACCCTGATTGGACAGGTGAGGACAGAATTGGGTTGATGGCTGACCGCCCCCATTGAACCACCTTGAGCCCAGAAGCAACCAATCTCCACCCTGCCGGGCACGTCCGGTTTCAGCTATGAGGTTGCTGCGGTGATTCAATAAAGTTATTTTTGATCTAATTCAATTTTCTTGTCAAGAAAATTGTGGGAGCTTGAATCAAGGCTCTTCAGGTGAGAGGTTTAAGATGTGACTCCAAGTTTTCAGAGGCGGCCACAGCGGGAAATTACACGTTATTTGCCTGAGATGATTTCGGGGTGAGCTTCAGAGCTCTCGGGCGGACCGAGGGCCGCGGAGCGTTTTGATGGCCGTTAGGAGCTGGGCTTAAGAAAGTGACCGTCATAATCCGGTCATGACCATTCTTTGACGAGGCCAGGGGCTTTCCTGATGAATCACAACACATCCATAGTTCCAATCACAACTTTTCAATTTGAGCCAAAAGGTGAAAAGCGAGCGATCATTGGCCGGTCAAAGACCTGGCCGGGCTGAAGGTGGATGAGAAGCGGCCCCAAGGGCAAGATTTTACGGGCACCTCTGAGTCCCTGGTGATGAACGAGCGCCCCCGGGAGGGCTTTTAAACAACCTCTGGCCAGTTCGTGGCCGGGTCTGTTTTTTTCAATCAGGTTGAGATTCGAGAACGCCTCGACCCAAACCCGGCCAGGCCCTTGTTAAAACGCGGCCGGATCGGCCGAGATGAAGCTAAATCCTTCGAAATCATTATGAAATCTTGCGGTTGTGGGCTTTGGTTCGAATTGAGAACAAAATATGTCTTGACGCCAAAAAGCGCATTGTTATAATCACCATACAATTCCTGAAGGTTTGAACCTTTGATTCTGTTTCATGGAATCGCGCGAAACTGAGGCGATCTTCTGAAGACCGGCGGATGGGGAGGTCATTCATCGAGGCGGCCTGAGGTTCGGCGAGGGGGAGAGCGACGCCACGTTGACGCGGTCGTTGATGATGAGTTGCGGTCGAACTCAAGGACCCGACCTTGCGAGAAACTCCACAAATAGGCGGGTTGAGCCGCAGAGCGCCAGCTTGTCCATCGCCACATCGCCCCATCCACTCCTCTTTTTAAAGCTTTGATAAGGAGAGCCGCCATGATCCCCGCCATCGACGCTGTTTGCAATCTCTGGACCAGAGAGATAAACCAGACCCGCCCCCAGGCGCTCGAAGACCAGGTCAGATACTTCTGGCGGTCCTACGCCAAGGTGAGCGACGATCTCTACCAGGGAGAGACCGTCGAAAAAATCCTGGCCAAAATGGACGGGGCCCGCATCGAACGGGCCTTCATGATCGCCGCTGAATTGGGCATCTGGCGGGTCCCTTACGAGAAGATCCAGGAGGCCGTGAGCGAGCATCCTGACCGCTTCTACGGCCTGGCGGGCATAAACCCCGAGGAGGGCATGCCCGGGGTGCGCCGCCTGGAAAAAGCGGTCAAGGAGTACGGCTTCATCGGCGCCCACGTCTATCCCCACTGGTTCAAAACCCCGCCCAACGACAGAATTTATTACCCTTTCTATGCCAAATGCGTCGAGTTGGACGTGCCCATCGAGATCCAGATCGGCCACGCCGCCCAGACCTACCTGCCCAGCGTGGCCCATCCCATGACCCTGGACGACGTCGCCATCTACTTCCCGGAGCTGAAGATCATCGGCATCCACATCGGCTGGCCCTGGGTGGAGCACGCCCTGGCCGTGGCCCTCAAGCACCCCAACGTCCACCTCTGCTGCGACGCCCACGCCCCCAAGTACTGGGATGAGAAGTTCATCCGCTTCATCAAGACCCGCGGGAGGAACAAGGTCATCTTCGGCACTGACTACCCCATCATCGACTTCAAAAGGGCTCGGGACGAGATCGAAGCCCTCGGCTTCTCTCCTGAAGTACAAAATAAGTTTTTCCGTGAAAACGCCACCCGCGTTTTCAAGCTCCCTGAAACCCAGACCCAAGCATAACAAAGGAGGATTAAATGAAAACTGCCCGGTGGTGCAAAGTCATTTTCGCTTTATTGATCGCCTTGTCACTAATGGCCGCGGGATCAGTCAGCCTGGCCGCCCAGCCCTACTTCTTGAAGGTGGGCAGTGGTTTCGCCGGCACCTATCCCCTCTTCTGCGGCAAGCTGGTGGAGCTGATCAACAAGCAGATACCCGGCGTCGAGGCCAGCGCCCAGCCCGGTGGCACCGAGGCGACCATGGTGCGCATCCAGAAAGGCGAGATGCAGATGGGCATCGGCTACACCTTTCTCTCCAGGCTCGTCGCAGAGGGCAAAGGGGCTCTGAAGACGCCCGCCCCCAAGCTGAGGCATTTGATGTCCCTCTACGGCTCGATCCTGCAGGTGGTGGCCACCAAGAAAAGCGAGGTCACCTCTCTGACCGACGTTTTGAAAAAGCCGCTTCGAGTCTTCGCCTCCAAACCCGGCTCGGTGTTTTACCCCTTGATCGAGACCTCTTTCGCCGCCTACGGCATCACCTTCGAGGACATCAAGAAGGCCGGAGGCCTGCCCAACCCCATGGGCTACCGCGATCTGGTGCGCATGATGCAAGACGGCATGATAGACATCGGATTTCTCTCGGGTCCGGTGCCTTACGCCCTGGCCCTGGAGGTGGAGAAAAACCCCGGTGTCAACTTCATCGGCTTTTCCCAAGAGGCCCTGGACAAGTACGAAAAGATTCTGCCTGGCACCGGCCAGGAAACCATCAAGGCGGGCGCTTACGCCTCCCTCAAGGAGGACATCAAGTCTGTGTTCATCATGAACCATCTCTTCGTCAGCGCCGACATGCCGGATGACGTTGCTTACAAGATCTGCAAGGTCATCGAAGAGAACCTGCCCGCCCTCAAAACCCTGTTCGCCGGAGCCGAGGTCATCTCCCCAGAGAAGGGCCTCAAGTACAACCCCATCCCGGTCCATCCCGGCGCCATGAAATTTTACCAGGAGAAGGGAATCAAGTAATTTAACGGGGCCGCCTGCCTTTCTGACCTTGAAGAAAGGCGGCGGCCCCATGACGACGCCTTGAGGCCGCTTTGATTTTGGCCGGGTCAAAGGCCGGCGCTGAAGAAGGCCAGAATTTCATGAGTAACCGCACCTCCCTGGAAGCCATCCTCTGCGCCACCGAGGCCCGCCTGCCCAAGGTGCGGCACTTCGCCATCGCCGTCATCGCCATCTTCATGGTGCTCTATCATCTCTACGTGGGCATGCTGGGCCCTCCGCCAGGCTATGTCTTCAAGGCCCTTCACTTGGGCGCGGCCCAGATTCTGATCTTTCTCATCTACCCTCTCCGGAAAAAAGGGAGGATGAGCCGGTTCACCTTGCTGGATCTGGCCTGGGTCCTGCTCACCCTCTTCATCACGGTCTACATCCTGTGGCAACACGAGGACTGGCACCTCAAGATCGCCCACCTCACCCCTCTGGACTTTGTCCTGGGCTGCGCCCTGATCGCTTTGATCTGGGAGGGCACCCGCCGCTCCATCGGCTGGCTCATGGTCGCGGTCAGCATGCTGTTTTTAACGAACGCGGTCTACACCGACAAGTTCGTCAGTGTCTTCAGCGGCCCGCCCCACTCCTGGAACTACGTCGTCACCGTGCTCTTCGTGGAGGAGGAGGGCATCTTCGGCATTCCGGTCTCGGTCATGGCCGCCTACGTGGTCTTGTTTTTGATCTTCGCCGCCCTTCTGCTGAACACCGGCGCCGGCAAGTTCTTCACCCGGCTGGCCTTCGGCCTCTTCGGACACAAGATCGGGGGTCCGGCCAAGGCGGCGGTCGTCTCCAGCGCCCTGATGGGCACCCTTTCGGGCAGCGCCATCGGCAACGTGGTCACCACCGGCAGCTTCACCATCCCCCTCATGAAAAGGATGGGCTACTCCTCGCCCTTTGCCGCCGGGGTGGAGGCCACCGCCTCCACCGGCGGACAGTTCATGCCCCCGGTCATGGGGGCGGTGGCCTTCATCATGGCCGAGTTCATGGGGGTCTCCTATTTGGAGGTGGCCATCGCCGCCACCATCCCGGCCGTCATTTACTTCCTGGGCATTTTCGCCGTGGTCCATTTCCGGGCGATCAAGATGGGGCTCAAAACGGTCCCCCAGCGCTACCTGCCCAAGGTGAAGGGCATTCTCATCCGCAACGGCTATCTGGCCTCACCTTTAATCCTGATCATCGTCGTCCTGGCCCTGGGCTACAGCATCATCTTCGTGGCCATGGCCGCCATCGTGGCCACCTTTGCCCTGAGCTTCATTCGCCGAGTCACCCGGCTCACGCCCCTGCGGCTGATCTCCGCCCTGGAAAGCGCCATCCGCAGCACCATCCCCCTGACCATGACCTGCGCCTGCGCCGGCATCATCATCGGCTCGGTCCGCATCACTGGTCTGGACTGGCGGTTGAGCTACATCATCATTGACATCTCCATGGGGCAGCTCTGGCTGGTGCTTTTGTTCACCATGTTCCTGTCCATTGTTCTGGGCATGGG
>CAYXRH010000347.1:0-4549 GCA_964466355.1 uncultured Thermodesulfobacteriota bacterium
GCACAGACCAGCTAACAGCCACGAACGAACCCGCATCTTGCGGACGTGGCTGCCTCCAGACGGCACGAGGATGACGGTAAAGCCTTGGCGCAACGAGTTGGCCCTTTGGAAAAGGGGTCAGATTCCTTTTTAGCCCAAAGACTGACCGCTTGTCAACCGGGTTGTGTGACCCCGGTAAAGTTTGGTATAGTTTTCGGAGCGTTGTCTAGTCCCGGCCGCCTGGGGCGGCCGGCTTGGAGGCTAAATGGGCGGAAACCCATCTTCTATCGTCGCCTTGGCCAGCCAAGAATTCACCCCCTCCCTTAAGTGGAAGCGAGGGCAAAGATGAGGATGACCCACTGGCTCATGCAATTGCTGTTTCCACTGACCCTGGCGGCGGTGATCCTGGCCTCGCTCTACTTCCAGCCGCCGCTCATCTCCTCGCCCGAGATTTCCCGAAAGTTCACTGACCAGGGCTCCAGACCGGGTTTCATCGAGGCCGGCCAGTCAAGGCGCCTGGCCTGGCCGCCGGGTCTGCCCAGGGCTTTGAAACAGGCCCTCATCGCCGCCTTTGGCCCTGATTGGCCGGCCGCGGAATCGATCTACTACTTCGGCCTGGCCAGAAGCCCGGTCTGGGGCCTGCCGCTCAAATCAGGCGCCGAGACGATCCTCATCCCTAACCGCGGTCGGGCCGTTGGACAGAGGATCGTGCTTTTCGGCTTCCAGATCCGCTTGGCCCAGGCCGGCTGGGCGGGGCCGAAAGCCTGGCGGCGCATCAACGGCCGCCCCCTCGAAGCTGATTTCGAGGCGGCCAGAAAAGGGGATTGGCTGGAGAGGGCCGCCCTGCTCCTGCCTCTGGCCGCGGCGGACTTGGCCTGGCGGAAGAGCGGACCGGACGGCCTCAGAGCCTCGGTCAGTCCGGGTGGGGAGCTGAGCCTCGCCTTCAGTCACGACCGCCTGGTCGAGGCCCGGCTGTCTGAGCAGAAGATCATTCTGAGTCAATTCCAGTCCTTTGGCCCCTTTGTTCTCCCCACCCAGTGGTCGGGCCGCTGGGGGCAGCTCCAAATGAGCCGCTTCCAGCTCCAGGGTCTGGTCTTGAATCCTCCCTTTGCCCAGGCGGCCCTGGCCGCCAACTCAGAGCTGTGAACCTGATCGACTTGCATGCCTGGAATTTAAGCCCCTCGGAAGCGGTGGCTCTCCAAAGACGCCTCGCCGAACGGCTCATTTCCGCTCCGGCGCCGCAAAGGCTCAATCTGGTGGCCGGAGCTGACGCGGCCTACGACCTCAAGGCCAATCTGGTCATCGCCGGCGTGATCGTCTGGGATCTGGTCCGGGGCCGGGTCGAGGACCAATCCCTGGCCTGGAGCCGGATCAACTTCCCCTATGTGAGCGGACTGTTGACCTTCCGCGAAGGACCAGCCCTCATCAAAGCCCTGGCCGAACTCAAAATTGAGCCAGACGTCGTCCTCTTCGACGGTCAGGGCCAGGCCCATCCCCGCCGCCTGGGCCTGGCCGCCCACCTCGGCCTGTGGCTCGAGCGCCCGACCATCGGCTGCGCCAAGAGCCTCCTTTTCGGCCGCTTTGGCCCTTTGGGCCCCGAGCGCGGCCTCGGGGCGGAGATCCGCCACCCGACCACGGGTCAAGTCATCGGCCGGGCCCTGAGAACCCGCCGCGGGGTCAAGCCGGTCTTTGTCTCGCCCGGACAGCGGGCCGAATTGGACTGGTCCTGCGACCTGATCTTGAGCCTGGCTCTAAAATTCCGCCTCCCCGAGCCTTTGAGGGCGGCCCACCACCTGGTCACTCGAGCCCGCCGCGATCATTCGGTCTGAAAAAGCCCCTTTATCAACTCCGGCCGCCTGGCCCAGAGCACCGGCCGCGCCCCGGCTCTTTTGATCTCCCGAAAGCTCAAATCCCGGGCCACGGCTTCAAGAACCTCCTGGGGCCGGGTGATCACGCTGCCGGCCAGGACGTCCACGCCGAGCTCAAACAAAACCTCAGCCCACGGCGTCGAGGGACCGACAAGAATCCTGGTCGCCTGGGGGGACAACCCAATGAATCGGGCCAGGGAACGGGTCAGAATGGTGGTGGCCGTGATGGCGGCCACCTGGCAGCGGCTGAGGGCCGCGGCCCACTCGGCCTCGGCCAGGCGGCCGGGAACGTCTTTCAGCTCCAGGAGGTATAATCGCCGGGCCGCTCGCTCGACTTGGGAGGTGAAGGGAAAATCTCCGACCACCAGGACCTCCTTGCCCCGCCCCAGGCTTGAGAGCAGATGGCTGACATTGACCGCCGCCGGAGAGGTCGGCGGCGAAAAGCCGCCGTTGAGGGCGGCCAGACCGAGGCTCAAAATAAAACCTCGGCCCTGGCGAAGAAGCCCGGCCGCTCGCTTCAGGGGCCATCCTTTCATGTCCTTGACGAGCCTCTCCTCGTTTGAATTAGGACGCGCGCCGAGGGTCGAGGCCAGCCCGACGCGGTCTCGGGAGCGCACGCCGACGAAGCGGCGGCCGACGACCACCTCCTCGATCTCGGCCGCCGGGAATTCGAGGCTTTGGATCAACCTGGCCACCAAGGCCTCTTCTCCTGGGGCGATCTGGCCCGGGCGTCCGCGCCCGAGCCCTGGGGAGTCCTCTGAGCGGACAGGGCATTCAGCCATCATTCTTCTCCTCTCTTAGGGCCAAGCATAGCACTTTTTGTCAATCACCATGGCCACGACGGCCTGGCCCTCGAGAAAACGTCGGCTCAGGGTTTGGGCATCAAAAAAGCCGGGCCTTGAAGGCCCGGCTTTGGAATCAGCGAAGCTTCAGATCACTTGGCTTCGATGTGGATTTTCTTGCTCTTGGCTTCGGCGGCCTTGGGCAGGGTCAAAGTCAAGACCCCTTTCTTGTAACTGGCCTTGACCTTATCTGGATCGACCTCTGCCGGCAGACGGAAGGAGCGCACGAACGAACCATAGCTCCTCTCGACGCGGTGGTAGTTCTCCTCTTTGGCCTCGCTCTCGCGCTTCTTTTCGCCCTTGATGGTCAGGGTCTCGCCGGTCAAGGAGATGTCAATGTCTTCGGCCTCCAGACCGGGCACCTCCGCGGTCACGGTCAGCTTGTCCTTGTCCTCGGCCACGTCCACCGAGGGCCACCACTGGCCGCTCTCCCTCCAGCGGGGCCAGTCTTCGAAGAAGCGGTCGAGCAGCCCCTCAAAGTCGCGTCGAAGCCCGCTCAGCTCTCGGCGTCTAAAAGGCGTCAGCTCGAACATGTCAGTCCCCCTTTGCTCTCATTTTCATCACGCCGGCGCCCACGGCCCGTCATGGAAAAGATAATCACCCTCCCCGATTGTTCAAGGTCTTGCCCTCAAAGGCGGCTTGAGATAGCTTAAGAAAAATGAACGACGTCTCTGAAGCCAAACCGCTCAGCGTGGTCGTCTCCCCTGACGCCATGGAGGCCTGGCTGGAAGGCTCCCTGGCTGATCTCGAGGGGGAGTGGGACGCCTCGAAGCTGAGGCTTTACATCGCCAAGCTGATTCGAAGCTCAGGGGTGCGCCACGGCCTGGTCAAGTCCTGGGACCCCAACCAGGTCATCCCCCGGCTCCTGGAGGGCCAATCACTCCGCAAGGTCATCATCGCCCAAGGAACCCCCCTCAAGCCCGGTCGGGACGGGCGGATCGACTACCTGGTCGACATCGGCGAGCGGGTCATCGGCCGGACCGACGCCAAGGGGCACATGGACTTTCGAGACCGGGGGGCCCTGCCCGAGGTGGAGGCCGGGCAGGCCATCGCCCGCATCGTTGAGCCGGTCTTCGGCAAGTCCGGTAAGACGGTCACCGGGACCATCCTCCCGGCCGAAAAGCCGTATCGGCCCACCCTGCGGGCCGGCAAACGGGTCATGCGGGCCGGCCGCGATCTGGTGGCCGTGGAGAAGGGTCTGGTCGTGGAGGTCAAGCCGGGCAAGCTGGCCGTCTTGGACCTCTTTGACGCTGACGAGATCGACTACAACACCGGACACGTCGAGTTCAAGGGCCTGGTCAGGGTCGCCGGCTCGGTCCGCTCGGGCTTCAAGCTCAAGGCCGAGGCGGCCAAGGTGGGCGCCCTGGAGACAGAGACCGAGGTGGTGGTGGCCGAGTCGTTGGAGGTCAAATGGGGCGTCATGGGAGCCAAGGTCGTGGCCGGCGGCAGCGTCAGCGCCTCCTTGATCAGGAAGTCAGACATCGAATGCCTCGGCGATCTGGTGGTCAACTCCGAGATAGTTGATTCCAAAATCCGGGTCGGCGGCCGGGTCTATCTCGTCGCCGAGGACGGCCGGGTCATCAATTCCCACATAAGCGTCGGCCAGGCCCTGGAGACGACCCACCTCTTGAGCTCGGGCAAAAGCCCCAGCCTCATCTCCCTGGGCGTTGACGTGCCCGGCCTGGCGGACCCGGAGCAGGAGCTGGCCCAGGCCACGGAGGCGTGGGAGATTCTGGTGGCCAAGACCCAGAGCTTGAGGCGGGAGATCAGGCTCCAAGCCGAGAGGCTCAAGGCGGCCGGGGTGAGGGAGGTTCCGGAGAAGGTGCGCCAGATGGCCGCTGAGCTGAAAAACCTGGAGGC
>CAYXRH010000348.1:0-4525 GCA_964466355.1 uncultured Thermodesulfobacteriota bacterium
CAAACTCAGAACCCTTACTAACTACCCTTATCTACAGATTACTCCTTAGAACGCTGATTGGTATAAAGTGTTACCCATGTGCCCGGCTGGACATGCGCCCCTGACAGCACGGCTGAAAAGGCTGAGCCAAGGCCAGGGTGGCCTGGCCAAGCTTGTTTGGCCATGTCTTGATCCGCACGGGACACGCGCCCGCCTGCCTGCGGCAAAGTGCTAGGGACGCAGCCCTGGCACCACGCTTCCAACCGCTCAACCCACAGTTGCTCGTGCTGTCAGGGCTGCGCCCCTGACAGCCAGCCGAGGCGGCCTGAAGCACGGGCGGGCCAAAGTTTGCTTGTTAAAAGAGCGCCAGAGGTGTGACCCTGGCGCCACGGGTCTATTTGTCTGGGGTGGTCTGGACAAAAAAGTTGTCCAGGTCGCAAAGCTACAAGCGGTTTACGCCGACGCCTTGCCAGCGATCACATCAATTAACCATCACCCGAGCAGAAAACCGCTCGCGCCTTCGGCGCCCGGACAACAACTTTGTTGTTGTCCGGGCCTCCCGCGGCGGGTGTCAGATAATTACTGTCATTGTACAATCTAATCATTTTCAGTAGGCTTCAACAACACTTTAATTGACGTTTTTCCATCCAAACATTCTGTTAATTTCGTATGTAGATTACGCTGTTCTTTTAAATCGTTTTCTTCGACGGGTATCGACACTATTTCTATCGGTACTGCTTTCTTACCCCTAAGTATGTCAATTATAGAAAGGCGCAATAATCCTTGATACATTTCCTCATCGGTGTGGGCTTGGGGTCTGTATATATGATGCTTCAATTCAACTTTATCAAAATTGAAATTTAAAGATTTTGACATAGTATCCAGCAGTTCGGTAAAAAGATCTTCTCTTTTATTATTCCATATTTCAAATGACTTATCGTCAAAATGCTGTTGTAGGTGATCCAAATATATTTTCCATGCTGATACAACATCCTTTTCTGATCGTCTCTGATGCCTGAACTTGTACAACTTTGTGCCATAGAATTCGAGAGGTATCATGTTTAAGGCTTGGACATGCGCCAATGACACGCGGTTTTGCCGGGTCGCCATGAGCGTTTGGAAAATGCCGAACTTGCGCCTATATCTTTCCCGCGCCCTCTCAATGTATTTCTGTACCTGTACAGCTACTAGAGGCGATACGACCACGGCTAAGATCATAATAAAATTTGAAATTTGCATCTTTTACCCCCCTTAAGCGCTGACAATACAGGATACTCTTTTGAAACTAATAAAATAGCTAATCTCATGTTCTGTCAAGCAATTAAATCAATGATGCTGGTGACCTGTCCCCTGTCAACCCTTTTTACACCGACTTTGAGGCTTGACCTCTGCCCCCATCTATTGAGCCACCTCTAAAACATCCTGCTCTCCATTTAGGAGGAGCTTAAAATAAAAGAGAAGTTGTAGCTGTCTCAAAGGGAAGAGATTAACCATGAAGAAACGGAGTTAGACCTTGGAGCAGAAAACGTCGGTCGTCCTCGAAAGCCTGTTGTGAACCCCACTTAAAGGACGGCCTTATCCTATCCCCACCCCCGCCGCTTTCAGGATATCGGGCACGGTCTCTTCCTTGCCGATGGCCATGATGTGCACGCCGTCACAGATGTTTTCGTCTTTTATTTTTCTGATCATCCGCCCGGCGATGTTGATGCCGGTCTCCAGGGCCTTGCCCTTGGGCGCGGCGGCCATCTCGTCGATGAGGCTTTGGGGGACCACGACCCCGGGCACGTTCTTGTTCATGAAGCGGGCCATGCCGGCCGTGGTCAGAAGGATTATCCCGGCCAGGATCTTGACCTCGAACTGCCGGGCGTAGTCCATGAACTCTTTAAACCCGTCCAGGTCGTAGACCGCCTGGGTCTGGATGAACTCGGCCCCGGCCTCGATCTTCTTCTCAAACTTTATGAGCTGCGGCGCCAGGGGGTTGGCCTCGGGGGTGACGATGGCTCCGGCGCACATCTTGAACGAGCCGTCGAGCTTGTTGCCGGCCGCGTCGCCGCCCTTTTCCATGGTCCGGATGATCTTCAAAAGCTGGCTCGAATCCAGGTCAAAGACACCCTTGGCCTCCTTGTGGTCGCCGACGACGACCGAGTCGCCGGTGAGGCACAACACGTTTCTGACGCCCCGGGAATAGGCCAGGAGCAGGTCGGCCTGCAAGGCCAGCCGATTCCGGTCGCGGCAGGTCATCTGGAGGATGGGCTCGCCGCCCTTCTCCTGGATGATCATCGCCCCGCCCAGGGAGGGGAAGCGCATCACCGAGGACTGATGGTCGGTCACGTTGAGGGCGTGGACCTTGTCCTTCAAGAGCCCCACGTGGTGGATGAAACCTTCCAGATTGGTCCCCTTGGGCGGCGCCGCCTCGGCGGTGACGACGAACTCTCCCGAGTCCAGGACCTCTTTGAAACTGGCCGCCATTTCCTTAGGCCCCCTTTAAGACGCTGATCCCCTCGCGCCGGTCGATCAGCCCTCGGGCAGGATGAACCTGCCCGGCTGCGGCTCGACGTTGTAATTCTTGGGCGGCTGCAAGCGCCGCATCAGATCCAGCTTGTCCAGCTCCTGGAGGCGGTTGTAGATGAGAGTCCAGGCGCAGTCCTTGTTCTCGTCCACCTCGCACTTGCCGTTGTTGGTCCCGCCGCAGGGGCCGTTGACCAGGCCCTTGTGGCACGAGGTCACCGGGCACAGACCCCCGGTCTCGCCGATGATGCACTCCCCGCACTGCTGGCAGACCTGCTGGAAGACCCCGGCGCCGGTCTCCTTGCCGATGAAAAGGGTGTCCAGGGCCGGGATGACCATTTTTTTGAGTTGGCTGCCCAGGGTCTGGACGCCAAAGGCGCAGGTCATGACCACCAGGGCCTCGGCGGCGTCGAGGCCGGAGCGGTGCTCGGCCAATATTTCGTGGCTCAGCTCGTCGCAGGCCACGGGCACGACCGTGGTCCCGGTGACCATCTTGCCCATGCCTTGAAGCTTCTTTTGCATGGCCGCCACCTCTTCCACGCCGCCGGTGCGGGTCAGGGTGGCGCAGGTGCCGCAGCCGACCACAAAGAGGCTGGTCAAGCCATTTAAAAGCCTCTTGAGCTCCTCATCCGTCTTGGCCTGGGTGATTGAGCGGATCATTGAGATTCTCCCCTCGCCTTGATTACGGCGCGCCCACGAAGCCGGGCCCGGATCTTTTCACTCGCCCTCCAGATCGCATCTCAGACAGCGTCGGGCTTCCTCCCAGGCCTGGACCTCGGTGTAGCCGCCCTCGACCTCCCTGAAGTCGCGGACACGGTCGCGGACGTCCTCCTGGGGCAGCTCCACCCGGCCGGTCAGGGGCACCGTCTCCTCCTCCTGGGAGAGGCGGGCCGGCTCCACGCCCAGGGCCGTCTTCTCGTCGGCGATGAGCACCCGGGAGGTGTCGCCGGCGAGGTGCTTGGCGATGGCCACCGCGGCCCGCTGCCCCGCGGCCACGGCCTTGACGACAAAGGTCGGCCCGGCGGTGAAGTCGCCGCCGGCGAAGATGCCCGGCACGTTGGTCGCCAGGGTGTTGGCGTCCACCGTCAAGGCCCCCCACCTGGCCCGCTCCAGGCCCTCCTCCTCGGTGATGAAGCTCAGGTCCGGGGCCTGGCCGATGGAGATGATGAGGGTCTCGCACTCGAAGCTCTGGCGCACGGAATCGTCGTAGGTCGGGGCGAAGCGGCCGTCCAGGTCAAAGACCGAGGTGCAGCGCACGAACTCCACGCCGCTGACCCGGCCCTCGACGACCAGGACCTGCTTCGGCCCCCAGGAGTTCTCGATGATGACGCCCTCGGCCGTGGCCTCCTCGATGTCCTTGGCCCAGGCCGGCATCTCCTCCCGGCTCTCCAGGCAGACGGCCCGCACCTCCAAGCCGCCCAGGCGGCGGGCCGTGCGGGCCACGTCCATGGCCACGTTGCCGCCGCCGATGACCAAAACCCGTTCGCCGACCTCGACCTTCTGGCCCCCTTTGACCCGGGTCAAGAACTCCAGGCCGTACATTAGGCCCTTAGGCTTCAAGTCCTCGCCCGGAACGTTGATCGTCCGGGCCGCCTGGGCCCCGGCGGCGATGAACACCGCCGCGTAGCCTTCTTCCTTCAAATCCAAGACGGTGTGATGGCGGTCGATGGGCGAGTTGTAGTTTATCTCCACGCCGCAGCTTTCAATGTAGCCCACGTCCTGCTCGATGATCTTGCGGGGCAGGCGGAACTCGGGCACGGTCACGGCGGTCATGCCCCCGGCCCGGTCCTTGGCCTCGAAGACGCTCACCGGGTAGCCCATGCGGCGCAGAAAGTAGGCGCAGGTCAGCCCGGCCGGACCGGCCCCGACCACGGCCACCTTTTGCGAGCGGGTGACGGGGAAGGGCTCGCTCCGGCTCGGGGCCACGGCGTAACCCTGGTCCGAGGCGTAGCGCTTCAAGGCCCTGATGGCCACCGGCTCGTCCAGCTCGCCGCGGCGGCACTTCATCTCGCAGGGGTGGACGCAGATGCGGCCGCAC
>CAYXRH010000349.1:0-445 GCA_964466355.1 uncultured Thermodesulfobacteriota bacterium
GGCCAGGGCCATGGCGATCATGACCCGCTGCTGCATGCCGCCGCTGAGCTCATGGGGGTATTTGGACAAGACCTCCTCCGGCTCGGCCAGGGCCACGGCGGCCAGGTTCTCCACGGCCCTGTGGCGGGCCTCCGGGGGCGAGTCCTTGAAGTGGAGCCGGATGACGTCGGTCAATTGCCGGCCCACGGTGAAGACGGGGTTGAGGGACGACATCGGCTTTTGGAAGATCATCGAGATCTGCCGGCCCCGGATGCGCTTTCTGATCTCGGCTTCGGGCAGGGCCATGAGATCCTCGCCCTGGAACCAGACCTGGCCGCCCATGATCCGGCCCGGCGGTTTGATGAGGCGGAGGACCGACATCACGGTCACCGTCTTGCCGCTGCCGGTCTCGCCGACCAGGCCCACGACCTCGGCTGGCCCGACGTCGTAGGACACATTCTCCACC
>CAYXRH010000349.1:455-3270 GCA_964466355.1 uncultured Thermodesulfobacteriota bacterium
TCTCCACCGCCTTAACCACGCCGCGGTAGGTGATGAAATGGGTCGTCAGATTGTGGATGTCCAGGAGTTTCTGGTCGTCGGCCACGGCTTTCAGCCTACTGGATGTCGCGGGACAGGACGTCCCGGATGGTGTCGCCGATGAGGATGAAGCCCATGACCAGGAGAAAGATCATCATCCCCGGAAAGGTGGTCATCCACCACTGGTCCGGCAAGTACTGGCGGCCGGTGGCGATCATCAGCCCCCAGGCCGGCATGGGCGGCTGAGCGCCCAGACCCAGGAAGCTCAGCGCCGCCGAGACCAGCACCGTCAGGCCCAGTTGGAGGGTCGTCTGAACGGCCACCGGTCCGACGCAGTTGGGCAGGAGGTGGCGGAACAATATGCGGGGCAGGCGGGCGCCGAGCGACTCCTCGGCGGTGATGAAGGTCAGATTTTTCAACCGCAGAACCTCGCCCCGGACGATGCGGGCGTACCAGGTCCACCAGGTCAGGGCCAGGGCGAGCATGACGTTGGTCAGGGACGGCCCCAGGGCCGCGGTGGCGACCATGGCCAGAATGAAGGCCGGGATGGCCAGGAACGTGTCCACGATGCGCATCAGGATCAAGTCGATGAGGCCGCCGACGTAGCCGCTGAACATGCCCAGGGCGGTGCCAAAGGTGGCGGCAAGACTGACGACGACGAAGGCGATCTTGAGCGAGATGCGCGAGCCGTAGACGATGCGGCTGAAGACGTCGCGGCCCAGGTCGTCGGTGCCGAACCAGTGGGCGGGTGAGGGCGGCTGAAATGATTTTTCGAAGTCGATGAAATAGGGGTCGTGGGTGGCGATCCAGGGGCTGAAGAGGGCCAGGATGATGATGAAGGTGACCAGAATGATGCCCAGCAGGGACAGCGGCGAGCTGCGGACGATGTACCAGGCGTAGTTCAACTTGCTGTCTTTTTGGGGCTCTTTTGCGCCTCGGGCCAAAGCTTCTCTCCTGCCTTCGCCTCAGTATCTGATCCTGGGGTCCAACACGGCGTAAAGGATGTCGGCAATGAGGTTCATGACCACGTAGACAAAGGAGACGAGCATGGTCACGGCGATGATGGGCGCGTAGTCCACGTTGAGGATGGCCTGGGAGGCGAAGAGGCCGATGCCGGGCCAGTCAAAGACCGTCTCCACCAGGACCGTGCCGCCCAAAAGATAGCCCGTGGTCAGGCCCAGGACCGAGACGGCCGAGATGAGCGAATTCTTGAGGGCGTAAACGTAGTGGACCTTGGCGTTGGAGAAGCCGTAGGCCCGGGCCATGGTGATGTAGTCCTGGCTCATGCTTTGGAGCATCGAGGAGCGGACCATGGCCGTGGTGGTGGACATGTTGGTCAGGGCCAGGGTCGTGGCCGGCAGAAAGATGTGGACCAGGGAGTTCCACAGGGTGGTCCAGTTGCCGGTCAGGAGGCTGTCGAGGATGTACATCCCGGTGACGGTCCTCGGCGGCGACAGAGTCAGATCCAGCCGGCCTCCGCTGGGCAGAAGCCCGGTCCAATAGTAAAAGATGAGGATGAACATCAGACCGAGCCAGAACTGGGGCATGGCCACCCCGCCCACGGCCACCCCCCGGGCGAACATGTCCAGCGGGCCGGAGCGGTGGATGGCCGACACGGCTCCCAAGAGCACGCCGACGATGATGATCACAATCAGGGCGGTCATGCTCAGCTCAATGGTCGCCGGGAAGTAGGTCAGCAAATCCTTGACCACCGAGCGGCGGGAGACGATGGACATGCCCAGGTCGCCGTGGAAGAGCTTTTTCATGTAGATGCCGTATTGGACCGGCAGGGGCTTGTCCAGGGCGAACTCCCTGGTCGCCTGCTCGATCTGGGACGCGCCGGCGTGGGGACCGAGCAGAATGCGGATGGCGCTGCCCGGGATGGCGTGGGTCAGGAAAAAGACGAGGGTGGCGACCATTAAAAGCACCAGGGGCAGCATCAAAACTCGGCGGATGATGTAAGCTTTCAACCGTTCCTCCGGCCCCAGAGGGCCAGTTGCCTGGCTCGGGCGGCCGCCTCCTGGCGGCAGCGGGGGCAGAGCTGACCGCGAGGGCTGGAGAAGTCGCGGTCCACGCGCGCCAGGACCTGGCTTTGCCGCTCAAGGCCCTTGAGGGTCGCGAACCAGGCGCCGCATCCTGGGCAGGCCAGGCCCTCGATCTCGGCGATGACGACTTGCAGAACAGAGCCCAGGGGGCCTAAGGATTCTTCAGCGTAAGTGATGGCTTTTGCCGGACATACCTCAGCGCACCGCCCGCAAAAGATACAACGCCCGGCGTCGAATCGCAATTCCAAAACCCCCCTCGACCAGCCGGCCCTGAGGGCCTGGTTGGGACAGTTCTCCTCGCAGGCCAGGCAGCCGGAGCAGAGAGAGGGATCGATTGTGGGCGGTCTGGCGCTCACGTGCCGTCCCGGCAGGCCAGGCAGAGATCAAAGCTGGCCACGATGGCCGCCACGTCCTCAGCTTTTTCACCCTTCAAGGCCTCTTCCAGAGGGGGGATGCTCCGCAACGTGGGCACGATTATGGACAGCTTGGTGACGAGGCCCTCGGCTGAGAGGCCGACGGCGTGGACGTCCTCGCCCCGGGGGGCCTCGACGCTGGAGGAGGCCTCGGGCTTGATCAGCCGGGCCTTGTCGGGCCGGTGGACCAATTCTCCCTCTGGAAAGTTAGCCAGAAGCTGCTCGATGATGCTCAGCGACTGGCTCAACTCTCTCAAACGAACCCACACCCGGGCCCAGGCGTCGCCCTCACGGGCGACCACTGGCTCCAAAACCACGGCCCCGTAAGCGGCGTAAGGC
>CAYXRH010000349.1:3280-4511 GCA_964466355.1 uncultured Thermodesulfobacteriota bacterium
GCGTAAGGCCGATCCAGCCTGACGTCGCGCCCGTCGCCAAAGGCCCGCAGATTGGGGCCGGAGCCTTCCAAGGCGCCCAACTCGGCCTTGAAGAAGCCGCGGCCGGCCAGCTTGCCGCGGCCTTGCGCGGCGAACATCTCCTGGATTCTGGCCGCCCCGGCCTTGAGCTGGGGCAGCGAGCCCCAGGCCGCCTCTCTGTCCACGGCTTTGGGGGCGCGGTTGACCCCGCCGATGGAGTTGATGCCGAAATGGACCCGCTGGCCGATGAGATTTTGGGTGAGGTGGGTGGCTCGGCCCCTCAGGGCCCAGACGGCCTTGAAGAGCCGTTCTTCGTTAATGACGTGGGCCACCTCGCCCAGGTGAAGAAGATGGTCGCTGAGCCTTTCCAGCTCGGCCGTCAGGGAGCGGACCGCCCGGGCCGCGGCCGGCGGGCGAAGGCCAAAGCACTCTTCCACGGCCTGGCAGAAGGCGGTGGTGTGGGCGTGGGAGCAGAGCCCGCAGATGCGCTCGACGATGTAGATCGTCTCGTGGATTGTCTTGCGCCCGCCGGCGATGAGCCGCTCCAGGGGGCGGTAGGAGAAGCCGTGGATCAGCTCGGCCGCCCGGACCCGGTCGTCTCGGCCCAGATCCAGCTCGAGGCGGTACACCTCGGGGAAGTCGTAGATTTTCAACTCTTTGGCCAAGCTTTATCCTCGTGCTTCCTGGCCTGGTTCATCGACAAGCGGCGGCGATCTCCCGGGGCGAGGGCGGGCAGCCGCACACGGCCCGGCGCCGCTTTTTGTCCAGGAACTCGAACTGATCGATGTCCTCCGCGGCCGGCACAAAGAGGCGCTGGCTGACGGCGCAGGCGCCGACGAGGATCACCGGCCGCAAGGCGGCGCGGCCGTTGAGGCTTTTGAGCCGGCGGGCGTTTGGCGCCGTCAGGGAGCCGGTGACCAGGTAAAGGTCGGCCTCGGCCGGGTCATCGACCAGCTCCAGCCCCTCGGTCATGGCCGAGGCCAGGACCTCGATGTCGCAGCCGTTGCACGAGCCGACGTTGAAGACCTTGATCTTCACGGCGCCTGATACCGATTTTTCATCATTCAAGTAAGTTAGTATTTTGGTTTGGTTGTTCGAACGAATTTGAGGGTGAGGGTGACAGGCCTTGGCGAGCGGAAGGAAAAGCGGCCCCGTCGGAGAAGAATTCGACTCGGGGCCGCGTGTAAGCGAGCCTTAGTCCTGTCCGAACCCT
>CAYXRH010000350.1:0-4491 GCA_964466355.1 uncultured Thermodesulfobacteriota bacterium
CCGAGCGGCCGGAGCTATTAAGCCTTGGCCACGGCGAAGGAAGCCGTGGCCTCAGATCCCAAGGACACCCGCCTCCGCCTCCTTCTGGCCGGGCTTCTGGCCAACAAGAACCGGCTCGATGAGGCTGAGCGAGCTTACCGCGAGATTCTGGCCCTGGAGCCGCACCACGATGAAGCCCGGCTCTTCCTGGCCTCGCTTCTCGCTCGCCAGAAACGCTTTGACGAGGCCGTGGACCTGCTCACCGCTCTGGTGGCCGACGATCCCTCGGTGGTGATGGGTCACTATTATCTGGCCCGCATCTACGTCGAGATGGGGCGCCTGGACGAGGCCGAGGCGGAGTACATAAAGGTCAGCGAACTCAAGCCCCGCTTCGAGGCGGCCCTGTTTGAGCTGGCCCGCTTGTACCGCGTGCAGGGCAAATGGGAGGCCGCGGCCGAGATCTACCGCCGCCTTCTGGATCGCCTGCCCCATCTGGCCAGGGCCCGGGACGAACTGGCCCGCCTTTACTTAGACAAGGGCGATGAAGCCCGGGCCATGGAGATCTTGGAGGAAGGGGCTGGCCAGGGCGAGGAGAGCCGGATCAGACTGGGCCTCCTCTACCTGGAGGATCAGAAATACAACCAGGCCACGGCGGTTTTTAAACGAATTCTGGCCCAAGACCCGGACAACCCCTCGGCATTGTACTATCTGGGCGCCGCTTTGGAGGAAGGCCAGCGTCCCAAAGAGGCGGTCGAAGCCTTCCAGAAGATCAAGCCCGAGTCCGAGCACTACCTCGGCGCTCGTCTGCGGCTGGCCTTTCTGTTGGAGGACCTGGGCCTCGGCGACGAAGCCTTGGCCTCGGTGGAGGAGGCCCTCCAGCATCAGCCTGATCGCCCCGAGCTTTTTCTGACCCTGGCTTCCCTTCACGAGACGGCCAAGCGCTACGACGAGGCCCTGGCCGCCACCGAGGCCGGATTGAAGCTCGATCCCAAAAACGTGGAGCTTCTCTTCCGCCAGGGGGTCCTTTTGGACAAGCTGGGCCGGCGGGCCGAGGGGCTGGCCCGGATGGAGGAGGTTCTCAATCTCGACCCTGATCACGCCTACGCCCTCAACTACGTCGGCTACACTTGGGCCGACCAGGGCGTCCGCCTCGACGAGGCCCTGAAGATGATCCAACAGGCCCTGTTTCACCAGCCGGATTCGGGTTACATCACCGATTCCCTGGGCTGGGTCTATTACCGCCTCGGCCGGCTGGATGAGGCCTTGGAGACGCTCAGGCGAGCCGTCAAGATGGTCCCTGACGACCCCATCATCCAGGAGCACCTGGCCGAGGTTTTGGAGGCGGTCGGCCGAGGGGCGGAGGCCCTGGCCGCCTACGAGCGAATCTTGGAGCTGAAGCCGGATGATCCGGCCAAGATAAGAGCCAGAATCGAGGCCTTGAAGAGGAAGCTCTCCCGGGGCGCGGACGAGGGGGCCAGCGGGCGCTGAGGGTCTTGGCCAGGGGCGGTGATGGTCGCAAAGGGTTTTCCTTGGGAGAGGGGCGGTGAAGCTGGCCGCGGATGAGATGCTCGGCCGCCTCAGCGTGTGGCTTCGGATTCTGGGGCTGGACACCGTCCTTCTCGGGCCGGGGTTGACCAGGGTGGAGAAGCGGCTGCGCGTAAATAACCGCGTTTTTTTGACCAGGGAGAGGGACCTTGTCATCGGCCGGACCTTGCATCTGGAATCTGACGACCCTTTTGCCCAGCTCAGGGAAGTGATCGACCGGCTCGATCTGGCTCCGACCAGGTGGGCCCCTTTGAGCCGCTGCCTGCGCTGCAACACCGCCTTGAAAAAGATCAGCCGCCAGGAGGCGGCCGGGCTGGTGCCGGATTACATCTGGGCCACCCAGCCGGCCTTTCAGCGCTGTCCAGATTGCCGCAGAATCTACTGGCCGGGCAGCCACCACCAGCGCATGCGGGCCAAGTTGGACGCCCTGGCCCGGGAAATGGGGTCGCCGCGAGGCTCATGAGCCGGGCGGGGCGGACTCGATGATTATAAAGCCCATTCATTTAGCGGCCTCCTGACCTCGGCCCAGGCCAAAGATAAAGAGGCCGCCGCCTTCTTGAAATCCTCTTGACGGGGTGGGTTGGGGATTGTATTGCTGGGCTCTGACGTTCTCAAAATCGCCCCAGGAGGCTCGTTAGTATGAGCGAACAGGTTCAAAGAACCCGCACCTTTGCCCTCATCGGCCACGGCGGCTCGGGCAAGACCAGCCTCGCTGAAGCCATGCTCTTTGACGCTGGGATGACCAATCGCATCGGGCAGGTGGACAATGGAAGCTCGATTTTGGATTTTGAGCCCGAGGAGGTTCAACGCCAGATCACCATCTCGGCCGCCTTTCACGATCTGAACTGGAAAAAGCAGCGCCTTTACCTGGCCGACACCCCAGGCGACGACAACTTCCTCAACGACACCCGAACCTGCCTCCAGGGCGTGGACGGGGTCGTCTTGGTCGCCGACGCCATCGACGGCGTCAAGGTCCAGGGCGAGAAGGTGTGGTCCTTTGCCAGCGCCTTTGGCCTGCCCAAGGTGGCGGTGATCAACAAGCTGGACCGGGAGCGGGGTGAGTTCAACAGCGCCCTGGAAGTTCTGTCCTCGGTTCTAAAAGTCAAGCCAGTGCCGGTGGCCCTGCCCATCGGCGCCGAAGCCTCGTTTAGAGGGTTGGTTGATCTTTTGAGCCTCAAGGCCTACCTCGCCGACGACTCCGGCAAGGCCGTGGAGGCGGCCGCGCCCGAGGAGATGGCCGACGAGGTGGCCGAGGCCAGGGAGAAGCTCATCGAACACATCGCCGAGACCGATGATGCTCTTTTGGAGCGTTACCTGGAGGGCGAGACCCTCGGACAGGACGAGCTGGCCAAGGGTTTGAGGGCGGCCGTCCTGGCCGGCTCATTTCTGCCGGTCGTGCCCGCCTCGGCGAGCAAGAACATCGGCGTGCCCCAGGCTCTCAACCTCATCGTGGCCGCTTTGCCCTCCCCCGTGGACCGGGGTCCGGTCAAGGGCCAGGGGCCGCACGGGAGCGAGGTGGTCTGCCCCCCGGAGGAGGAGGCGCCCTTTTGCGGCCTGGTTTTCAAAACCCTGGCCGATCCCTTTGCCGGCCGGCTGAGCATCATCAGGGTCTTCTCGGGCCGGCTCACCTCTGATTCGACCGTTTACAACGCCAACAAGGAGACCAAGGAGCGCTTCGGCTCGCTCTTCGCCCTGCGTGGCAAGAACCAGGCCAACATCGAGGAGGCCCTGCCCGGAGCGGTGGTGGCCGTGGCCAAATTAAAGGAGACCGTCACCGGCGAGACTCTCTGCGATGAAAAGAACAAGGTCATCCTGTCCGCCGTGGAGCCCCTGCCACCGGTCATCTCCTTTGCCATCGCCCCCAAGGACAGGGGCGACGAGGAGAAGGTTTTCAGCGGAGTGTCGCGCCTCTTGGAGGAGGACGTCACCCTCAAGCTGACCCGGGACGCCCAGACCAAAGACATGATTCTGGCCGGCATGGGCCAGGTCCATCTGGAGGTGACCCTGGACAAGCTCAAGCGCAAGTTCGGCGGCGAGGTGATCCTCAAGACGCCCAAGGTGCCCTACCTGGAGACGATAAAAAAGAAAGTGACTTACATCCAAGGCAAATACAAGAAGCAGACCGGCGGGCGGGGCCAGTACGGCGACGCGGTCATTGACATGGAGCCCCTGGCCCGGGGCGATGGTTTCATCTTTGAGGACAAGATCGCCGGCGGCGTCATCCCCCGCCAGTTCATCCCGGCCGTGGAGAAGGGCATCGTCGAACGGGCCGCCCAGGGCGTCCTGGCCGGCTACCCCATGGTCGACTTCAAGGTCAGGCTCGTCTTTGGTTCATATCACACCGTGGACTCCTCGGAGATAGCCTTCAAGGTGGCCGGTTCGCTGGCCTTCCAAAAGGCGGCCGCCGAGGCCCAGTCGACCATCCTCGAGCCGATCATGGTCATGGAGATAGTCGTTCCCGAGGAGAACATGGGCGACGTCATCGGCGATCTCAATTCACGGCGGGGGAGGGTCTTGGGCGTGGAGGCCAAGGGCGCCTCCCAGGTCATCAAGGCCTTGGTGCCCATGGCCGAAGTGCTGCGCTACGCCCCGGATTTGACCTCCATGACCGGCGGCCGGGGCGCTTTCAGCATGTCCCTGGAGTACTATGACGAGGTTCCGGCCCACCTTCAGGAAAAAATCATCGCCGAAGCCAAGGGCGGCCCAGAGGAAGGCTGAGCGCGCCCCGAGCGTGAGCGCCCAGGCCGGTCGGCCCCAAAGGGCCGGCCGGTTTTTCATTTCCGGCCCAGAGGTGATAAAATGCCGCGGAGTTAGTCCCATTAATTCGAGCTTGCCGCGGAGGGGGAGGTGTCGCGTGGATGAGGCAAACAATGGTTTAGCCAAGGCCAGGGCCGAGGCGCATTCCCATCTGGTCCAGATGCGCTCGGCTTCGGAGAGGTCGTATTACCTTTTGGTGACCGCCCACGT
>CAYXRH010000351.1:0-4476 GCA_964466355.1 uncultured Thermodesulfobacteriota bacterium
CATGGCTCCTTCCTTAAATGCCTCTACCTGTCAACACTTTTACTGACTAAGGCAGGTTAATTCAGGGAATTCCAGTGACATTTTACTTATTTCCTAAAGCAATATCACCTACAGCCCCAAAAAATGTTTATACTTATGGTCCACTGAAAGGATGTGCTGGTTCCACCAGTTTTTCAAAAATTGGAGCAAATCAAGGGAGATATCTTCTAGACCTCTTTGATATTGTCTAATAAATTCTTCAGTTTTCACCATCAGTTCTTCATGATGTTTTTTGTGTAGCCAATACTCCGGAAAACCACGCTTTCTCATAAAGTTTTCTTCATCAATAAAGTGAGATTTTGTATATTCTGTTAGCATCTCTAGTGTCTTTGGTACGGTGTGCAGCTCATTTTTTGCCTGCATGGCGTCATATAGGCTGTTAATGGCCTCGAATATCATTCTGTGTTGGCGGTTGAACTTCACCACGCCGACGCTAAACTCATTTTTCCAAACTATGTAAGGAACTTTAACCATTTTTCTCACGCCGCGCGGGCGCCCTAGTTGATTGCTCTCTTCTCCGCTGTTTTGCCTCCCATTTTTTGACCCACCGGTCCTGGCCGGTTTTTCTATTGCATCATACTAAATTTTCACAGTCAATTCCACTTCCGCCTTGGGTCTGAGGCCGCTCAACCCTCCCCCAAAACCTCAGCCAGATCAAAGACCATGTCCTCAAAGGGCTTGCGTCTCAGGCGGTGGGGCAAGGCCAGCCGGGCCGCGGCGGCAAGGTCTGAAGGCTCGACCTGACCCCGGCCCTCAAAAGCGGCCATGGCCCGGGCCGCCTTGATCATGGTCAGATCGGCCCGGTGGCCGTCGGTGCCGACTCGCAGGGAGATCCTCACCGCCTCGGCCACGGCCTCGTCAGCGACTTCGAGTCGTTTCAACAGCCGCTTGGCCCGGATCATGCGCCGGGTGAGGTCGCGCCCCTGCCGGCGCCAGGCCCGCAAAAATTTCCTGTCACTGTTCTCAAAGGCCAGCCGCCGCCTGACCACCTCGGCCCTAAGCAAGGGGTCGCTGATCCCCTCGACCAGCACGCACAGCCCGAAACGGTCCAGAAGCTGGGGCCTCAGCTCCCCTTCCTCTGGGTTCATGGTCCCGACCAAGGTGAACCGGGCCGGGTGGCTGACCGAAATCCCTTCCCTTTCCACGGTGTTGACGCCCATGGCCGCCGAGTCGAGGAGGACGTCCACCAGGTGATCGTCCAGGAGGTTCACCTCGTCCACGTAAAGGATGTTGCGGTTGGCCCGGGCCAAAAGCCCGGGCGAAAAGCTCTGTCGGCCCGTGGTCAGGGCTTTCTCCAGGTCCAAGGTGCCCAGAACCCGATCCTCGGTCGCCCCCACGGGCAGCTCGACCACCTCAACCTTCATCCTCACCGTCTCGACCTCTTCGCCGGCGGCCCAGCGGGCCTGGCAGTTGAAACACAGCTCAGCCGCGGGGGCGGGCGGGCAGTTGAAGGGACAGCCCGCGGCCGTCTCCAGCTCGGGCAGCAGCTCGGCCAGCCCTCTCACGGCCGTGGTCTTGGCCGTGCCCTTTTCCCCCGGATCAGCACCCCGGAAAGAGAGGGGTCGATGACGTTGAGTATCAGGGCCGTTTTCATGCTCTCCTGGCCGACTAGGGCCGCGAAAGGGAAGATGGGTGAGGCGTTGTTTTTCATTTGGCCCTCTTTGACGAGCGCTCCCTGACCAAGCGCACCAGGCCCTCGGATCTGAGCTGCTCGAGCTTGACGTAGCGGCCGCCCAGCCGCGCCGCCAGTTGGCGGCACAGACCAAAGCTGAGATAATGCCCCCAGTCGCTGTCCACCACCAGCCAGCTCAAGCCCGGCCTTCGCAGCCTTCCCGCCAGTTCGAGGAGCTCGGTCCACGGGTCGGCGCCTGGTTTTAAAGGTACGTTGGGCTTGCCGTCCGAAAGGACCACCAGCAGCGGTTTCAGTTCAGGATCGCGTCTGAGCTGCTGTTCGAGCATCCGCCAGGCTGTGGCCAGGCCCTGGCCCAGGGGCGTCTTGCCGCCCGTGGGCAGCTCCTCGAGGCATCTTTTGGCCAGCTCGATGGAGTTGGTCGGCGGCAAAAGAATCTCGGCCCCTGACCCTCTGAAGGCCACGAGGCCGACCCGGTCTCTCTTTTGATAGGCCTCGGCCAGCAATGACAGGACCGCTGTCTTGGCCTCTTGCATGCGCAGATGGGCGCCCATGGAGCCCGAGGCGTCGACCAGAAAGATGACCAGCCGTCCATGGGAGCGGACTTTGACTTTCTCCCTGATGTCGGCCTCGATGACGACGAGGCTCAAAGCCCCCTTGGCTCGTTCATTCTGGTGCGGCGCCGCGGCCCTCAAGGTGGCGTCCAGGGCCACCGGTCGGCCGAGGCGCTCTGCAGAGGCCCTGAGGTAGCGGCCGGACCCGTCCCGGGATTGCCGCTTCAACCGCCGACCCGAGCGCCTCAGCCAGCCTCCGGTCTTGTCTTGATCCGGGCTGATTAAAGCAAAGGGCTCGTTAAAAGGATACACCCGCTCCCATCCCCAGACCGGGCTCTCCTTTGCCTGACCCGCCGGCCGCGGCGGAGTCTGGAGCGGCTCAGCGCCGGGTTCAGGGGGCCGCGGCAAAGGGGGCCTAGGCGGGTCGGAGAAGGCTGGCCGGCCCTGGGGACGACTCGGGGCACACGGCGGCGGCCTGAGACGGTGATTCAGGGCCAAGGGGGCCGCTGGCCTCAGGTCGTCCGGGCCGACCCGGGGCTGGCCCTGCCAGGCCGCCCAGGCCCGGGCGGCCTTGATGAGGCTCAGCTCCCCCCGCTGGCCAGCGGTCCGGACCTGGGCAGCCAGACGCCCGGCCAGGTTCAACGCGGCCGACCCGACCTCAACCTCTGGCAGCCTGGCGCGGGCTTTGATTATCCGCTGGCCGAGGGCCTCCTCCTGCGGGGCCCAGGCTCTCAAAAATCCTTCTGGATCAGCCTCAAAGGCCAGGCGCCGCCTGACCAGCTCTTGCCTCATCTCAGCCGCCAGCTCGGCCCGCACCGAAACGGCCAGGCCGAACCGGTCGCCCAGTTGCGGCGATATTTGGCCTTCCTCTGGGTTCATGGTCCCCACGAGCACGAACCTGGTGGGATAGGTGAAGCCCAGCCCCTCCCGCTCCACCCTGACCCAGCCGCTGGCCGCGGCGTCGAGGATCAAGACCGCCAGGTGGCCGTCGAGCAGGTTGACCTCGTCAATGTAGAGCACGCCCTCATCGGCCCGGGCCAAAAGTCCGGGCCGCGGTTTGAGCCGCCCTTCTTGCAAGGTGCCTTCAACATCCAGACTGCCCACGACCTGGTCCTCGGTGGCCCCCAAGGGCAGGGTGACGAAGCGGCCTGATCTGGGCCAGAGCCTGGCCAGACCCCTGGCCGCGGTGGACTTGGCCGTGCCCCGTTCGCCTGTGATCAACACCCCGCCCAGGGAAGGATCCACCGCGGCCAGAAGAAGGGCCCGTTTCATCTCTTCCTGGCCCACCAGGGCTGAAAAGGGGTAGCTTGGGCCTCTGAAGTCAGTTTTCCCTGTGAACAAGCTTGGTTGGCTTTGGGAAACCATCTCTTCGCGCCGCCGCAGATTACTCAGTTGCGCCCTTTTAAAGACGAGCGCGAGTGAATATAACACATTCTCGGCCCGGCCCAAGGGCAGAGCCGCTTTGAGGTCCTGGTTTAAGTGCTCCTTTCTTGCGCCGTGAAGGCTGGTGTGTTAGGAAAAAGAAGAGGTTGAGGCTTGGAGGTGGCTATGATCAGGCGTCCAGTCGTGGCCGGCGCGTTCTACCCGGCCAACCCCCAGGACCTGACCAGGACCGTGGCCGGCCTTTGGCCCCTTGAGGGCTTGCCGCCGCGCCCGGCTCTGGGCGTGGTTTCACCTCACGCCGGATACGTTTATTCTGGTCAGGTGGCGGCCCGGACCATCGCCCGGGTCGTGGTTCCAAAAACAGTCATCGTCATGGGGCCCAACCACCACGGCCTGGGCCGGCCGGCGGCGATCATGACCAAAGGCGCGTGGCTGATGCCAGACGGTCAGGTCGATGTGGCCGAGGATTTCGCTCAGGCCCTGCTCGCCCAGTGCCCCATCTTGGAAGAGGACGCGGCCGCCCATTCCCAGGAACACTCCCTGGAGGTCCAACTGCCCTTTTTGAAAAAGGTCAACCCTGACTTCAAGCTGGTGCCCATCTGCCTGGCCCGCTCTGATTTGAGAGCCTGTCAGGAGATCGGCCGGGCCCTGGGCGCGGTGGTGGATCAGTTCGGCGGCTCGGCCTTGATGGTCGCCTCCACGGACATGACCCACTACGAACCCGTGGAAACGGCCCGCCTCAAGGATCGCCAGGCCATTGACAAGGTTTTGGCCCTCGATCCCCAAGGCCTCTACGAGGTTGTCTCCTCCCAGGGGATCACCATGTGCGGCGTCATCCCCACGGTGTTTCTGCTTTACGCGGCCAAGGCC
>CAYXRH010000352.1:0-4416 GCA_964466355.1 uncultured Thermodesulfobacteriota bacterium
GAAGGGGAGCTGGTCGCCGCCAGCGCGGCCTCACTCGAGGTCCAAGGCGCGGCCAGTCGGTCACAACTTCATTATTGCATCCCGGAATATGGTCGTCTCATAATCACGCAGATAGGGGACCTCCCTTCTCTGCTTTGAAACCAGGTCAAGATCTATGCTCGCCACTATCACCTCGTCCATCTCGGTGGCTTCGGCGATGATTTCCCCTCTGGGATTGACGATCCTGCTGTGAGCGGCAAACTCTATCTCATCCTCCTGGCCTGACCGATTGGCGGCGATCAAAAAGACGCCGTTCTCAACGGCTCGGGAACGGGTGGCGATGTCCCAAACGTAGTATCTCGCCTTGGCGAAGGCGGCCGGATAAACAAGAAGATCAGCCCCGTTCAGGCTGAGCATTCTGGCCGCCTCCGGCCAGCCCACCTCGTAGCAGATCTGCATTCCGATGGTTCCCAACTTGGTGGCGATGACCGGAAATGAATCCCCATGTTTAAACCGAGTTCGCTCGGCGTCCCACAAGAAGACCTTGCGGTACATGCCGCTGATGCCGCTCGGCGACACCAACACCGCCGTATCGTATATGACGCCCCGCGCTTCTCCGTGCTCAAGAATGGCGGCGCATATGTAGACATTGCGTTCCTTGGCTAGGCGCTCGAGTTGCTGGGTCGTCTCGCCCGGGATCGGTTCGGCCAGATCCATGTCCAGATCCTTCACGCAGTAACCCGTCGAAAATAACTCTGGAAGGACGGTCAGGACGGCACCTTTGTCACAGGCCTCACCGATGAGGTCAAAGGCCTTGCTCAGATTTCGATTCTTGTCGCCCGGAACACTATTCATCTGCACAGATGCAACCGTCGTCATGAATGACCCTCCGAACATGAATAAGATTTACAACAAGGCAAATGACTGAAATCCAGATTGACCGGCGCCTCGATCCCCCATTGATCCTCCAGAGAAAACAGCCTGAGCCCGACCTTTATGAAGGGCTTTTCTATCGTCAATGCGACCAAATTGGGTCTTGAAAGATTGAGGTTCATACCGCGGCTTTCCCCAGATTGTCAGTTTTTAAAAGTGCTTTCTTGACGGCGTCACCGACTTGGTGAGTTTTGCTAGCGCCCCCCATGTCAGCGGTTCGCGCCACTCCTGAAGAGAGCACCTCAACCACGGCTTTCTCAATTCCTTGAACCGCATCCTCTTCGCCCAGGTGTTCCAACATCATTCTTATCGATTCAATTGCGGCCATGGGGTTGACGATTTCCTGGCCGGCGTACTTTGGCGCGGAACCATGAATCGGCTCAAACATCGAGGGGAAAAGCCGCTCGGGGTTAATGTTGCCGCCGGCGGCAAAGCCCATGCCGCCTTGCAGCATCGCCGCCAGATCAGTGATAATATCCCCAAAAAGATTCGAGGCCACGATGACGTCAAAATACTCGGGCTTTTTGATCAGCCACATCGTCAGGGCGTCGACCATGGCGGCGTCGGTTTTGACGTCGGGGTAGTCTTGGGCCACCTCCGCGTAGACAAAATCCCAGAAGACCATGGAGTAGTTGAGGGCGTTTGATTTGGTGCAGTTCGTCACCATCCCCACCGGGGAGTTGTGGCCAATTTTCCGCCGCTTTCGGGCCAGATCAAAGGCGTAACGGATCACCCTTTCGCAGCCCTTTCGGGAGAACACGGCCGTCTGCGCCGCAAAGGCGTCTTTTGTGCCCTCCTTGAAAACCCCTCCCATGGCCGAGTATTCGCCCTCGGTGTTTTCCCTGACCACCACCAGATCAACCGTCTTTGGAGTGGCCGTCTTAATTGGCGTGTCCACGCCTGGATAAAGCTTTACGGGGCGCAAGTTGACGTACTGATCGAAGCCCTTGCGGATGGCCAGCAGCAATTTCAACGAAATGTGATCCGGAACCTTTCGCGCGTCGCCCACGCAGCCCAAGAAAATGGCGTCGTAGGCTTGAAGGGTCTCCAGGGCGTCTGGCGGCATCATCTCGCCGTGGCTCAGATAATACTCACAACCCCACTCAAAGCTGTCGCTGTCATAACTGAATCCGTATTTATCAGCCGCGGCGGCCAGGATCTTGACGCCTTCGGCAACGACCTCAGCCCCCACCCCATCTCCCGGAATGATGGCTATGTTGTAGGCTGGCATGGGGCATCCTCTCGTTCTTATTAAGCCTTCATGGAAGGATGATCGTTTTGAATGGCCTCTCCACTCTCGGGCTGAAGATCCAGCTCTCCTTGTCAGTACTGGTGCCTTTTAAGCCAAGCCGCGTAGACTTCAAGCCCCTCTGCGAGGCTGTAGACCGGCTCAAAGTTAAAGTCGCGCTTGGCCGCCGTCAAGTCATACCCGATCACCTGATCCTCGCCCTCCCATACCCCTGGCCCGACCGAGACCTTGGAGTTGGGGAACAACGATTTCATAGTCTCGTTCAGCTCCTGAATTGAAGTGGCGGTGGTGGCGCCGACGTTGTAAGAGACCGCGCCGAGGTTTTTCTCGGGCGCCGTCCCGGCCAGGAAAAGCCCTTTGGCGGCGTCGTCGACGTAAATCAGGTTGTATCGCTGCTCGGCCCCCGATGGATAGGTCACCGGCTGAGCCGACATGGCCTCCTTGAGCATGCGGCGGAGAAAACACCCGGTCGTCCGGCGGGGTCCGTAGACGTAGCTTATCCGGAGCGACACGGTGAAAAGCCCGTGCTGGCGCCGATAGGCGGCGGCTAAAACGTCCACGGCCGCCTTGGTGGCGCCGTAGACCGTTGAGGGCCGAAAGGCTTCGTTCTCGTCCCAATTAGAACCGAGCGGCGTGCCGTAGGCGGCGATGGAACTAGAGTTGACCACGCGCCGGACGCCGGCCATCCGGGCCGCCTCCAACACGTTGGCCGTGCCCATCACGTTGACCGAGATGGTCCAGAAGGGATTATCCGTCTGGACCATGGGGCCGGAGACGGCCGCGGTGTGCACGACCAACTCTATTTTTTCGTCCCGGATCAGGGACAGGAGGCGGGGAAAATCAGCCAGATTCGCGTAGGCGAAGGTAAACGACCCATCCTCAGGGTCGGCGTCCCTGGGCCGACTGCGGAGGACCACCACTTCGTGACCCGCTTCCTGATAAAGTTTGGCCGTCGCTCTCCCCAAAAGGCCGAACCCGGTGACCAGGACTTTCATCTCGCCTCCCTTGATAGACATAAATCGGACACAGCCGGAAACCAGCGCCTCAAATCCGCTCAAGTCAGCGCTTCCGGGCCACTCGCCTTCCGAGGATGAAATAGAGGGCGACGACGCTCAATGAAATACCGGTGATGACCGCCCCGAGGGCGTAGAGGCTGGGCTCGATTCGGGCGGTCAGCGTCCCAAACACCGTGGGGGGCAAGGTCGGCGAGCTGCCCATGACAAAGAGGCTTCTGGGGACCTCGTCAAACGAGAGGGTGAAACCGAACAGGGCCGAAGCCATCAGCCCGGGAGTCATGATGGGCAGAGTGACGTGCCGGTAGACGTACCAGGGCGCGCCGCCCAGCGTCGCCGCGGCCTCCTCCACCTCGGGGTTCAGTCGGTTGAACATGGTCACCATGATGAGGAAGCAAAAAGGCAGCGTCCATTCCACGTGGGCCAACAGGCCCGTGGTGTACCAGTGAGGGGTGATGTTGAGCTGCCGAAACAAAAGGGCCAGCCCCAGACCGATGATAACGCCGGGGGCCACGATTCCCAAAATAATCAAGTAAAAAACCAAGTTGTCGCCCTTGAACCGGCGCCTGAAGACCTGGGCGGCCATGGTCCCCAAAGTGACGGAGATGAACATGGCCACCACGGCCAGGGCAAAGGATCGCCACAAGGCTACACGTATCTCATGGTTGTTCAGCGTCTCCTGGTACCATATGCCGCTCACGCCCCGTAAAGGAAAAGTCACGCCGCCTTCCGGGCCGGTGAAGGAAAGGATGATGATGACCAACAGCGGAAGATATAAAAGCATGAGATAGCCGGTCGTAATCCCGCCTAGGATGTATTTGGCCAGCCACTCCTGAACCGAGGCTCGCTTAAAGAATCCTGAGTTCATGGACCTCTGATCCGTCATTTGAGTCGCCCCTTTCATCGCTCGTCTCTAAAGCTGTTGGCGAATGTCGGCCACCCGGAAAAGGAGACCAACGATCACCAAGGTGATGGCGCTCAAGACGACCGCAATAGCCGCCGCAATAGGCCATTGCAACATGTCCACTTCGGTTCTTATGGCATTGGCCAACATGGGATTAACCCCACCGCCCACGATCGAGGGCGTGGTGAACTCGCCCATGACCAGGGAGACGATAAAGACCGACGCCGTGATAATTCCGGGCAGACTGAGGGGCACGATGACCCGCACGAACCGCCTCCACGGATTGGCTCCCAGGGTGCTGGCGGCGTCAAGCAGCTCAGGGTTGACTTGGGCCAGGG
>CAYXRH010000353.1:0-4409 GCA_964466355.1 uncultured Thermodesulfobacteriota bacterium
CAGTTCATCAGCCTCATCAAGGACTCCTCCCTGGTCTCGGCCATCGCCCTGACCGACCTGGCCAAGGCCGGGCGGGAGATAATCACCGTCAGCTTCGCCGCCTTCGAGGTCTGGTTCACCGTGGCCGGGCTTTATCTGGTCCTGACCTTTTCCCTGTCCATGCTGGTTCAGTACATGGAGAGGCGTTTTGGCGTGGCCAGGAGGTAGCGGGGATGGAGCCGAGGGCCGAGATCAAAAAGGAAGCCATGATCCTGGTCAAGAACGTCCACAAGACTTTTCGGACCAGGCTGGTCGTCGAAGCCCTCAAAGACGTCTCCCACGAGGTGGACAAGGGCGAGGTGGTCGTCGTGTGCGGGCCGTCGGGCTCGGGCAAGTCGACCCTCCTGCGCTGCATCAACCAGCTCGAGACGGTCGATTCCGGCCACATCTACATCGACGGCGTGGAGGTGACCAACCGCAAGACCAACATCAACCGCGTCCGGGCCGAGGTGGGCATGGTCTTCCAGCAGTTCAACCTCTTTCCCCATCTCACCGCGGAGCAGAACATCTGCCTGGCCCAGCGGGTCGTGCGCAAGCGGCCCCGGAAGTCCTGCCAGGAAAAGGCCCACTTTCTCCTCAACAAGGTCGGCATCAGGGACAAGGCCGAGGTCTATCCCATCCAGCTCTCCGGGGGCCAGCAGCAGCGGGTGGCCATCGCCCGGGCCTTGGCCATGGACCCCAAGGTGATGCTCTTTGACGAGCCCACCTCGGCCCTGGACCCGGAGATGATCGGCGAGGTCTTGGACGTGATGAGGGCTTTGGCCAGGGAAGGAATGACCATGATCGTCGTCAGCCACGAGATGGGCTTTGCTCGGGAGGTGGCTGACCGGGTGGTCTTCATGGACGACGGCCAGATCGTCGAGATAGCCCCGCCGGTGGAGTTCTTCTCCTCGCCCAAGCAGGAGCGGACCAAGCTCTTTCTGTCCCAGATCCTCTGACGTTTTTCACGATTTCAGACAACCAATCCCTGAGGTGAGGCCTTAGTGCTGCTTCCCTAATTTCATTTTCCCATTGAAATGAAACAAACAAGCTTTAGTCTGCCCTAGGCTCAAGTCTTTTTCGGTCGGGCCTGAAGGCCTTCTTCGGCTGCACGTCTCGACCGGCTGCTCCGGTGCTTCGCAAGTCGCTGACCGCCGGCCTCGATGCTCGCCTGGCCTAGGCCCTCTCTCAAAAGCCTCAAGCCTAGGGCGCGGGGACGTCTTCGATCAACCGTGGCGCCATTAGTTAAATCACAAAGGGAAAACGGTATTAGATGGTTTATGGCAGAGGGTGGGGCGACGGAAGATGATGCTCGAGCAGGTCATGCCCGCCTCGGCCTTCAAAAGCTCGGAGATGTCCACGGCATCGACCTCGTAACCCAGGAAGGTCAGGAGGTCGATGGTCCTCAAAAAGCCGGCGTGGAGGCAGATGACTCTGCCCAGCCGCAGAACGTTGGCCGCCTCCGGCTCCTCAACCGGCGCCTCCACCAGCCTGAAGCCAGCGAAAAACTCGGCATCCACGGCCCAGGGGTTGATGATCAAAGTCTCCTCGTCCAGGGCGCTCACGGCTGATTTGAGGTGAAGGGCCTTTTTCAAGGGCACTCTCGAAACCCGGTAGCCGAAGGGCTCCAAAATGGCCGTCAGCGAGGCCGCTCCGGCGGCGTCGGTGCGCGAGGTGAGGCCGATGAAGAGACGCCGGCCCATCCTGAGCACGTCCCCACCCTCCAACCTGGCTTTGGGGTCGATGCGGACGATGAGCCGCCACTTGGCCAGCTCGGCCTCCACGCCGGCCACCTCCCCCCGGCGGGAATCCACGCCCATGGTGGCCATGACCGCCGTCTCGTCCACGACCACGGCCGCGTCCTCGACAAAGACCGAGTCGGGCAGGTCCAGATTGACCGAGAGCTCGATGACCTCCAGGCCGTGGCGTCTGAGGCAGGCGTTGTAGGCCTCGTGCTGAGCCGCGGCCAGGTGGTGGTCGATGGGCCGGCGCTCTAAGTAGGTCAGGGCGCACTGGGATATGCGGGGCGAGACCCGGTGGGTCAAGGCCAGGTGCTGAGGGGTTGAGCTTTGGCGTTCACTATCCGGCACGTCAGTCAGCATAGGATGGCTGAGATCGCTGTCAAGGGGGCGGGGGTATTTCCGGCCGCGGCGCTTTCTTGCCTAAACCCTGGAAGAATGGTACCTTTGGCCTCGTGTCCTATCCCATCGCCCTCAATCTCTCCGGCCGGCTCTGCCTGGTCGTGGGCGGCGGCCGGGTGGCCCGGCGCAAGGTCGAGGGGCTCCTCGAGGCCGGGGCGCGGGTGCGCTTGGTCGCCCCCGCGGTGGACCAAAAGCTGTCCGAGTCAGCCGCAGGGAAAAGGATCGAGTGGCGGGCGCGGCGGTTCGAGGCCGCGGACGTCGAGGGCTGCTGGCTCGTCGTCGCCGCCACCGACGACGAGGCGGTCAACCGAGACGTCGCCGCCGCGGCCGAGGCGGCCGGAGTGTGGTGCAACGTGGTCGACCGGCCCGAGCTGTGCTCCTTCATCGTCCCGGCCGTTTTAAGGCGGGGCGATCTGCTCGTGAGCGTCTCCACTGGCGGGGCGAGCCCCCTCCTGGCCGGCCGAATCAGGGATCACCTGGCCCGAGAGTTCGACCCGGCCTGGGCCGACTACCTCGACCTGCTGCGCCGAGCCAGGCGGGCCGTTCTGGCCCGAGGCGGCCCGGCCGCGGAGAACAAGGCCCTTTTTACCAGGATTCTCGAGGCCGACCTGCTCACGCCCCTGCGCCAGGGCCGCCTTGAGGAGGCGGCTCGACGGCTCGAGGAGGCCTGCGGGCTCAGCATCGGCCGCCTCAAAGGGGAGGCTTAGGTGGCGGCGCTGCTGTTCTTGGGGGCCGCGCTGTGCTATCTCCTCGGCGCGGCCGGCTATCTGGTGTTCATCATCCGCCAGGCCGACAAGGCGGCCCGGCTGGCCGGCCGGATCATGGCCCTCGGCCTGGCCGTGCACACCGCCCAGTTGATCGCGGCCTTCATCAGCCTCGGCCACGTGCCGGCCGTCAGCCTGACCCAATCCTTGAGCTTCTTCGCCTGGGCCGTGGCGGCCGGTTTTTTGTTGATCAAATTAAAGACCGACGTCAAGGTCCTCGGCTCCTTCGCCGCCCCCTTGGCCGCGGTGCTGATGATCCTGGCCTTCATGGGCTCGACCCGGCCGGTGGAGCCCATCGGCTGGTTTAAATCCATCTGGCTGACCGTGCACGTCATCTCCGCTTTCCTGGGGGACGGGATTCTGGCCGTGGCCTTTCTGGCCGGGGTGATGTACCTCCTTCAGGAGCGCGAGATCAAGGGCAAGCGCTTTGGTTGGCTTTACGGCCGGCTGCCCTCGCTGACCAGCCTGGACAACCTCAACCAGACCTGCCTGGCCTGGGGCTTTCCGCTGCTGACCGTGGGCCTGCTCAGCGGCGTCGTCTTCAGCCAGCTCACCACCGGGGTCTACTGGCGTTGGGACCCCAAGGAGGTCTGGAGCCTCATCACCTGGATCGTGTACGCCATTCTGCTCCACCAGCGGCTGACCGTGGGTTGGCGGGGACGCAAGGCCGCCTGGCTGGCCATCGTCGGCTTCGGGGCGGTGATCTTCACCTTCCTGGGCGCCTCCTTCATCCTGCCCGGCTACCACGACTTCGAGACCTTCGGGCGGCCGCGATGAAAATCCTCCTCACCGGCCTGTCGCATCACACCGCCCCGGTGGCCTTGAGGGAGAAGCTGGCCTCGGTCGCCCAGGCCCCGGAGGCGACTTTAAGCCGTCTGCTCGAGCTGCCCGGCGTGAGGGAGGGCTTTTTCGTCAGCACCTGCAACCGGGTCGAGTTCATCCTGGTGACCGAGGACCCGAATCCTGAACCGGCCCGGAGCCGGCTCTTGACCTGGCTGAGCCGGGTCAGCGGCGTTGAGGAGCAGGAGATGAGACCCAACCTCTACGCCAAGGACGACCGGGCCGCGGTGCAGCACCTCTTTCGGGTGGCGGCCAGCCTGGACTCGCTGGTCGTGGGCGAGCCCCAGATTCTGGGACAGATAAAAGGGGCCTACCGCCAGGCCTCGGCGGCCAAAAGCCTGGGGGTTATCCTCAACCGCCTGATGCACAAGACCTTTTCCGTGGCCAAGCGCGTCCGGGCCGAGACCGGCATCTCCGATCACGCCGTGTCCATCTCCTTTGCCGCCGTGGAGCTGGCCAAAAAGATCTTCGGGGTTCTGGACGGCAAGACGGTCCTGCTCATCGGCGCCGGGGAGATGGCCGAGCTGGCCGCCGAGCACCTCCTCGGCCAGGGCGTGGCCGGGCTGATCGTGGCCAACCGGACCCTGGAGCGGGCCCTGGAGGCGGTCGGCCGGCTGGGCGGGCGGGCGGTCAGCCTGGACGAGCT
>CAYXRH010000354.1:0-4396 GCA_964466355.1 uncultured Thermodesulfobacteriota bacterium
TTAGGAAAGGTCAGCCACATCGAGCGGGCCGCCAGCGGACAAGGTCTCTTTCAAACCATCATCGTCACCCCGGCGGTGGATTTCGATCGCCTCGAAGAGGTCTTCATCGTTCTCAACCCCAACCGGCATTTTAGCAAGGGGAAGCGTGAACCAGGCACCTAGGCTTTATCTGGCCCACATCGTCATCGGTCTCGGCCTCATCGTTTTCCAATCGACCCTTCTGGCCAAGCTCGGCGGGCTCAACTTTCTACCGGTGTTGATCGTGTATCTCGGCACCACCAGGGCCTTTCTCACCGGCGGCCTGATCGTCTTCTTTTTGGGTCTTATCCTCGATCTCTTCTCCGGGGCCAGCGCCGGACTGGACACGGGCGTTTTTCTGGTGATCTATTTCGCCGCCCGGCTCATTCACAGCCGCTTTCACCTGGACCACCCCTTTCATCAAATGGGCATGGTCTTCGGCGTCTTGGTCTTTCACCACTTCGCCCTGGCCTATTCCGTCACTGGCGCCGAGCCCGAAGGCGGCTACTGGATCAACATCGGGGTGACCACTCTCCTCTCGCCGGCGCTATTCCACCTCTTCGGCTTGGTCGAGGCCTGGCAGATGGCCATCTTCAAGCCCCGGACGGCGGGTTAGCCCCGTGCACCGCCGTAGATCGTATAACGCCAGAGGAGGCCGCCTCTGATAAAGACACATCAAGGACAAAACACCATTGCCTCTTGAGCATCTCACATATTTTGGGCGAGCCATTTAGGGGCGGTGCGCTGAATGGCCACCGTTTTTCGCCCCAGAGAGAACGACGTCCCCCGGACGAGCTTTTTTGTGGCCGTTTTGGTCATCGGCGTCTCGCTGATCATCCTGAGCGGACGGATGTACTATCTCCAACTTTTCAAGGGCGCCTATTTTCGGGACCTCTCCGAGCACAACCGCATCCGACTCGAGGACATCCCCCCGGTGAGGGGCATGATCTTCGATCGCTGGGGGCGGCTCCTGGTGGACAACCAGCCGGCCTTTGATCTGGCCGTGGTGCGAGAGGACGTTCGCGACGCCGAGGAGCTGATGGGACACCTGCGCGGCCTCTTGAGCCTCGACAAGGAGCAGATCGCGGAGCGACTGGCCAAATCGCGCGGCGCTCCGCCGTTCGTGCCGGTGACCATCAAGCCCGACCTCACCTGGGAAGAGTTGGCCAAAATCGAAACCTACCGTTACGAAACGCCGGGGCTGTCTCTCCTGATCGAGCCCCGGCGCTATTATCTCAAGCCCTCCCTGGCCGCCCACCTGATCGGTTACACCGGGGAGGTGAGTGAACGTCAACTGGCCGAAGAACGCTTCAAGGGCGTGCGCATGGGGGACAGGGTCGGCCAATACGGCATCGAGCAGCGCTGGCAGGAGGTGCTGGCCGGCCGGCGGGGCGGCCGCCAGGTGGAGGTGGACGCCACCGGACGCCAACTCAAGGTCCTCAAGGAAGTCCCGGCCCAACCGGGCCGAAACCTCTATTTGACCATCGACGCCGACTTGCAGACGGCGGCCGAAGAGGCTCTCAGCGGCGCCGGGGCCATCGTCGCCCTGGACCCCCGCGACGGCCAGATTCTGGCCCTGGTCAGCCGACCGACCTTCGACCAGCTCGCCTTTGTGCGGGGATTGAAGCCCCCGGAGTGGAAAGCCCTGGTCAACGACCCTCTCCATCCCCTGGAGAACAGAGCCACCTGCGGGCAGTATCCGCCCGGCTCCACCTACAAAATCGTCACCGCCATCGCCGGCCTCATGGACGGAGTCATCACTCCGGAGACGAGCTTCTTTTGTCCGGGCTTTTACCGCTTCGGGGGACGCGACTACAGCTGCTGGAAGGAATACGGCCACGGACACATCTCCCTTCACCGCGCTTTGGTCGAGTCGTGCGACGTGTATTTCTACCGCGTCGGCCAGAAGCTGGGCGTGGACCGCATCGCCCATTACGCCAAGATGTTGGGTCTGGGCCAGGCCAGCGGCCTCGGGGTCGGTCCGGAGAAACCGGGCCTGGTGCCGACCTCTGCCTGGAAGAAGCGCCGCTTCGACGTTCCCTGGCAGGAGGGCGAGACCCTTTCCGTGGCCATCGGACAAGGATTCAACCTGACCACCCCGCTCCAGATGGCCAACCTCATCGCCACCGTGGCCAACGGCGGCCGCCTCTACCGGCCCTGGGTGATCCAGCGCATCCAAAGCAGCGACGGCCGCTTCGACGAGTCCTTCCAGCCTCAGCTTTTGAGTCAGGTGGACATCAAGCCCGAGGTTTTAGACCTGATCCGCCAGGCCCTGGCCGGCGTGGTCAGCGAGCCCCGAGGCACGGGCCGGGCGGCCCGGGTGCCCGGGGTGAGCGTGGCCGGCAAGACCGGCACCGCCCAGGTGGTCACTCTGGAAAAATATAAAGATATCAAAGATATAAAAATGATTCCCTACCGCTTCCGCGACCACGCCTGGTTCGTGGCCTTCGCTCCGGTGGACAGGCCCGAGATCGCCGTGGCCGTCCTGGCCGAACACGCCGGCCACGGTGGTTCGGCCGCGGCTCCGGTGGCCCAGAAGGTCCTGGCGGCCTATTTCAAGCTCAAGGAGAGCCGGGCCATGAGAGCCTTTGTAACCCGACCCCAGGAGTGACGCCGTGTTGGGTCTTGATCGCCGCCTCATCGCCAATTTCGACTGGGTTCTGCTCTTCCTGACTCTTTTCTTGGCCGCCGTGGGGGTGATCAACCTTTACTCGGCCACGGCGGCCACCGGGATCTACCTCAAGCAGACCTACTGGCTTTTCATGGGCTTCGGGGCCATGCTGGTCGTCATCCTCATTCCCTACCACAAGCTGGAATCAGCGGCCTATCTCCTTTACTGCCTCAACGTGGCCGCCCTGGCGGCGGTGCTCATCGTGGGCAAGACCGTGGGCGGATCCCAGCGGTGGCTGGATTTGGGGCCCGTTTCCTTTCAGCCTTCGGAGCTGATGAAGCTGACCCTCATCCTGGCCTTGGCCCGCTACTTCCAGCGCCGCGAGGCGGTGGGCGGCTACGGTCTGAGGGAGCTCATCTTTCCCTTGCTTTTGACCGCGCTGCCGGCGGCCCTGATCATCAAGCAGCCCGATCTGGGCACGGCCCTTCTTTTGTTGGCCATCGTCGCCTCGATGCTCATCTTCAACGGCATCCGCTGGCAGACCATGACCCTGATGGTCGGCGGCGTCCTGGCCGCGGTGCCGATTCTGTGGAACCATTTGAAACCGTACCAGAAACAGCGGGTCATGACTTTTTTTGATCCCGAGAAAGACCCCCTCGGCGCCGGCTACCACATCATCCAGTCCAAGATCGCCGTCGGCTCGGGCGGCTTGTGGGGCAAGGGCTTCACCCAGGGCACGCAGAGCCAGCTCCACTTCATCCCCGAGCACCACACCGACTTCGCCTTCTCGGTCTTGGCCGAGGAGTGGGGCTTCGTCGGTGGGGCGGTGGTTCTGGGGCTCTTCGCCCTGTTGATGTTTTGGGGGATCAACATCTCCTTTCACGCCAAGGAGCGCTTCGGGCGCATGCTCGCCCTGGGCGTGGTCATCGTCTTTTTCTGGCAGACCCTGATCAACGTGGGCATGGTCACCGGTCTGATGCCGGTGGTGGGCATCCCCCTGCCTTTCATCTCCTACGGCGGCTCCTCGGCCGTGGTCAACCTCATGAGCCTCGGCCTTCTCATGAACATCTCCATGCGGCGGTTCATCTTTACGCGCTGAGGGCTTCGTTTCTTTTGACATTCCGGCCGAGTCGATCCCGCCGGGTCTTCATCCGAAGCCCCCGGCAATTCGTGCCGGCATAATCGGCCCCTTGCCGACGTCCTCCTTAAAACCTCCTCGGATCAAACCCCGTCTCCACCCTCTCCCACCGCCCCGGCCTTTTCTTGGCACAGCGGTTGCTTATCGCTTTTGAGGCTTGCTGAACTTGAGCTCGGCTGGTATAGATGAAAGTCCGGGGCTCATAGAGCTTGCTTTGACGGAAGTTGTCGAGGATAAAGATGAAACTGGTGGCTGTTGAAGACCTTTCCACCGTGGCCAAGCGTCTCAAGATCGAAATCCCGGCCGAAGAGGTCAAAAAGATTCTGGACAAAGCGTACAAAAATCTGGGCCGTCGGACAGCCATCAAGGGCTTTCGCCCGGGCAAGGCCCCCCGCTCCATCCTGGAGCGCCGCTTCAGCGACCAGGTCAACCAGGAGGTCGCCCAGCAGCTCATGAGCGATTCGGCCGCCGAGGCGGTGACCGAGAGCGGGCTCAAGCCCGTGGCCCAGCCGCGCCTGGAGCCGGGCGCCTTGAAGGCGGCCGAACCTTACGAATACGCCCTGGTGATCGAGATCGCCCCTCAGATCGAGGTGAGCGACTACTTTGGCCTGGCGCTCACGCGCCGGGAG
>CAYXRH010000355.1:0-3092 GCA_964466355.1 uncultured Thermodesulfobacteriota bacterium
AAACCGCCTCGAGGGCTTCAGGCCTTTCGGAGACGAACATCAAGACCCCTCGGAACCGCTCGCCTCCTTGGGTCTCAGATCTTCGGCCCTGGCCACGATGTCCTTGGTCAAGGCCAGCGATGCCTCGAGATCTTCGGCCGGAACCTCCAGGGTGATCGTCCCGTCGTAGCCGCCGACCACCAGGCCGGTCAGAATCTCCTTGACCGGGACCTCTCCCTGGCCAAGGCCCAAGTGGAGGTCGTCCTTGGGGGAGCGGCCGCCGAGGTTGTCGTGGACGTGAACGTGCTTGATCCTCTCGCCGAAGCGGGAGATGAGATTGAAGGCGGTGTTGTGACGCCGCATCAACTGGGCGTGGCCGACGTCCAGGGTGAGGCCCGCCTCGGGCACCTCAAAAAAGGGCCGCACCAGATCCTCGACTTCCTCGCTCAGGTTCTCCAAATAGACGGCCACGCGCTTGGCCTTGCCGTAGTCCACCAGTTGGCGCAGAAGCTCCACCTTGCCCTTGAGTGTCTCCTGGTCGATGTAGCGTCGGTCAAACCAGAGGTGGACGGTCAGGGACTTGGCCCCGACGCGCTGGGCCAGCTCGAGGCAGCTTTTGACCTTGGGCAGATAATTGTGCTTGAGCCCGTAAAGGTCCTTGGGGTTGCCCTCCTCGGGACCGTGAGCCAGGCAGAATATCTTCAGCCGGCTTCTCGTCCGGTTGATCAAAGCCACGTGGCGGTGAACCCAAGCCGGCTCCTTGAGGCTGATCTCCACGAAATCTAGCCCTAGCCGTGCGGCCGTCTCCAAATCCTGGGGCTCAAAGGCCCGCATGCCGTATTGCATCTCTCTAACCTGGACTTGTCAGGGCTGGTCTGACGGACAGGTGATCCTTATCTTTCCTTTACCACATTATGACCCTGCGGGCAAACCTTTCTCACGCCGCCCAGCCGCCGCTCACCGGCACGGCCGCTCCGGTGACAAAGGAAGCCTCCTCGGAAGCGAGAAAGGCGACCACGGCCGCCACCTCCTCTGGCTCGGCCATCCGCCCCAGCGGGGTGTCGGCGATGATGGCCTCTTGATACCGGGGGGCCATGAAAGCCTCGATGGTCGGCGTCCGGGTCAGGCCGGGCAGAATGGCGTTGACCGTCACCCCGGCCGAAGCGGCCTCCTTGGCCACGGACTTGGTCAGACCGAGGAGGCCGGCCTTGGCCGTGGAATAAGCCACCTCGCCCTTGGCCCCGATGAGGCCGTAGATTGAGCTGAGGTTTATGATGCGGCCCCATCCGGCGGTCATCATCCGCGGCAGGACCGCTTGGATCAGGTTCAAAGCGGCGGTCAAATGCACGTCCAGGACGGCCTCGAAGTCGGCCAGGCTGATCTTGGCCGTGGTGCCCGGCCGGTCGAAGCCGGCGTTGTTGACTAAAATGTCAACCGCTCCCACCCTCTCCACGACCTCGGCCACGACCGCGGCCGTTTGCTCGTAGTCAGTCACGTCCACGTCGGCCCAGAAGACCCGTCGGCCGATCTCCTCGATCTGATTCGCGGCCGCTTTGAGGGTGCTCTGATTTCGATCGATGAGGACCAGATCAGCCCCATTGAGGGCCAGAGCCTCGGCGCAGGCCCGCCCGATGCCCTGCCCGGCCCCGCTGACCAAGGCGATCCGTCCGGTGAGACCCATTTCAGACGTAGCTGTCGGCCATCTCCTTGATGACCGCCTCCTCCTCGCCCGGTCGAGTGGCCTGGATGTTGCTCAAAATGTCCACGGCCCGGCTCCGGGCCGCAGGATGGAAAAGATCGGCCGGCCCCCGAAAAAGCCCGGCCCGCCGGCCGATGCGGTAGAGCTGCCGCTCCCCTGCGGACAGGGCGAAGTAGTCGTCGATCAAGGCCAAGAGCCTCTCTTTGTCCTGGGGCAGGCGGCCGTTCAAGGTCTCGATGAGGTTCATGATGTGGTCAGAGACCAAGGTGGAGGTGATGCCCGCCAAGCGGTCGATGAAGAGCCTGATCTCGGCCAGGCACTCCTCGTCGTCGAGCGGGGTGAACCGGCCTGCGGCCACCTCTTCGTAAAGCTCCACCCGCTTCGGCACCCGCAGCGTGCGCAGACGGATGAAGTGGGGATTGATCTGGTTGAGGGCCTCGGCCGTGTCCACGGCGTGGCCTCGAGACATCTCCTGGCCGCCGAGGCCGGGCATGACGTACTCTGACAGCTCGAACCCGGCGGCGACGGCCTTTGAGCCGGCCTCGATCTGCTCCGCGGCCGAGACGCCTTTTTTCATGTACTTGAGGAGCGGATCATGCCCCGTCTCCAGGCCGATGTGGAGACGCTCCAGCCCGGCTTGGCGGATGCTCTTCAAGGCGGCCGAGGACTTCTGCTTGACCGACTTGGAGCAGGCGTAGCTCGTCACCCGGCCGATGCCAGGTATTCTGTGGCGGAGGTAGGTCAGAACCTCGATCAGGTCCTCGGGGCGCATGATCATGTTGTTGGCGTCCTGGAGAAAGACGGAGCCTTGGCCGTAATAAAGCCAGGCGGCCACGTTTCGCAGGGCGTCGGAATAATGCGGCGAGTGGAAGATTTGGGTGACCACGGCGTCGTCCACCGCGCCGCCCGGACCCAGGGCCCAGGACAAGCTCTTGACCTCGTCGATCATCCGCCTGGCGGCGTCGATGTCGGCCTTGATCTCCGCCACGGATCTCAAGGAGAACTTCCGCCGCTTGTACACCGGACAGAAGCGGCAGCGGTTCCAGGGACAGTTGCGGGTCAGGCGGATGAACAGGGAGCGGGCCTCGGAGGGCGGACGGATGGGCCCCTGTTCCATGTCCAAGGCCGCGGCTGACTCGCTCATTCAGTTTTGATCCAGGTTTTTGGGCAAGGGCAGCTTGAAGTAGGCGATGCCTTCCTGGCGCAACGTCTCCTCCTCCTGGGCCGTGGAGGAGCCCCGGATGTTGCGCTCCGGCGCGACGCCGTAATGCATCTTCAGCGCCTCTTTGGCGAATTCAGGGCCGACGTTTTCAAAATTGTCGTCCAGATACTGCCGGACCGCCTTGTAAAAAGCCCGGGAGGAGACGGCCTCTTCTTCGGCGCGGTTGATCAGGGACCTGACCGGCGAAAAGAC
>CAYXRH010000355.1:3102-4370 GCA_964466355.1 uncultured Thermodesulfobacteriota bacterium
GACCTTGTCCACCTGATCGTCGCCGCAAACCGGGCAGGTGACCAGTCCGCGGGTCTTCTGCTCCTCAAAGGCCTCGTTTGAATCAAACCAGCCTTCAAAGAGGTGACCCTTCTTGCAGCCGAGGTCAAAAGCGATCATAGTCTCATCTTGCGGCTTATATTAGACGTTCAGCCAGGTGGTGTCAATTCCAAGCCGCGGCCGAGCCCGATGGCCGCACGACCCCACTCGCCTTGACAGGACTAAAAAACCTGGCTTATAAGTTTAGTTGACTGTTCGTCTTCGCGGTTCGCCCCAGCGCGGCCGATCGCGGGACGCGGGTCAGCCCTGTTCACCTTTGGGAAATCAGAAATGGCCATTGATTTGAACAGTGATCTGGGCGAAGGCTTCGGCCGCTGGTCCCTAGGCTCCGAAGAGGCTATTTTGCCTTACATCACCTCAGCCAACCTGGCCTGCGGCTTTCACGCCGGCGAGCCCGAGGTGATGCGCCGCGTGGTCCGGCTGTGCCAGAAGCACGGCGTCGCCGTGGGGGCTCACCCCGGCTTTCCAGACCTCCTCGGCTTCGGCCGACGGGTCATGGAGACCTTTCCGGGCCAAACCCGCGACTACGTCCTCTATCAGATCGCCGCCTTGAGCGGCTTCTGCCGGGCCGAGGGCGCGGACCTGGTCCACGTCAAACCCCACGGCGCGCTTTACAACCTCATCGCCCACGACGAGGGAAAAGCCCGGGAGGTGATCGCCGCGGTCAAGGAGTTCGACCCAAACCTCATCCTGGTCCTCTTGGGCGGCTCGCCAGCCGTCGGGTGGGCCAGGGAGGCCGGGGTGAAGGTTGCGGAGGAGGCCTTCGCCGACCGGGCCTACCAGCCCGACGGACGCCTCGTGCCCCGCACTCAGCCCGGGGCGGTCATCCACGACCCTGAAGCCATCGTGGAGCGGGTTTTGGGCCTGGCTCGGGACAAGGTGATGCTCAGCGCCGCCGGCGGCGCGGTCAGAGTCGAGGCCCAGACCATCTGCCTTCACGGCGACACCCCGGGCGCGGTGGAGCTGGCCCGGACGATCAGCCAAGCCTTGAAGCGAAACGACTTGGGCCCGAGGCCCATGTCCGAGCTGGTCTAAATTTTAATCGAGCCGTGTGTTTTTAAACAATCTGGTTGGGAGGTGGGAAAATGTTCCTCAAAATGACGCTTTTAGCTTTGATGGCCGCCCTGATCCTGGGCCTGGCCCTGCCGGCGGCGGCCGCGGAGGAGATCAAGATCGGGGTCATTTACCCC
>CAYXRH010000356.1:0-4364 GCA_964466355.1 uncultured Thermodesulfobacteriota bacterium
CTGGACCTGGGGACCGGTGGCCCTCAGCGGCGAATACGTCAGGCTTGAGCTGAACGGCATTCAAACCAGCTCTCGAACATTCGACGCCGCCTTTGAGGATTACTACGTCTCCCTTGTGTGGATGATCACCGGCGAAAATCCTGTCTTCCGCGACGGAGTCATCACGGCCATCAGGCCAGCCAGAAGCCTGGGCCAGGGCGGCTTTGGGGCCCTCGGGCTGGCCTTGCGCTACGATTCCTTTTCCGGCGGCCGCTCCGTCTATGACTGCCTCTTGGAGGCGGGCGACTCGGTCAGGGAAGCCGAGGCGTACACCCTGGCCTTGAACTGGTACTTGAACGCCCACGTCAGGCTCACCCTCGACGGCACGAGGACGGTCTTTGACCGGCCGTTGCTGGTCCACCGGGACGCCAGGCTGGGCACGGCGACCTACAGCGATCAGGAGGACGTCATCACGGCCCGATTCCAGTTTTTGTTTTGATGACGCCCCGCCCAGGCAAAGGACGTGAATTAGTCAGTATTTTTAAAGATTCCGAGCTTTTATCAGCGACACCGCTTCGCCTCTGGCTCGGGGTCTCATCGCCAAGGAGGATGAATGATGAAGCGAGCAATTGTGACCTTAAGTTCTTTAATCATGGTGTTTATGACGGTCTCTTGGGGATTTAGCGCTTATCATCACGAAGGCGAAAGGGACGCGGCTCGGTTTTTGGAGGTTTACCCGGATAAGGCCGGCACCAAGCTGGACCACTGCGCCCTTTGCCACAGCGGCGGTCAATACGAAAGCCGGGGCCGAATTGTGTCTTTGGGAAGCTGCCAGTGGTGCCATTACGCCTACGGCTACGACGGCAGCGGCAACATCCTGGAAACCATGAACCCTTATGGCGCGCAGTATCATGACCACGGCCGCAACGCCGCGGCCGTGAGAGCCGTCGACGATCTTGACGCCGACGGGGACGGATTCTCCAACAAAGAGGAGATAGAGGCCAATCGGTTTCCGGGCGACCCGGCCGACGACCCCACGCTGGCCGACGCCCCGTACCGCATCTACACCAAGCCCCAACTGGAGGCCCTGTCCACCCACACGCAGTTCATGCTTTTGAACACCTCCCGGAGCGGAGATTTTTACGCTGAATATATGGGCGTGCCCATGGAGAGCCTGCTCAGCGACGCCGGGATGCTGAATTCAGCCACCGGCATCATGGTCTACGCCCCGGACGGCTGGTCCCAGTACCATCCCCTCGACCCGGACGAGGATCCCGAGCTCTATCACGCCAAAGGCGTCTACCCCGAGAGCGTCTTCTACTACGACCCCCAGGCCGACCAGAATTTAAACCCGGTTGACGGCTGGTGCGATTACAGCGCCCCGTCCTGTCAAGGCCGCAACCATCTGGATCCCATCCCGGTCGACGGGGGCCTGAAGATGATCCTGGCCACCAAACGGGAAGGCGTCGATCTGGACGTGGGCGTCTTGAACGAGGACAACAAGCTGGACGGCGAAGGGCCGTTTCGGGTTGTGCCGCCCCAGAAGAACCCCGGTCCGCCGGATCAAAGCAGCACCGCCGACAATCAGGACGTGATCTGGCCGTACAACTATGACTGGGATCATAACGCCGGCTCGGCCACCCGGACGACGACCATCATCAAGGTCGAGCCCCTGCCCACCGGCACCACGGACATTGACCTCCTGGAGGCTGGGTGGGGCTACGTGGATCTGGCCAAGATCATCGTCTACGGCGCCATAGACGGCACCGACTCCAACGGCAACGGCGTCTTGGACAGTGAAGAGAAAATTAACGCCACCAGCGACTTTGACAACGACGGCATCCCCGATTTCCGGGACGCGGATACAGCCAGATTCAGACACGCTCAGGGGCTCGAAACCATCTTCTTGCACACCTCGAGCGGCTCCCTGGCCAACGTCAAGGCCTTGGGAGTGGCCGACACGGCCGTGCCTCAGAGTGGAAAGCCGGATTTGTCGTTCCCTTACGGCGCCTTCAAGTTCGATGTCGTCGGCCTCAGCGCCGGAGAATCGGTTTTGATCAGGGTCATCTTTCCGAGTGATCTCTCCTCAAACGCCCGTCTCTTCTTCATCAGCTCCAGCGACGGTTGGCGAGAGCTGCTGGTGGGCTCCAACGACGGCGACCCCAGGATGACCCTCACCCTGACCGACGGCCAGGCCGCCACTGACGCCGATCGCGCGGCCAACGGCGCCATCTCCGTGTTCATGGCCCTGGCCAACGCGAACTAAGGACAAACATGAGGCGGCGGAGCCTTTGGCCGTGGCGATTCAGGCTCGACGCCATCGCCTTTGAACACCGCACCCTGCGCCTCGAATCATAACCCCTTCCCCCTCACCCGGCCGGCGGCCCTGGCGGGGTCGCCGGCCCCCTCTCCTGGTCCAAAAAAGAGGCGGCGCCTAGGGGCCGCGGCGGAATGTTTGGCCGACGGGTCAAAGCCGGCTAGTTGATACATTGTGTTACTATGGGTCCTAAAATTGGTCTCATCGTCGGACGTGACATGATTGCCCAGTTGTTGTAACATCTCTCCGTCACCACTTTCGCAGGGGAGAGATCCGTGCTGGAACGTCGTCATCCGAGCCGCTGGCTGCTCGTGGCCGCCGTCTTCGGCGTGATTCTGCTCGTCGTCGGCGGATACTGGGCCTGGAAAAGAGAACCCCAAGCGCCTCCGACGACGACGACCACGACCACGCTGCGCCCGCCAGCCTATCCGGCGGACGCGCCGGCCCTCAACCGGGCCAGGGAAGCACTGCGCAAAGACATTGATCCCGCCGAAGCAGTGGCTCTGGCCCGCGAGCTGCCTGACAGCCCTGAACTCCCGGACGCCCAGTTTCTTTTATTGGAATACGCCGCTGAGAAAGGCAACCCCGAGGCCGCTTTGGCGGTGGGGTGCTTCTATGACCCGGCTTATAAAGGCCCGAGCGGCACCATCCGCAAGAACGCGGCCACAGCCTATGAATGGTACCAAGTGGCTCTCGCGGCGGGGCTTGATGAGGCCAGGAAGCGATTGGCCGAGCTTCGCCGGTGGGTCGAGCAAGAGGCGGCTCAGGGGTCTGGCGAGGCCAAGGAACTTCTCAAGAGCTGGCGCTAGACCAGTCGCCACGGAGGCCAGAATGATTATCAGACGAGCGGTGAGGGGCAAAGCAATCCATCTAATGATGGCTCTGTTATTCTGTCTGGCCTTCCTCTGGGTGGAGGAGGCGGCGGCGCAACAACGCAAGCCCCTGCTCCTACCCGGCAAAAAGACACTCTTCCAGCGCGTGATCACCCACCCTGGGGCGAGGCTGTTGGCCGCCCCGAAGGCCACGGCCACGGTGTTGGAATACAAGATCAAGCCCTTCACCGTCTTCTACGTCTACGACCGGGTCCAAAAGGATGGACAGTCCTGGCTGGAGGTGGGGCTTTCCAGCAACGGGGGATTGACCGGCTGGATCGAGGGGGCCGGGGTGTCTGACTGGCGTCAGTCCCTGACGCTGATGTTCACCGAGCGCACCGGCCGCCAGCCGGTTCTGTTTTTTAAAAATCGCGCCGCCCTGGAAAAGACGGCCACCATCCCCGCGCCCCGGGAGGAGGTCACCCACCTGGTCACCGAGTTCGAAGACATCAAGTCCGGGCGCCTCTCGAAGCCGGCCGATTTCCCGGTCCTGGCCATGGAGCCCAGCCAGGAGGCCATCTCGCGCGAGCAATTCTACCTCATGCCCATCTTCAAGGCTTTTGAGCCCTTTGAAGGGGTCAAATTTTTAGAGGTCGCCTCCATCGATCCCGGTTCGACCGCTCTGCCCAAGGAGATGGAGGAGGTGACCCTGCGCACGGGCATCGTCTTCGTCATCGACACGACCATCTCCATGAGGCCTTACATCAAACGGACCCAAGAGGCCGTGCGCCACATATACGACGCCATCGACAAAGCGGGCCTGACCGACAAGGTCGCCTTCGGGCTGGTCGGCTTTCGCAACAGCACCCGGGCCAGGCCGGCGGTGGAATACGTCAGCCGAATCTTCTCAGACCTCAAGGATGGCCGTCACCGGGCTGAGTTCGAACAGGCCCTGGCCAGCATGGAGGAAGCCAAGGCTTCGACCCATTCCTTCAACGAGGACGCTTTCGCCGGCCTGAAAATGGCTCTCGAAGACCTCAACTGGGAGCCTTACCACTCCCGGCTCATCTTCCTCATCACCGACGCCGGAGCCATCCGCAACGACGACCCCTACTCCACCACCGGCATGAACGAAGCCGAAATAGCCGATCTGGCGGCGGCCAAGGGCGTCAAGATCTTCGCCCTGCATCTCAAAACCCCGGCGGGAATAAAGAAGGGCCGCCACAACCACGCTTACGCCGAGGCCCAATACAAGG
>CAYXRH010000357.1:0-4363 GCA_964466355.1 uncultured Thermodesulfobacteriota bacterium
CTTACTAACTACCCTTATCTATAGATTACTCCTTAGAACGCTAATTGGTATTAGGTCAAGCGCGTTCCAAACCGGGGGCAGAATAGTTTGACTTTCCCCTGCGGGTAAAGGATAGCGAACTCTACTGGCAGACCGTGCTGGCCGTCAGCGGCAAGCTCCAGATGTTGCTCCATAAGGTTCCGGCGGAAGTTTCAGAGAAGATAGAGAAGAAGGCCAAGGAAGAAGCGGAGAAGTACCAGCAGGGCGAGACTCTCAGTGTGCCGTGTGAAGTGGTGATGGGGTGGGCGAGAAAGTGAATGACAGCGGATGAGGAAAAGATGGCCCATCCGTGGGATATTTTTGAAATAGAGCTGGTTTCAAAACCTCTGATTTGATAGTTGGGTGACGGTGAAGTGTAATATATAGTAATTTAAGCTAGTTATCTAGACTAGCTCTAGAAGTCCATAATCCACCTGGGAACTTTTAGTTCTTCCTCGATCAAGTACTCAGCGATCGCTTTCACGATGTGCAAGTCCTCCGAGAGCCGGCGGATATCTGAGATATCATCCGGGTCAACGATTGGATAAGCGTGCGCGTGGGCGATGGCGCAGCGCCTCGAGTTGTAAAGGTATATAGGCACATCTGGCTTGGTAGCTCTCAGGGCGCTAAGCCGGCGCAACAGCGACTCATCTTTTTTAATCTTCGGCAATGTCGCTCTGATGCCCTCGACTATAGGATTCTGCTTTTGACCGTTGACTGTCACCTGCTTGTCGTTCCAGAAAATGTTGAGTATCTTAAAGTAGCTGAGGAATGCGAAGGGTATGCTGTTCACCGTACGGCCCTCGCGAAAGAGGGCCAGAGCAAGCTCGGCCTTCTGGCCGGTCACAGGGTTGAGGTAAGAGGGAAAGGCGATCGACGAGCCCACAACCCGTGACTCCCTCGGAATTACACCAGGGACCGTACTGCCCGACCAACCGTCTCGATTCTCCATCGGCGCATCGTCACACCAGGAGAGGATGCTCAAGAAACGGTTGATGAGGGTGAGGGCGTTGATATCAGAGATACCGCGAAGATTTATGTGAACTGACTTGGTCGTTGTCTCGTGTCGCAGGCTTCAGAACGAGCGTGTGCCCTCCAAATTCGACATTGGTCTCTTCTGTGGGCCAGCCCGCGCTGCCCTTCACGCCGACATTAATCCAGAGATCCATGACTTCTAACAATGATTAGATTGACCCGCACAACACGCTTTTCAATTTCGGGGGCAGCATGCTAAGTTACTTTTATTCTTTGGTTTCTGACCCCGCTTTTCTATCCCCCATTTTTTTAACTACTGAACGCGGCCAGTTTTTCTATTAAATCATATTAAATTGTCAAAGTCAATTCCACGAGGAAAGGATGTCTATGAATCACACACCTTAAAGATTCTCTGGCCAGCCGGGTTGTCTTCTTCGTCACCCGGATTACGTCTTCCTGACCAACAGCTTCAACCCCTAGTGAATCTCCCTCTCCTGCCCGCTCCAATACCTCTGGCGCAGAATATTTTTCTGGATCTTGCCCGATGAGGTGCGCGGCAGGGCGGCGGTGAACTCAATGACCCTGGGGCACTTGTAGCCGGCCAGCTGCTGGCGGCAGAAGGATTGGATGTCCTCGCCGCTGAGCTCCTCGCCGGGCTTGAGGTGCACCAGGGCCAACACCCTCTCCCCCCACTCGTCGTCAGGCACGCCGATGACGGCCGCCTCCTCAACCTCCGGGATCTGGTGGAGCACGTTCTCGACCTCCACCGGATAGACGTTCTCCCCGCCGGTGATGATCATGTCCTTTTTGCGGTCCTTGAGAAAGATGCAGCCCGCCTCGTCGCGCAGGGCCATGTCGCCGGTGTGAAACCAACCCTCCCGCAGCACTTTGGCCGTCTCCTCGGCCGCCCGCCAGTACCCCTTGGTGACATTGTCGCCCCGGGCGATGACCTCGCCGATCTGACCAGGCGCGGTCCCGCGGCCTTGCTCGTCCACCACCCGCACCTCGGTCCCCCAAAGCTGTTGTCCGGCCGAGGTGAGCAGGCCCGGCTGACGATGACGATCCTTGCCCAGGCAGGTCAGGGCCGAGGTCTCGGTCAGGCCGTAGATCTGGAAAAACACGTCGCTGAAGCGATTGAGGGCTTTTTTCAAAAGCTCCTCGGGCATGGGCGCTCCGGCGTAGATGATCGTCTTGAGCGAGGACAGGTCCCTCTTCTCCTGTCCGGGGGCGTTCAAAAGCGCGGCGATCATGGCCGGCACCAGAAGGCAGAAGGTGATCCTCTCGGCCTCGATGACCCTGAGGGTGTCGTCGGGCTTGAAACCGGGCCTGAGGTGCACGCTGCACCCGCGGGCGATGAGGGCCATGAACGAATGACAGGCGGCCACGTGAAACAGGGGCGCCACCATCAACCCCTCGTCTTCAGGGCTCAAACCCAATTCCACCAGCAAGGAGGCGATGGTGGCCAAGGAATTGGCCTGGGTGAGCATGACCCCCTTGGGCCGGCCAGTGGTGCCGCTGGTGTATAAAAGGTGGCTCACGTCGCCCTCCCGGGGCCGGGGGGCTGGTTCGGCCAACTTGAGGGCTTTCATCATGGAATTGAGGCCCGGATCATCCCGGCCGGGCTCGGTACGGATGAACAGGTTCACAAATGGCAGGCGGGTCCTGATCTGAGAGACCACCTCGTCAAAGGGAGGCGAGTATATCAAGGCCGAAGCCTGGGCGTCGCTCAGAATCTCGACCAGCTCCGGCGGGGCCAGCCGGGTGTTCAAGGGCACGAAAATCAGGCCCCGGTCCGGGAGGCCGAAATGAGCCAGGGCGTAAACAGGGCTGTTGAAATCCAAGAGGGCGACCCGTTGGCCAAGAGAGAGGCCGAGCCCCAACAAAGCCTCGCCCATAATTTGTGATGATTGCCAAAATTCCTGATAAGTCATCACCCCCTGGGGCGAGCTCACGGCCGTCTTGTCCGGGTGGAGGTGGCGGCTGTGAGCCACGACATCGCTCAAGATCATCAGACGTCCTCCCTTGACGCTTCAGGGCGTCGGGGCGAGCGGCCAGGGCCGCGACCCTGGCCCCTTCCGGCCAGCCCCCGGCCGGCGGCGAGGCCGACGTATCCGGCTGAAACGTAGGTTTTTAGGAGAGGAGACGGCCAAAACCGCGGCCCGAATCGTCCCTGCAGGTCCTCGAGCCGGGCCAGAACCTCGTCCAACCCGATCTCATCAGCCCAGGCCAGCGGCCCCTGCTTCAGCCCCGCGCCCAGCCTCATCGCCTCATCCACGTCCGGGGCCGCGGCCACCCCTTCGTCCAGGCAGCGGATGCTCTCGGCCAGAATGGCCAGAAGAAGCCTGTCTTTCACGCTTCTCAGCCCCGAGGCGTCCAGGTCGCGGGAGGCCGGGACTAAATCCTCGCTCGGCCTGGGAGGTTGAAAGGAATGATCGAACAGGCCCAGGCCGGTCTTGAGGCCGAACCGGCCCAGGCTTTTGAGCTTGTTTAAAAGGGGCGGGACATTAAACCGCTGACCGTAGGACTCGGCCAGGGTCGTGTTGGCGGCGTGGATGACGTCCCAGCCAGCCATGTCGCCCAAGGCGGCCGGCCCCATGGGCAGCTCAAGCTCCGAAGCCGCCGCCTCCAAATCGAGGATCCCGGCCGCGCCCTCCACTAAAAACAAGGCCTCGTTCATGTAGGCCCCCAGGATCCGATTGACCAGGAAACCGGGGCACTCCTTGACCTGGATGGGCTTTTTCCCCGCCTCGGCTAAAAAGTCCAACATCCAACTGACGACCGCCGCAGAGGTGTCCAGGCCGGGCACGACCTCCACCAAGGGCATGACCTGGGCGGGGTTGAAAAAGTGAGCGCCCAGAAATCTTTCCGGGCGAGACAAGGCCGCGGCCAAAGCGGTGATGGATAAGGCGCTGGTGTTGGTGGCCAAAACAGCCTCAGGCTTGAGCTTTTTCTCGGCCGCGGCCAGGACTCGCCTTTTAAGATCCAGATCCTCAAAAATGGCCTCGATGACCACCTCGGCCTCGGCCAGGGAGGCCAAATCCGCGCCAACGCGCAAGCGGCCCATCTGCGGCGAGGGGCGCCGGGCCGTGGCTCTGGCCAAGGCCTCGGTTATCTTTTTCTCGGCTTCGAGGGCCAGTCTTTGGTGGGACTCCACCAAGAAGACCTCGAAGCCTCGGGTCAGAAAGTGGCGGGCGATGCCGAGGCCCATCACGCCGCCGCCGATGAGGCCGATCGTCTTCATACCTTCAACCTTTCAGTGTTTTTTGAGGTAACCGTTTTTGATTTCATGCTCTGGGCTTTCTTTGGCGGTCTGATGAGCGGCGTTCTGGGGTCCATGCCCCCCAAGGTGATCTGGCGGAAGGTCCAGGCC
>CAYXRH010000358.1:0-4342 GCA_964466355.1 uncultured Thermodesulfobacteriota bacterium
AACGAATTTGAGGGTGAGGGTCACAGGCCTTGGCGAGCGGAAGGGAAAGCGGCCCGGCCTAAAGAAGAATTCGACTCGGGGCCGCCCTATAGCGAGCCTTAGTCCTGTCCGAACCCTCGACCTGAAGTGAGAACAACCAATCCAAAATTACATCTTTAAACAACTTGGTATTAGAATGTAGATACCATAAGTCAATGCTGCCCCGCCCTCTCATATAAAACACTTCAGGGCGCGAGACTAGACCGTCGGCTGGTTGGTTTGATCAGGCGGAAGGCTGGGCGGGCAGGGTTACGGTGAAGATGCTCCCTTTGCCGGGCTGACTGGCGGCTGATATCTCGCCGCCGTGGAGGGTGACGAGGGCTCGGGCCAGGCTCAACCCCAGGCCGTGGCCTGGCGCCGAGGTGACCTGAGGCCCCCGGAAGAAGCGCTCGAATACATGAGGGAGGTCTTGGCTGGGAATGCCGATGCCGCTGTCCTCGATCGTCAGGCGGGCGTTTCCATGGCTGATGGTCACCGAGGCCGTGACCGACCCCCCGGAGGGGGTGTATTTCAAGGCGTTGTCCACCAGGTTGGCCACGACGCGCTGGAAGTGTTGTCGGTCGCCGCGGACCAGACAGGGGGTCAGGGTCTGAACCCGCAGGGTCGTTCCCTTCTCCTCGGCCGCTGGTTCGAAAAGTTCGCACACCTCGGCCACCAGGGCGTCAAGGGCGACCTCCTCGAGCTCCACTTTCGCCAGCCCGGCCTCGGCCTCGGAAACGGCCAGGTTGGCGTTGATCAATCCCAGCAGCCAGTCACACTCCTCCACGGTGCTGGCGGCCATTTCCTCGTACTCCAGAGGGCTCGTCTTCTTGGTCAGGACTAGCTCCGCGGCGCCGCGCATTCTGGCGATGGGGCTGCGCAGGTCATGAGCGATGCTGTCCATCATGGCCTTCATCTCGGCTAACAAGAACTGGATTCGGTCCACCAGGCCGTTGAAGGTTACGGCCAGATGGTCGATTTCGTCGCCCGATCCCGGCGCCTCGGCGCGCCGGTCGAGATCTCCGGCCGCTATGTCGATGGCCGTTCGGGTGATGGACTCAAGACTGCCGGTCGCCCGTCTGCTCAGCATCCAACCCACCACCCCGGCCAGAACAGTGGCCACGATGACCGTCAGATAGAATGTCCGCCAGAGCCTCCCCAGGATTTGCTCTTCCTCCGAAAGGTTCTCCGCGACCTGGAGAGTTGTTTGAGAGTCCAACGACGCGTACAGGATTCGGTATTTCAATCCCTTTCCCGCCAAGGCGACGGTGGTCAGGGCCGGGGCGCCGGAGCGGGCTTGATCAAACAACGCCCGGTCAAAGGGGATCAGATCACCGAAGCCGGAACGGGAGGTGATCACCGCCTGGCCTCGGGCGTCAAACAAGCGGACGATCTCACCGCTCTCGTCCTCGGCCCCCTCCTCGGCCGAGGCCACGGCCTTCAGCCCGGCCATGCCCTGGGAAGACAGAATGGAGGAATACTCCTCCATCTCCTTGATCAGCTCGGCGTCGGTAGCATCGCGCACAAAGCTCAAGATGACAAAATAGCCCGCGCCGAAGACGATGGCCGCCGAAATGGCGAAGCAAGCGGAATACCAGAGGGTCAACTTGAAAGCGAGGGATTTTCTCGGACTAACCCTCGTCTCTGAGGACATACCCCGCTCCGCGGATGGTGTGGATGAGTTTGAGGCTGAACCCCCGATCGATTTTCTCTCGAAGCTTGCAGATTCTGGCTTCGACGACGTTGGTTTGCGGATCAAAGTCGTAGTTCCAAACGTGCTCCATGATCATCGTCTTGGAGACCAGCCGTCCGGCGTGGCGCATCAGATATTCCAACAGGGCGAACTCCTTGTTCTGGAGCTCGATCCTTTGCCCAGCCCGGACGACTTCCCGGGTGAGAATGTTCATCGCAAGATCGCCCACCCTCAACGAGGTCGCCTCCGGCGTCCGGAAGGCCCTTCTGATCAGGGCCTGGACCCGGGCGATGAGTTCGGCGAAGGCAAAGGGCTTGGTCAGGTAATCATCGCCGCCGGCCTCCAGGCCCTTGACCCTGTCATCCACCGACTGCTTGGCGCTGAGGATGAGCACCGGCGCGTGCACCTCGCTCTGGCGAAGCTTTTCGATGAGGCTCAGCCCGTCGAGCTTGGGGAGCATGATGTCCACGATGGCCGCATCGTAAGGTTCGCTCAGGGCCATGTGGAGCCCGTCTTCGCCGTTGACGGCGTGGTCCACGGCGTAGCCCGACTCCTTGAGACCCTTGAGGATGAAAGAGGCGATCTTGGGGTCGTCTTCGACTAGCAGCACGCGCACGTTAAAGCTCCTGGGGCTCCATCTTCGATCGGAGAATGACGGCCAAAGACTTGACCTCCCTCATCTGGCCGCCAACCCGATTTTTTATATTATACACTTCTAAAGCTGTTGCCTCGTCTCAAAAGCACATTCGACCTCTTGGGCTCCGGGTGACACTTAAGCGCCTCGAAAGTATCTGAGTCTCATCTTGAGCGTCGGTCTTCAACCCCGTGATCAGGCTCGGCGGGGCGATTCGTTCACAATTGGCGGGCGGGTGGGATGGTGTTGTTTGTCATGGATGCAGGCCGCACAGCGACGAGCGGCCCGGCCCAAGGCCTCGTCAGCGAACCATTACATTATCAGTCAACTACAACCTGTAAAGAAAACCGCTTAAGGCCTTCGGCGCCTGCACAACAACGAGGGTGTTGTGCGGGCCACCCGCCATCCAATCATAGGACGGGCGAAGGGACCAATTTGATAGGATTTTTATAGGTGACGGATCACCCGCCGGGAAAGATGGAGCGAATGCAGGATGATATGAAGTGTTATAACTAGATTGCAGACGGTATAGGGGCGTTTGACTCTTTCGTGCAAGCGATAATCATGAATTAGCGATTAAGGTCCTCCCTCAGCTCAGCTTCCTGATCAGCCCATTGCGCCTCCGAGCGATAGTGCTGCTCAATTCTCCTGAGAGTCGCCGCGGTGCGCGGCCAGCGGACACTAAGCTCAGCAGCAAAGTCGGCGTACCTATCCGCGAGTCCGCGCTCCTGTGCGCCCCCCTCGTATGGGTGCTTGGACACAACACCTCGACTATTGTAGATGCCGGTCACGATGCCGTCCTCTAAATCCCTGCTCCCGACTTCTTCGATGACATCTCGCACCGCAGGGTGGGGCCAAGCGCCATCCGGGCCTGCTGGCGAAGCGCTCAGCATTTGGCCGATCACTCCATCCCCGACCGTGCCGCGCCCGCCATCAGCAATCGCCTGGCGCGCTCTTTTGACCCACCCTTTCAATTCAATTGCATCAATGGAACCCTCTTCATTTGCGCCCGGAACTGTGCGCCAAGAAGACACCAGATCATAGGCGTATAAGACACGTTGTTGATCAGATCCAGAATCTTCATACGATTCGTCACCTTCCGCCCGATAAATACAGAAAATTGCCTCGGCGAAAAAGTCTGGATTTCGTGCCAGTTCGCTATGGAGAGTCTTCGGCCGTCGCCGACCGAATTTAAAAAGCGGCAAATAGCCCCATTCAAGGGTCGCAATCCTCTCCTTCTCGATTTCATTTGACCCTTCAAGAGAATCGAGCAGTACAGCGACATCATGATGAAATGTCTGATGAAGGGGCTCTTCGTCTAGCGCGGCCTGGAGCGCCCGATCCAGTGCATCGGCGACAAGGGACGCGGGCAGCGGTCGCTTACGTGTATTGCAAACGGACAGGAACTTTATCGCCGTGAATGGCCACTCATACACCAGTAATTTTCGCACCGCCCTTGTGGAGTCTTCCGACCCACTAATCGAAAAAGGATACACATATCGCCAATAAAGACGCTCTGTTTCAGGACCCGCAGCTTCTGCTATATCCCAAGTGCGCGAATCTTCTGGTAGACAGGTGAGGAGTTTGGCTCGTTGCGCTGGCGACCACTCCATTACATCGTCAGCAAGTTTAGCTTCACCCCATTCGCGGCCTAGCCTGAAGACGCGCCCTGCGACGAATCCGCGGACGAATTGGTCGGATTCTCTTTCTTTTAAACCAAGATATGCATTAAGTACCTCATCCTCCTCGCTCTCTAAAAGCCCATTTTGGCCAAGAGTGTGGCCTACTTCGCCAGGCTGCTCGACGTTGCGTGCAAACTGTAACAATCCCGACAGGCCTCCCCCTCCATATATCGCCTGGACAGCGTCAAGCCGAGCTTGTTCAACCGCCATTTGTTCAGCTTTCCAATCGCCTCCGCTTCCTTCGGGCAGTTCAGGCCAATCAATGAATAACCCTGCAGCAAGCTGCAGGGTATCAGGAGTCGAAGAGTTTTAGCT
>CAYXRH010000359.1:0-4332 GCA_964466355.1 uncultured Thermodesulfobacteriota bacterium
GCCTCCAGAAGTGGCAGGCCCCTCCCACGCCGGAGCACCGATTTTTGATGGCTCTGGATCTGAAGGGCCAGACCGTCTACGACGTCGGCGGGTACCTTGGATTCATGACCCTTTTTTACGCCCGGGCCGTGGGCTGGCAGGGCCAAGTGGTCACCTTTGAGCCCCTGGCCGACAACTGCGCCGAGATCCGCCGGGTGGTCGAGGCCAACGCCCTGGCCAACGTCCAGGTCATAAACCTCGGCCTGGGGCGGCGAAGAGAGAGGCGGACCCTGGCCGTCAGGGTCGGCGACACGGCCACGGCCAGCATGGAGCCGCGCATCCAACGGACCATATTGAACGAGCCCGGCTCAAAGACCGTGGAGGTGGAGATAAGCTCCCTGGACGAGGAGATGACGCGCCGGGGCCTGCCGCCGCCGGATTTTGTCAAGATCGACGTCGAGGGCCTGGAGCTGGAGATCTTGGAGGGCATGAGCCAAACCCTGGCCAGATGCGCCCCGCGCCTGCTGATCGAGATCCACGGCGCGGACCGACAGCTCAAGGCGCGCAACGCCGGCCAGGTGGTCGGGTTTCTGGTCAAGGCCGGTTATTCGATCCACCACGTGGAGTCAAGGACGGACATAGATCAATCCAACGCCGCCGCGGCCTCGAGCGGACACCTCTATTGCCTCAAGCCTTGACGGCTTGACCTCGCCCCAGGCCCTTTTTTGATTCGCGCCGCTGGTGGGGCACAATCCCCTTCGCGGCCGCCATTCAGGGGAGCCAGCCCAGCCGTGAGAGTGGCCTTTCTTTTTCCCCGCGATCCCTTCACCCGGGCCCCCGGCGTGGACGTGGTCCGCCTCGAGGCCGTGGCCGCGGCCTTGGGGCGGCGGGGCGTCGAGGTGGACATCGTCGCCCCGGTGAAGAGGGCCGGGAGGTGGCGGAGCGATCTTTTGGTCAGACCCCTCGCCGTCTTGGACCGGCCGGGCGGATACGACTTGGTCAAGGTCTGCTACCACGTGGCCATGCACCACCTGGGGCCCTACGAAGGGCCGGTGGTGGCCCGCATCGTCAGGGTGGTGGATGAGAAACTGCCCGAGCGCGATGAGCGTTTCCGGGGGGAGCTGCTGGCGTGCCAGGACCTCATCCGCCGGCGGGCCGCGGCCGTGGCTTTCAACAACCTCGAGAACCAGGACCGCTGGTGGCGTCTTTACGGCCACGGGCAACTGACCGTGCTCACGCCCACCGGCTGTCCGGCCGTCATCCCGGAGCCAGGGACCAATCCCTATTCGTCCGAGGAGCCAGTCATGCTCTTTTTAGGCAGCGTCGCTTCGCCCCACATGGCCGAGATGATCAACCGGGCCGCCAGAGAGCTGGCCGGCCTGGCCAGAATCCACCTTCTCGGGGCCAACAAAACCGAATTGTACGGTCAGAAGGAGGCCTTGGACCAGCTCATCGTCGTCCATCCCCCTCGGCCGGCGGACGAGATCTGGCCCTTCATCCACTGGGCTGATCTGGGCCTGGCCTTGGCCGCGGGGCGCCACCGATTCGACAACGACATCTCCAAGATCTACTCTTACCTGCGGGGCGGTCTGCCGGTGCTCTCCGAAGAGCTGATCCTTCAAAATGATCTGATCAAAGAGCTTGGCTTCGGACTGGTCTTCGGCTACGGGAGCTTAAAAGACCTCCAGGCCAAGGCGGCCGCGCTCTTGGCCGATCCGCCCGCAGAGAGGCGGCGTGAGGTCATGGACTTCATGGCCGCCGCGCATTCCTGGGAGGCGCGGGCCAAGATATACGTGGACCTGTTCGAGCGGATCCTCTCGAATTGAGACTGTGGCGAAACGGCCCTTTTGTCCCGATTACGGCGTTGCTTGGTTTTCTCGAATGCTCACATATTAACCTCATATGCTGCGCTTCTCGAAAACCTCGCGCCTGGTCCTCGAACCAAAATGTAGTTTCGCCACAGTCTCGAAATAGATCGGTCCTAGTGTCGCGTCCCTGAAGAGGTTTATACAAGAGGCCGGGGCGGTGGCTCCCGGTTTTGATCCAGGCCTGGAGTGCGGCCCTGATCCCGCGCCAAGGCCGGGCTCAATTCCTGGTCCCAGCCCCTTTTTGACTTGACTGACCGCCTCCCCGTCCCTATCTTCCCCTCTTTCTTGGAGAGGAGACGAAGAGTCATGTCCGCTCAGTTTGATGAACACAGCCCTGACGGCTCAGACCTTGAGCCTGAAAGGCAAGCCCCGCCGCCTGGCCCTCCTCGCCTCGCCTTGGGGCGGAAAGTTTTTGAAAACCAGTCCCTCAGGCGCGTCCTGGTCAACCTTTTTCTGCTCACCGTGGGCAGCGCCGTCTACGCCGTGGGGGTGAAGGCCATTCTGATCCCGCAGCAGTTCTTGAGCGGCGGCGTGCTGGGCGTGACCCTCATCATTCACTACCTCAGCCCGACCCTCAACCTGAGCTTGATCTATGTCGCCCTCAACCTGCCCCTGTTCTGGCTGGGCTGGTTCCAGATAGGCCGTCGCTTCATGTTGTACACCGCCTTTGGCGTGGGCGTGTTTTCGCTGGCCGTGGAGGTGATCGCCGTGGAGCCTTTCCCGCTGACCAACCCCATCCTGGCCGCCGTCCTGGCCGGCCTCATCTGCGGGCTCGGCGCCGGGATCATCCTTCGCTCGGCCGGCTCCGGCGGCGGCACGGACATACTGGGGGTCTATCTTAACAAGAGATTCAGCCTTCGCCTGGGCTGGACCTCCTTCGTGGTCAACGGGCTCATCTTGTCCGCGGCGGCCTTCTTGTTCGGCCTGGAGATGGCCCTCTACACCATGATCTTCGTCTTCACCCAGGGCAAGCTCATCGACGCCGTGGTCACCGGGTTCAATCAGCGCAAGTCCATCATCGTCATCTCGGACCGCTCGGTCGAGATCGCCGAGGCCATTCTCAACCGTCTGGGCCGCGGGGTGACCTTCCTGGACGGCCAGGGGGCCTACACCGGCCAAGCCAAGAAAGTCGTCTTCAGCATCGTCACCTTGGCCGAGCTGGCCCGGGTCAAGGAGCTGGTCTACGGCCTGGATGCGAGCGCCTTCGTGGTCATCAATGACACCCTGGAGGTTTTGGGCAAAAGGCACGGTCAACGCCGGGTCTATTGAGTCTCGAGCCTCCCGTCCTCGGGCCGGCCGGCCACAAAGGGCTTGCCATCCAGAGCCGAGCGGGTATTCTTGAACTTTGCGGGAGGCGTTCATGAGTGAAGATTTCATCAACGAGGATTACATCAACCGGCTCAGGCAGTACCTCCAGGTGAACCCCGAGCACGCCGCGGCCCACTACAATCTGGGCTTGGCCTACGCCCGTTTCGGCCGGGCCGAGGAGGCCGAGGCCTCTTTCCGCCGGGCCCTCGCGCTGGAGCCAGACCTCATCGAGGCCCACCTGAATCTGGCCGGGGTTTACTTGGGCCAGGGCCAGATCGAGGAGGCCGTCAAGGAGGCCCAGGAGGCCGCGGCCAAGCGGCCGGAGATCGCCCTGACCCACTGCAATTTAGGCTTTATCCTGGCCAGGGCCGGCCGCGTTGAGGAGGCCGTCGCGGCTCTGGAGCGCTCCCTGAAGCTCGATCCAAACCTGATCCAGGCCCATCTCAACCTGGGCCAGATTCATCTCTCCCAGGAGCGGCTGCCCGAGGCCCGGCGGGCCTTTGAGGCCGCCTTGGAGATAAAGGCCGAGCTGCCCGTGGCCGACTACAACCTGGCCGTCATCCTTCACCGCCTCGGTCGCCGCGTCGAGGCCCAGGCTCACCTGGCCAAAGCCAAGGCGGCCGGCTTTGTCATTGATCCCGAGCTGGCCCGTCAGGTGGCCCGGGCGGCTGATTAGCCCCTGCGGTGCGGCTGCCGTGACCTTTCGCCCCCTGGACCGACCTCTCAAGGAGGCCCTCCAGGCCCTCCTGGGTGCGGCGGACTACTCTGATCATCCCGGCGATCTGGAGGCGGCGTCCTACGATGCCTGGGGCCAGGCCTCGCGGCCGGAGGCGGTGTTGTGGCCGCGGCGAAGCGAGCAGGTGGCCCAGATCCTCCACCTGGCCAACGAGCACCCCTTCGCCGTGGTGCCCCGGGGGGCGGCTTCAGGCCTCAGCGGCGGGTCCTTGGCCCTGGCCGGCGGCGCGGTGTTGTCCTTTAATCGCATGAACCGCATCCTGGAGATCGACCGCGGCGACATGATCGCCCGGGTGGAGCCGGGGGTCATAACCGCCGACCTTCAAAGGGCGGCCGAGGCCGAGGGCCTCTTTTATCCGCCTGACCCGGCCTCGCGGGCCTTCTCGACCATCGGCGGCAACCTGGCCGAGTGCGCCGGGGGCTTGAGGGCGGTCAAGTACGG
>CAYXRH010000360.1:0-4331 GCA_964466355.1 uncultured Thermodesulfobacteriota bacterium
CTGGCCGCACTCCGCCCCGGCTTCAGATTGCCAAGGCACAGACCCTCGAGGCGACGTAAGGCCTCGAAGCGCCGCCTCGTCTCGGCCGGGGCCCGGCCGAGAAAGTATGTCCGGCTCTGGTCGGCGTGGTAGCCGTTGACCAAGACCGGCACGTCGACCACGACGAGCTCCCCGGGGCAAATGGGTTTCCGCGAAGGACCCACCGAAGCAGAGGGGCTCAGGCCGACCCCGGTGATGGAGTATATCTGGCCGCTGAACCGGGACAGGTTCTCCCCTGCGGCCAGAGGCCCCCGGCTCATGTAGAAGTCGGGCTGACGCATGAAGTAATCGCCCTCATGCCCTCCCCGGCGCTGGGCGTGCTCCACGGCCGCGGACAGCTCCAGCTCGCTGACGCCCGGCCGCAGGTTGGCCAAGACGGCCTCGTGGCCCAGGTGCACCACGCCGCAGGCCCGGCGCAGGGCGGCCACCTCCCCGGGGTCCTTGATCTGGCGCTGAGCCAAGACGAGCGGGGACACATCCACGATCTCGAAGCCGGCCAAAGCCTCGCTGAGCTTAAAGAAACGCGCCGCCGGCAGGACGTCCAACTCGGTCCCGATCCGTCCTCCTTGATTGATCAGGCCGGCCACCTCCCCGGCCACGGCGGTCAGGTCTGGCTGGAGGGTGATCTTGTCCGCCTCCAAAAACGCTTCCTCACGGGCGAAGTCGAGCCCGGCCCGCACAAAAAGACGGCACGCCTCGGGCGAGACGAACAGATGGCCCGGCTGGGCCGTGCCAGTGTAGTAATAAATGTCCCGCGACCAGCTCAGCAGAGCCCCGGCCAACCCCTCCTCGCGGAGGAGGCGCTGCAGCTTTTGAATCCGCCTCGCATGAGTCATTGATTTCCTCGGCCATTTTTAATCAAGGCCGGCCGCTGACGACCAATATAGCAGAACCGAGGCCGCCTTTGAGGCAAAAGCGGCGCTTCGAACCGCCAGGCCCTGGTCTTGACAGGCTCGGGTTTGGGGTGTCTGATTACAGAAGCGGCCCGACGTTCCCTTTTTTAATGTCTCGATCTTTTCAAGCTCAAGCCTGATTTAAGAGGAGACAGATCGTGGAGGTGAACATCCGCATCGCCGGCGCGGCCGGTCAAGGGATGCAGACCACGGCCGAGCTGCTGGGCAGAATGGTCACCCGCAGCGGCCTCTTCGTCCACGCTTACACCGACGCCGAGTCACGTATCCGCGGCGGCCTCAACTTCTCTCACCTGCGCCTCGCCGCCGAGCCCCGCGCCGGGGTGAAGGACGAGGTGGACATCCTCGTCGCCCAGACCGAGGAGGCCTTGAAAACATACGGTGACCATCTGACCGACAAAGGGGTGGCCGTGGTTCAGGATGACTGGCCCCATCCTCGAAAGGCCCCCTTTCTTTTGGGAAACCTGGCTCAGGAAGCCGGCTCGATCAAGACGGCCGGCACCGCCGCCGCGGCCGCGGCGGCGGCCATGATCGGCCTGGAGCGAGACATCGTCATCCGAGCCGTCCAGGAAGCCTTTGCCCCGCGGCCCAAGCTCTTGGAGGTCAACCTCGAGGCGGCCCGAAAGGGCTTTGAGGCGGGAGCTGGATTCGAGCCTCAATCGGCCTTCCGTTTGCCAGGAGAATCAAAGGGGCTCGAGCGGATGTTCCTCGCCGGCCACCAGGCCGTGGCCTTGGGCGCCGTGGCCGGCGGCGTCGGCTTCGTCGCCGGCTACCCCATGAGCCCGGCGACGGGCATTCTGGTCGATCTGGCCGCCTGGTCGCCCCAGGCCGGCGTGCTCGTGGAGCAGGCCGAGGACGAGGTGGCGGCCATCAACATGGTCGCCGGCGCGGCCTTTGCCGGAGCGAGGGCCATGACCGCCACCTCGGGCGGCGGCTTCGCCCTCATGGGCGAGGGGGTCTCCCTGCTGGGCATGATCGAGGCGCCGGCGGTCATCGTCTTGGCCCAGCGGCCCGGTCCGGCCACCGGCCTGCCCACCCGCCTGGCCCAGGGGGATTTGAACCTGGTCCGCCACGCCGGGCACGGCTTCTTCCCCCGCATCATCCTCGCCCCCAGGGACATCGCCGACTGCTTCACCCTCACGGCCGAGGCCTTTGACCTGGCCGAGCGCTTCCAGGCCCCGGTGATCATCCTCACCGATCAGCACCTCCAGGACGGGCAGATGACCCTCGAGCCCTTTGACGCCACCGGGCTGCCGCGGCGGCGGCATCATTTGACGGTTGAGGAGGCCGAGAAGCTCGACCAGTACAAGCGCTACGCCTGGGACGATTCGGGCGTGTCGCCCTTTGCGCCGCCGGGCTTGAGCCGCCACGTGGTCGCGGCCGACTCCGACGAGCACGACGAGGAGGGCCACATCACCGAATCCGCGGCCGTGGCCGACCAGATGACGGCCAAGCGCCTGGCCAAGGCCGGCTCGATTCAAAACGCCGCCTGGGAGCTTGAGGTGGCGGGCGAGGTGGCGGGCCAGGCCCTGGTGGTCAGCTTCGGCTCGACCTATCACACCCTGGTCGAGGCCAGAAAAAATCTCGCCGCCGAGGGGCTCAGTTGCGCCCATCTAAATCTGCGCTGGCTGTGGCCGCTGCCCGAGGATGACCTCGCCCCTCTCCTCGCCCGGGCGGCCAAGATCATCGTCGTCGAGAACAGCGTCGGCGGCGAGCTGGTCGGCGTCTTGAGGGAGAAGGCCTTGAGAAAAGTGGACGCCCTCATCAACCGCCGCGACGGACGGCCGTTCAACGTCGACGAGCTGACGGAGAGGCTCGGTGAGGAGGTGTCAAAGTGAGCCTCGAGCCCACTCAATTCGACAACCACGTCCCGCCGGCCTGGTGCCCTGGCTGCGGCAACTTCGGCATCCTGACCGCGGTCAAGAAGGCCCTGGCCGAGATGGAGCTCCCACCGAGCCAGGTTCTCATCTGCTCCGGCATCGGCCAGGGGCCCAAGCTGCCCCACTACCTGAAGGTCAACTGCTTTGACGGCCTCCACGGCCGCGAGGTGGCCGCGGCCACGGCGGCCAAGCTGGTGGCCCCCGAGCTGACAATCCTGGTCCACGCCGGCGACGGCGGGGCCTACGGCGAGGGCGGCAACCACCTCCTCCACGCCATCCGCCGCAACATCGACCTCACCCTCGTCGTCCACGACAACCACATCTACGGCCTGACCAAGGGCCAGGCCTCGCCGACCACCGAGGCCGGGCTCAAACTGAAAATCCACCCCCGGGGGGTGACCGCCCGGCCCATGAACCCCCTCGCCCTGGCCATAAGCCAGTCCTGCGGCCTGGTGGCCCAGTCCATGTCCGCCCGGACGGACCACCTCGCGGACACGCTCATCAAGGCCGTCAGGCACAGAGGGTTCTCCCTGGTGAACGTGCTTCAGCCGTGCGTCACCTGGGACAAGCTCCACACCTATGAGTACTATCAGGAGCGCTGTTTTGAGCTCGGGGCGGACTGGGAGCCGACTGACCGCCTCCAGGCCCTCAAGCTGGTCCTGGCCGAAGAGGGGCGGATCGCCTTGGGCGTCATTTACATTGACGCCAGACCGGCTTATGATGAGGTCGTCTTGAAGGCTCTGCCCCGCCCCTTGCGAACCAAGCCGGTGGAGCCCGAAAAGGCCGCGGCCCTGTTTGAGCGGTTCATCTAAATCGGGGCCGCGGGCGGGAAGAGCGGCCGTGTTCCAAAAAAGCACGTCTCCAGATGATTCCAGAGCGGCGCGGTGGCTGGTCATTCAAGGCCGGCGCTTGCTGCTGCCCCTCCAAGAGGGTCCGGTGGACCTGCCGGTCCGGGAGGATCTGATTGATCTTAACCTGGACGACCTGCCCGGCCGCTACGTCGGGCGGCTGGACGGCCGGCCCTGCCTCGTCGCCGAGGCCCCGGCCCACGCTTCGCCGCCGCCGGGCATGGTGTTCGTCGGCCTGAGGCAGGTTTACGGCCTGGCCGGGGAGGAAGTCTTCGCCCTGGCCGGGCGGGCGATCCAGCTCCAAGAATGGAACCGGACCTATCGGTTCTGCCCCGGCTGTCGCCACGAGTTGACGTCGGACGAGGCCCAGGGGGCCAAGAAGTGCCCCCAGTGCGACTTCATCACCTTTCCGCCGGTCTCGCCGGCCGTGATCGTGGCCGTGAGCCGGGGCGAAGAGCTTCTCCTGGCCCGCTCGCCCCATTTCCCGGCGGACATGTTCAGCGTCATCGCCGGGTTCGTCGAGCCGGGCGAAGGCCTGGAGGAGGCCGTGATTCGGGAGGTGCGGGAGGAGGTCGGCCTGGAGGTCAAGGACGTCAACTACTTCGGCAGCCAGCCCTGGCCCTTCCCCCACTCGCTGATGATCGGCTTCACCG
>CAYXRH010000361.1:0-4327 GCA_964466355.1 uncultured Thermodesulfobacteriota bacterium
CGCTCGACCTTGATGACCATCCTGTCCAGGCCGCTCTCATCCCTGAAGAGATGGATCTGGTACTCGGAACCGACCCCCTCGGCCGGCGAGAGTATCTGGTCGATCTGGGAGGGGTAGAGGTTGACCGCCCGAAAGATGATCATGTCGTCCGAGCGGCCCAGAATGCGGTCGTGGCGGGGCAGAATCGAGCCGCAAGGGCACTCGCCCTCGATGAGGCGGCTCAGGTCCCTGGTCCGGTAGCGGATCAGGGGGGCCGCCTCCTTGGTCAGGGTGGTGACGACCATCTCGCCCGCCTCGCCCGGTTCCAGTGGTTCGAGCGTCTGGGGGTCGATTATCTCCAGGATGTAGTAATCAGCCCAATAGTGAATGCCCGTGTGATGAGGGCAGTCGAGGCCGGTGCCCGGCCCGTACAATTCGGTCAAGCCTGGAATGTCGAACATGTCCTCGAGGCCCAAAAGCTCCTTGATCCGGGCGCGCATGGCCTCGGAGGAGCGCTCCGAGCCGAAGATCATCTTCTTGAGGTTTATCTTGTCCTTGAGCCCCCGCCGCCTCACCTCCTCGGCCAAAAGAAGCCCCATGGAGGCGGTGCAGCACATGACCGTGGATTGCATGTCCTCCAGAAAGGTGCACTGCAGATCGAGGTTGCCCGGCCCCACCGGCACGGCCATGGCCCCGAACCTCTCGCAGCCGGCCTGGAAGCTCACCCCGGCGGTCCACACGCCGTAGCCCACGGCGATCTGAACCCGGTCAGCCTGGCTGAGCCCGGCCATCTCGTAGCAGCGGGCGAAGAAGTGGGTCCAATCGTCGATGTCCTTCTGAGTGTAGCACAAGACCTTGCGCTTGCCCGTGGTGCCGGTGGAGGCGTGGAGGCGCACGACCTTGTCCAAGGGCACTGAGAGCAGCGGAAAGGGATAGCCGTCCCGAAGGTCCTCGGCCGTGGTGAAGGGAAGCTTCTTGAGATCGTCCAGGCTTTTTATGGCCTCCGGCCCCACCCCGGCCGCCTCGAGGCGCTGGCGGTAGAAGGGGGAGCCCTCCCAGGCGTGCCTGAGAGTCCACTTCAGCCCTCTCAGCTGGTGGGCCAGAAGCTCGTCCTCGGTTTTAAAGGCCGGCATGAAGGTCATGACTCAGCCCCCTCCTTGCCACAGAGGGTAGAAGTAGGCCCCGGCCGAGAGGAGAAACAACAAGGACAGGAGAAGGGAGATGGGATGCCAGCCCTTGAAGTACCTGAGCTGCAACCAGAACCGCCACATCCAAAACAGGGCCAGGACGGTCATCAAGGCCCGGCCCAGGCTGGTGGCCAGAAGCTGGCGGGCAAAGGCCAGGGTCAGGTAGGCCGCGGCGGCGAAGTAAAAAACGAGGCACAGATTCATGACCCGGTGGGCGCTCTGGTGGAGGGGGGCCAGGTCGCTCAAACTTTGGTCCCACTTGAAGACCCGCGGAGAGAGGGCGTAAAACACGGCCCAGCCCACGTGGAGCAGCCCGCCGAGATAGAGAACATAAACCGCGTCAGTCATCAGATCAGGCCCTTCCTTGAGTTGAACCTCCCCCAGATCGTCTGGCTCTCAAACCCCCAACCCCGATCAACCTCCCGCAGCCGAGCCCCCTCTCGGCCCTGATGCGGCCGTGGAGTTGGCCAAAGTCCTGGGGCGGTTCTTCCTTGAGCCGGCGCTCCAGGGAGATGGCCTGGCCGGCCTTTAAAATGGCCAGAGCCTCGTCGGCCGAGATTTGGCGGGCCAAAAGCTCGCCCTTGGCTTTGAAGGCCGGCATGAAGGTCATGGGCAGACCACCTCTTAAAGTTTCTGCGCTACGGCCAGCAGGTCGTCTAGCAGGGCCTTCAGGTGCGGGCATTTACTATACGCCTGATCCGGAGAGAGCTTAGGGAACAGGATTCGTGCTTGAACGGTCTTCTTATACCCGCTGCCTGTTTGGGTTCTGAAGATTTTGTCCAGCCTCTTGGCCGGCGGATTGTCCATGTCCACCCTTTCCGGATGTTCCGACCAACGCCTGGGTATCCTAATACGGGAGGGAAAAAGGTCTGGTTGCGCCAGCAGCCAGGCCTCAGTCTCGTGTACGGCGAAATGCTGTCTGAATTGGTTTCGTAGCTTGGCAGGCAACAGCTTTTCGATCTTCTCCTTGGCAAACTTGACCTTGGCTCGAATGTCAGCGCCCTGCACAAAATCCTTGGGAAGGCCGTAAAGGTCTACCAGGCCGAAAACGAAACCCACGCCCTCGTCTTTAAGTCTCATCGCCGCTTTCTTGGCCAACTCGTCCAGATAAGCCCCGATCCCGCCGAAAGGGACCGCTCGGATGCTGACTCTCCGGGGAGGTCGGCTATCAAGCCATCTTTTCAAGAAAGGAGGCAAGTGCTGCTCCGTGGCACCCTCAACAAATAATAGTATTTTCTTAGATTTAGTCTTGCTCGGCATCCATCGCCAACTCATCCAATTCGCCGGACATCATGAACCGACCCAGTTTATAGCTCTTGATCCACCGGCTCAGGGGTTCGCCCTGGAGGCGCTTGATCTGGGACGCACCATCTTTCAAGTACATGACTGAGGCCACTCCGCCCTGCTCGGCCTCGTACTCAGTGAAGCAACTTAAAAACTCGGGCGAGTGGGTGGTCAGAATGACCTGGGTCTTCTCCGCCGCCTGCATCGCCGCCTCGGCCACCAGGGGGAACATGGAGGGATGAAGGCCGGCTTCAGGCTCGTCGATGCAGATAAGAGGGGGCGGTTCAGGGTTGAGCAAGATGGCCATGAGATAAAGGTAGCGTAAGGTGCCGTCGGAGAAGGAGTAGGCGGGTTGGGGTTTTTTGAGTGAGGCCCACTTGATCCGCATCTGAACGCGACCGTCGGCCGTGGGGGCGAAAATCAGCTCTTCATGCTCATCCCCAAAAGCGGCTCTCATCGAATCGGAGAGTTCGCGCCGGAATTCCCTGTTATTGGCATAAAGGGTATGCAAGAGCCTGGTGACATTTTCGCCGTCAGAGTCAACCCATTTTTCAAACCCAGCGACCACGTCGGACCGAATTGGAGCCGACTTGTCGCTCCGAAAATCATGGTGTATCTGCCAATTCGAAACATAGTTCGAAAAGTGATATTGCCCTTCGCCGTATTCCTGCTTCAACACACTTGAAAATTTCATTTCGCTCAGCGAGGGGGTGACAGAATCGCCCAAAGGCGACGATTCAACCGGCCAGGAAGCCGGCCCCATCAAGAGCCGTTCGGAGTAAATTTTGTAATCAGCGCTTTTGGCCAATCTCTCTATTGCTAGTGAATAACTAAAGGGGCCCTTTAAGACGGCCCCGCTTTCAAGCCTTATTTCATCAGCGTCAAAGTAGAATAATATGTGACCTTCTTTTTCATTATCCCAGACAATGGCTCCCGTCCCTCCTTCTTGCAAAACCTTCCTTTTAAAACCTCCTTTCGCCGCGTGACTCAACAACGCCAACGCTTTCAACAAATTGCTCTTCCCCGAGCAGTTCGGCCCGATGAGCACATTTAGCGGCCCCGGCGCCCAGTCGATGCTTTTCAGGGACCGGTAGCCCTCTATCTTCAGCCGCTTGATCACCTACAATCTCCCTCCCCGCAACTCCTTTGTCTTCTCCTCGTCCACGCTGAAATCCGGCTTGACGACGACTTTATAGTACTTTTTGGCCGCCTCAGAGGAGATTATGCCGTCCTTGACCTCGGCGGCCACTTTTTTGGCCGGGCGCTTTTTGGGGTCGCCCACGCCGCCCCCGCCGCCGGCCTCCTGGTAGTAGATCGTCCCCGCGGCCACGTTCTCGATCAAGTCCTTGGTCGTGCAGAGGTAGACCTCTCCCCCGGGATAGTGAAGCTCGATCTTGTTCAGAGTGCCTTCCTCTCCCCCCAGATGTCCCCTAGCCGGCTCCACGTCGCCGTCGCCAAAGGTGACCAGCTTGGTCTTCTCGCCGTTGATGACAAACCTGGTCCTGACCCCCAAACCGCCTCGCCAGCGGCCCGGTCCGGCCGAATCGGGCCAGTATTCGTGCTCCAGCAAAAGATGAGGCGTCTGCTGCTCGAACATCTCGTAGTCCTGGTCCAAGACCCCGCCCGAGGCGTCGATCATGCCGATGTGGTCGTAGCCGTCGCAGCCGACGATGGCCCCGGAGCCGCCCTTGAGGCCCATGAAGCCGATGTCCACGTAGGGCGCCTTTTTCCGCGGATCAAGGCCTGTGGTCAGGGAGCAGAGCAGCTCGTTCCACTCGGCCGTGACCCGCTCCGGGATGATTGGGCTCATGGCCCGCATGACGGCGTCGGCGTTGTTGGGGCAGAGGTGGTTGCCGTAGGTCGTGGCCGCCGGGTAG
>CAYXRH010000362.1:0-4319 GCA_964466355.1 uncultured Thermodesulfobacteriota bacterium
GAAGGCCTTGGTCGAGGCCACCCCGATCTCGGGACCGGCGTGGGTGTAGATGACGCCGTCGGTCTCCCGGGTCAGGGACGAGCCGAGGACGTTGCAGATGGTCAGCATCCTGGCGCCGGTCTCCTTGGCCCGGCGCATGGCCGCCAGGGTGTCCAGGGTCTCCCCGGACTGGGAGATGAACACGGCCAGGGTCTGGGGGCCGATGAGCAGGTTGCGGTAGCGGAACTCCGAGGCCAAATCCACCTCCACCGGAATCCGGGCCAGGTCCTCGATGAGAAACTTGCCCACCAGGCCGGCGTGATAGGAGGTGCCGCAGGCCACGAGGACGATGTTTTTCAATCCAGACAGCTCCTCGTCGCTGAGGCCGATCTCGGCGAGGTGGACGCGGCGCTTGCCGGGAAGGATCCGTCCGCGGAAGGTGTCGATGACGGCCCGGGGTTGCTCAAAGATCTCCTTGAGCATGAAATGCTTGTAGCCGGCCTTCTCGGCCATGACCGGCGACCAGTTGATGATCGTCTCGGGCCGCTCGATCGGCTCCGGCCGGCCGGGAGGAAATATTTTGATGCCCTGCCGGGTCATGACCGCCACCTCGCCGTCTTCGAGAAAGATGACCCGGTTGGTGTGGCTCAGGAAGGCGGGCACGTCCGAGGCGAAGAACCACTCCCCGTCGCCGAGGCCGCAGATCAGGGGGCTCTCCTTGCGGGCGGCGACGATGGTCTCCGGGGCGCGGCGGTTGAGGATCAGAAGGGCGTAGGAGCCCTTGATGCGCTCGATGGCCTGGCGGACCGAGGCCAAGAAATCGTTGTCCTGGCTCCAGATTTCGTCGATGAGGTGGGCGATCACCTCGGTGTCCGTCTCTGAGGCAAAGGTGCGGCCTTTGGCCGCCAGCTCCTCTTTCAGATCCAGGTAATTTTCAATGATGCCATTGTGAATCAGGACGATGTCGCCGGCGGCGTGGGGGTGGGCGTTGGTGTCCGAAGGCCGGCCGTGGGTGGCCCAGCGGGTGTGCCCGATGCCCAGGTTGCCCTGGGGGCGGTCATTTTCAATTTTAACTCTCAGGTTTTCGAGCTTGCCCACGGCCCGGCGGACGTCGAAGCGGCCGTTTAGAAGAATTGCGATGCCGGCCGAATCGTAGCCCCGGTACTCCAGGCGCTTCAGCCCGTCCATGAGCACGTCCACGGCCGGTTTGGGCCCCAGGTACCCGATGATGCCGCACATGTCCCCTCCCGCTCAAAGATGTTAGCTCAGGGGCTGGCCAGGGTCAAGCCGAGGGCGCGAGCTTGACTTTTTTGAGCGGGTTTTTAACTATGTTCACGGAGAAGAGGAATGTCATCAGGGGCGCCCCAGTCCATCGAAGCGGTCCAGGAGCTTTTGGCTCGGGCCGACTACGTCGCCGGGCGAGACCTGGCCACGGTCATCTATCTGGCCTTGAGCTTGGAGAAGCCGCTCTTTTTGGAGGGCCAGCCCGGGGTGGGCAAGACCGAGGTGGCCCTGGTCTTGGCCGAGGCCCTTGATCGGGAGCTGATACGGCTGCAGTGCTACGAGGGCCTCGACGCCGCCGCGGCCTTGTATGAGTGGAACTACCCCAAGCAGCTTCTGAAGATCCGCCTCGAGGAGGCCAAAGCAGGGGCTGAGGCTGATCTGGAGCCGGTCATCTTCTCCGAGGAGTTTTTGTTGGAGAGGCCGCTTCTGAAGGCCCTGCGGGCCGCCGCGGCGCCGGTGCTTCTCATCGACGAGCTGGATCGGGCCGACGAGGAGTTCGAGGCCTTCTTGCTGGAGATATTGTCCGCCTTTCAGATCACCATTCCGGAGTTGGGCACCATCACCTCCCCCAGGCGTCCGGCGGTCATCATCACCTCTAACCGCACCCGGGAGATCCACGACGCCTTGAAGCGGCGCTGCCTTTACCACTGGATCGACTACCCTGATTTTGACAAGGAGCTGGCCGTGATCAGGGCCCGGCTGCCCCGTCTCGAGGCCGTCTTGGCCGGGCAGGTGGTCGGCTTTCTGCAGCGGCTGCGCCAGATGGACCTGGTCAAGAAGCCGGGGCTGTCCGAGACCCTGGACTGGGGCGAGGCGCTCATGGCCTTGAACGTGAAGCGGCTCGAGCCCGAGGTGGTGGCCCAGACCTGGGGCTGCTTTTTAAAGCATCACGACGATCACGTCCGTTTCCAGGAGGAGGTCTGGGCCGAGGAGGAGCAGCAAGCCCTCTTCCTGGGAGCGAGGCCGGTGTGTTGAATGATCGAGCCTCTGCCGCCGGCCGGCGAGGTCGAGGCCTTGCTGGGCCCCCTTCAGGAGGTCTCTGGCCAGGGCGTCGTCGCGGCCACGGTGGTCTTGGCCCGGGCCCTCAGGGCCCGGGGAGTGGGGGTCGGCTTGAACGGCCTCATGGACGCCCTCCACTCGGTTGTCCTCGTCGGCCTGGATTCGCCGGTTGACCTCCGCCGAGTTTTGAGCGCCAACCTGGTCGCCTCCCTGGACGAGGAGGTTCTCTTCGACCGCCTCTTTGACCTCTATTTTCTGGGCCGAGGCGACCTGGGCCTGGCCGATCGAGAGGGGCCAAGGCCAAAGACTCAGGCGATTTTAGATTCCTCCGCCGCCGACCGCGAAGACGGGGTTGACGAGCGAGTCAGCGCCTACAGCCCGGTGGAGGTTCTGCTCCGCCGCGACCTCGAAGGTCTCGTCGGTCGCGAGGTCGAGCGGGCGGCGGCTCTCTTGGACGAGCGTCTGGCCGAACTGCTCACCCGGCCCTCGCGTCGCTGGACTCGACAAGGAAGGCGCGGGCGGATCGATTTCCGCCGCAGCTTCAGGCGCAGCCTCGATCAGGGCGGCGAGATCATCAAGCTCATCCGCCAGGGGCCCAAGACGAGGCGGCGGCGGTTGATTCTGATCCTGGACGTCTCGGGCTCCATGGACGCCCACGCCCGCTTCCAGCTTCTCTTCGCCCGGAGCTGGATCAAGCACTGGCCCGGCGAGGTGGAGGTCTTCGGCTTCTCCACCTCCTTGAAGCGGCTCACTTCGCCCTTGACCGGCGCCTCCTTCAGCCAGGCCCTGAGCGAGATGAGCCGTCTGATGCCCCACTGGTCGGGCGGGACCCGCATCGGCGCCTCCTTAAAGGAGCTGCTCGAAGGCTTCGGAAGCTTGATCTCCTCAGGGGCGGTGGCGGCCCTCTTCTCGGACGGCTGGGACAGGGGGGAGATCCCTCTGCTCAAGAGGCAGATGTCTCTTCTCAGATCCAAGGTGAAGCACATCATCTGGCTCAACCCCCTCTCCGGCTCGCCGGGCTACGAGCCCATCTGCGCCGGCATGCAGGCCGCCTTGCCTTTTGTGGATCAATTCCTTGCGGCCCGCAGCCTGGCCGACCTCCTCGCCGGCGGTCGGGCCTTGAGAGAGGCGGCCCTGAAGTGAGGCCTCAAAGAGGTCGCTGGTGGCGAGAGATGCTCGCTCTGGCCGTCCTGGCCGCGATTCTGGCCGGGGCGAACTACTATTTCAACCCCGTCCCGGCCACAGCGCCGGCAAGCCCGGCCTACGAGGCCGAGAGCCGCTTGACGCCGGTGGGCGTCGAAGAAGCCGCCGAGATGCACCGGGCCGGGGCCATTTTCGTTGACGCCCGCGATGGCCAGGCCTTTCGGGCCGGTCACGTGCCCCGAGCCCGGCCCCTGAGAGAGGTCCTCCACTCGGGCGGCGGGCCAACCAAGGACCGGCCCCTGGTCGTCTACGGCCAGGGCAGCGATCTCGAGCCGGTTCTGGCCGCGGCCGAGAAGTTCCGCCAGGCCGGAGCAGGTCGGGTCTACGTCTTCATCGAGGGTCTGGAGGGCTGGCTCATGGCCGGCGGGAGAGTCGAAAAGGGCATGGCTGAATGAAGGCTCAAGGGCTGGCTTGGCTGATCCGTTTGGCCCTCGGCGGGCTCTTCATCTGGGCCGGGGCGACCAAGATCCTGGAGCCGGGCCTCTTCGCCCGGTCCATGGCCGCCTATGAGCTTCTGCCCGACAGACTCATCCTGCCCCTGGCCTACGTGCTGCCCTGGCTGGAGGTTTTGTGCGGCGCGGCCTTGATCGTCCGCCGGTTCGACAAGGGGGCGGTGGTCTGGGCCAACCTGCTCATTCTGGTCTTCCTGGTCGCCCTGGGGATCAATCTCGGCCGCGGCGTGGACGTGGACTGCGGCTGCTTCGGCCCTGAGGGCGGCGGGGGCACCTGGGCCGCGTTCAAGAGAGACCTTCTCTTTCTGCCCCTCGCCCTGGCCGGGCTGTGGGCCGTGTTTCGCCGCCGGCCGCGCCATCGTCAACCCGGCCGGTCAGGTCTTGGCCGGACCTGACTTTGAG
>CAYXRH010000363.1:0-4306 GCA_964466355.1 uncultured Thermodesulfobacteriota bacterium
GCCGCATGAGCGGTTCAGCGCCTGGTCAGGATGAGCTTTTTGAAAAAGGCGGCCGGCTCCGGTGCTCCCTGTCTCTGAAAGCCCCGCCGCCCCTTAATTATATGAGACGGCCCGGCTAAAAGAAGAATTCGACTCGGGGCCGCGTGTAAGGGAGCCTTAAGTATGTCCGAACCCTCGACCTGAAAAGAGAACAACCAACCAAAATTACACCTTTGAAAGCAACTTGGCGCCACGCCCTCGCGGGCGGGTAAGGAGAAGAGGAGATGAGCCGGCAGAAGGTGACCATTCTGGACGTGATGGCGGCCAAGGAGCAAGGCCGGAAACTGGTCATGCTCACGGCCTACGATTACCCCCTCGCCCAGCTTGTCGACCTGGCCGGCGCGGACATCGTCCTGGTGGGCGACTCCCTGGGGATGGTGGTCATGGGCCTCGACGGGACCGTCGAGGTGACCATGGAGAACATGATCCACCACATCAGGGCCGTGCGCCGGGGCTGCTCAAAGGCCCTCATCGTCGGCGACATGCCCTTCATGAGCTACAACACCTCCATTCGGGAGGCCATCTTCAACGCCGGTCGGCTGATGAAGGAGGGCGGCTGCGACGTGGTCAAGCTCGAAGGCGGTCAGGACTTCGCCGAGACCATCATGGCCATTGTCAAGGCCGGCATCCCGGTCCAGGGCCACATCGGCCTCACCCCCCAGACCGCCTCGGCCCTGAGGCTCATCGACGACGCCAGGACCCTGGAGGCGGCCGGCTGCTTCTCTTTGATTCTGGAGGCGGTTCCGGCGGCGGTGGGCCAGATGGTCGCCGAGGCGGTCAAGATCCCGGTCATCGGCATCGGGGCCGGCCCCGACGTCGACGGCCAGGTTCTGGTGACCCACGACCTGCTGGGCCTGTTCGACAAGTTCGTGCCCAAGTTCGTCAAGCAGTACACTCAAATCAGGCCCATCATTCTCAGGGCCCTTGAGGAGTACCGGGACGAGGTCCGCGCCGGCTCCTTCCCGGCCGCGGAGCACTCCTTCACCATCTCCGAGGAGGCCCTGAAGGCCCTCGAGGCCAGGCTGGATAAAGATTAAAAGCAGACCGCCGCCTCGCTCCTTCACCTGAGTGGAGATCAGCCCTTCTTCTTGCCCTCGTCCTCCAGAACCGGCCGGCCCCGACGCCGGGCCAACTCCTGCATGTCCACCACCACGTCCTTCTCGTCCACGATTTCTTCGCCGACCAAAGATTCCAAAACGTCTTCCAGGGTGACCAGCCCCCGGATGGCGCCGTACTCATCCACCACCAGGTAGATGTGCTCCCGTTGGCGCAAGAAGCGGTCCAGGAGGATCAGGGCGTTGGTCGTGTCCGGCACGAAGCGGATCGGCATGGCCACTTGAGCCAACATCTGATTCAAACCATCGCCTTCGGCGCCGCAGACGTCTTCCTTGATGACGTATCCGACCACATTCTCCGTCTCGCCCACGTAAACCGGGATGCGGGTGTGACGCCACTCCCTGGCCTCGGCCTGGACCTCGGCCACCATCCGGGAGCCCTCGACGGTCTGCATCACCGTGCGGGGGGTCATGATGTCCCTGGCGATGAGCTCCTCCAGGCGGACGATGTTGATTATGAGCTCGTGCTCCAAGGAGCTTATCTCTCCCCCCCGAGCCCCCAGCCGGGCCGCGGCCAACAACTCCTCCTCGCTCACCAGGGGGCTCTGCTTGCCCCGGCGCTGTATGAGGCCGGTGATGACCTGAGTCAGCCAGATGACCGGGCTCAAGCCCCAGGTCATGCCCTCAAGGGGCCAGACCGACCAGGGCCAAAGCCTCCGCCAGTGGATGGCGCCGATTGTCTTGGGAATGATCTCGCTGAAGAAGAGAATGCCCAGGGTGAAGGCCACGGAAAATATCCACAGCCATCGGGGGCCCCAAACCTGTCCCGCCGCCCAGCCGGCCACGGCCGCCCCGGCCGTGTTGGCCGCGGTGTTCAAGGTGAGAATGGCCGCCAGGGGCTGGTCCACCTGTGACTTGAGCCGGCGCATGATCCTGGCCGAGCGGTCCCCGGAAGTCACCGCCGCCTCCAGGGTTATCACCCGGGTCGAATAGAGAACGGACTCCAGGAGAGAACACAGCGCCGAGATGATTATGGCCGCGCTCACGGTGAAAATCAGAACAGCCATAAAGCCTCCCTTCGGCTGACCGCTGTTCGTCGTCAAGACTCAAGGATAGCACGAGCCGAGGCCTGGAGGTAGTCGGCTCGGGAGGCCTCGAAGCTTAAAAAGCATCTACTCCGAGCTACAAATGTGGTCTATAATAGTAAACCTCAACTTGGCCATTCTCATCTTCATGCTTGCTCTCGGAATCGAGGGCCAAAGGAAGAAATGTTAAAGGAAAGCGGCTTGCTCATCCGATTCATCTTGATTCTCTCATGCGGTCTCGGCGGGGGGCTTTTGGCCCATCAACTGCTGTTCTGGATAACCTCGGGCCTGCTCCGCCGCACCGAAAGCGATTGGGCGACGATTCTCCTTCGCAAGATCCGCCGGCCCTTCGGAGTGCTGATGCCGTTGATCGCCCTTCTCTTTCTTTTGCCCCTGACCGCTCCCGCGCCCGGCCTGGCCGCTTTCTTGAAAAGCCCGTTGAGCCTGGCCATCATCGGCGCCGTGGCCTGGATTCTCATCCGGCTCGCCGCTGGCCTGGAGGCGATCGCCCTGACTTATTACCGCATCGACGTCGAGGACAATCTGAGGGCCAGGCGAATAAATACCCAGATCACCATGTTGAAAAGGATCACCATCGCCGTCATCGGCGTCATCGCTTTTGCGAGCATGCTCATGGTCTTTGACAAAGTCCGCCAGCTGGGGACGAGCATCCTCGCCTCGGCCGGCATCGTCGGCGTCATCGTCGGCTTCGCCGCCCAGCGAAGCATCGCCACCCTCCTGGCCGGGTTGCAGATCGCCATCACCCAGCCCATTCGTCTGGACGACGTGGTCGTCGTCGAGAACGAATGGGGCCGCGTCGAAGAAATAACCCTGACCTACGTGGTGGTCAGAATCTGGGACCAGCGGCGCCTCGTTCTGCCCATGACCTATTTCATCGAAAAGCCGTTTCAGAACTGGACTCGGACCTCGGCCGACATTCTGGGGACCGTCTTTTTGTACGCCGACTACTCGATTCCGGTCCAGGCGATAAGAGATAAGCTCAGTTCAATCGTCAAAGAGTCAGAGCTTTGGGACGGCCGAGTTTGCACCTTGCAGGTGACGAACGCCTCTGAAAGGACCGTGGAGCTGAGGGCCCTCATGAGCGCCAGGAACGCCTCCGACGCCTGGAGCCTCCGCTGCCAGGTGAGGGAAGAGCTGATCAGCTACATTCAACAGGAGTTTCCCTCGAGCCTGCCCAAGCTGAGGGCCGAGGTGAAACCGGACGCCGAGCCCGTCGAGGAGTGATTGGGCTCCCTGTGGGCGGGGATTTTGATCTAGCTGTGCTATTATGATTATGCTGAACAGTCATGAAAGGGGGTTAAACCAATGGCCGAAGAGCAAAAAATTGTCAAAGGCGGCTTCAGGGCCACATTGGCCTTGCTCATCTCCGTGGTGGCCTTGATTCTGGCTCTGGTGGCCTTTAATCGGACCGGCGGCCAGGAGAACCTCCAGGCCCGGATCGTGGACCTGTAGGCCAAAATGGAGAAGATGAAGCAGGAGAGTACGGAGAAGTGGAACAAGCTCCGCGATGAAACGGCCAAGACCCTGGAGAGCATGAGCCAGGCCGTGCGCCAGAAAGAGGGTCAAGAGTAGAGGTGGTTTGAAAACCGCGCCGGTCCGGGGCGAGGCTCGGAGAGCCGGCGCAGTTGTTGAGGAGATTTGATGAACAAGCAGACTAAATTCCATCTGTGGTACGTGCTCATCGCCATCTGGGGCGTCTTCATCATCCAAAACATGATCACCGCCCAATACAGGCCCAAAATCATCCCCTACAGCGAGTTCCTCAAGGCCCTCAAGGCCGATCGAATCGTCGAGGTGGCGGTGACCCAAAACGCCATCTCGGGCAAGATGAAGGCGACGGAACCCGGAGGGGGGGAGGTGCGCTTCACCACCGTCCGGGTCTCCCCCGAGCTCTCCCGGGAGCTGGCCCAACACAACGTCACCTTCAAGGGGGAGGTCGAAAGCACCTTTTTCAGGGATCTGCTTTCCTGGATCTTGCCGGTCTTTCTGTTCCTGGGCGTGTGGATGTTTCTGATGCGGCGCATGAACCCGGGCGCGGGCATGATGAGCTTCGGCCGCAACAAGGCCAAAATATACGCCGAAAAAGAGATCGGCACGCACTTCGAC
>CAYXRH010000364.1:0-3420 GCA_964466355.1 uncultured Thermodesulfobacteriota bacterium
TTTTCCCTCAACCCAGCGCACCCGGCCGAGGAAGCGATCGAGCTGACCCCCAAAGAAAAGGAGCTGCCCGTCATCGAGCTCAGCGGCGGCTGGCCGCCCCTGCTCGAAGGGCCAGTCAGGGCCAAGCTGGAGCGCGTCCTGCCCGAATATCTGCCCTCCTGCCGTTGGTTCAGGGGCAAGGCCCGCCAGATCAAGGCGGTCTCGTTAAAGGAGGTCATCCCCCTGCCCGGCAAGACCGCGCCGGGGCTGTTGAGCCTGGTGACGGTCGATTACACCCAAGGCGAGCCGGAGACCTACCTCCTGCCCCTCAACTGGGCCCAGGGGCAAAAGGCCGCCGAAATCCGCGGCAGCCACCCCTGGGCGGCCCTGGCCCGCCTCCAGGCAAAGGAGAAGAGCGAAGAAGGCCTTCTCTTCGACGCCACGGGGGACAGGGATTGGGCCCTGGGGCTCTTGGCGGCCATGGCCCGCAAAACCCGGATCAGGGGCAAGGGCGGGCGGCTGACCACCGAGCCGACGGCCATCGGCCGGGCCCTCCGCTTAGGCGGCGAACCCCTCGAGCCGAGGCTTCTGAAAGCCGAACAGAGCAACACCTCTCTCCTCTACGGCGAGCGGTTCATTCTCAAGCTCTTCCGGCAACTGGCGGCCGGGGTCAACCTGGACCTGGAGATCGGACGATTCCTGACTGACAAAGGCTTCGCCTTTGCGCCCAGGGTGGCCGGGGCCATGGAGTACCGCCGCCCGGGGGAGGAGCCGGCCACGATGGCCATTCTCCAAGAGTTCATCCCCAACCAGGGCGACGCCTGGACGCTGACCCTGGATGTCCTCAACCGCTTTTACGAGCGGCTCCTGGCCCAAGGAAAGCGGCTCGGGGAAGGCAAAAGGCCGGTTCCGGGCCGGCTCTTGGACCTGGCGGCCGAGAAGCCTCCGGGGGAAGCTTATGAACTCGTCGGCCCCTTTCTTGAAAAGGCCAGCCTCTTGGGCCAGCGCACCGCTGAGCTGCACCTGACCCTGGCCTCTTTTGAAGGCCAGCCCGACTTTGCGCCCGAGCCCTTCACCAAGCTTTACCAGCGCTCGCTTTATCAATCCATGCGCGGTCTGGCCGGCAACGTCTTCCGCTTGCTCAGGCGCCGCCTCAAGGCCCTGCCCGAGGACTTGAGACCTCAAGCCGAGAAGGCCCTGGGGCTCAAGGAGGAGTGCCTCAAGTATTTCCAGACCATCCTCCAGGGGCCGATCAAGAGCCTTCGCCTTCGCTGCCACGGAGACTATCATCTGGGCCAGGTTCTTTACACGGGCAAGGACTTCGTCATCATCGACTTCGAAGGCGAGCCGGCTCGACCCCTGGCCGAGCGGAGGATCAAGCGCTCGCCGCTGAGGGACGTGGCCGGCATGCTCCGCTCCTTCCACTACGCCGCCCACTCGGCCAGATTGTCGCTGCGGGAGCGGGGATTTTCCGGGGCCGACGATTCCGGGGCCTTGATCCCCTGGGCCGAGGCCTGGTGCGCCTGGTCAGGGGCCGCTTTTTTGAACGCCTACCTGACCACGGCCACCCCAGGCGGGTTCCTGCCCCAAAGCCGCGAAGAGCTGGAGCGGCTGCTCAACGTCTATCTTCTCGAAAAAGCCATATACGAGCTCGGCTACGAGCTGAACAACCGACCCGCCTGGATAAAAATCCCCCTGGGCAGCATTCAAGATCTGGTTCTCCCCCCCTCAAAGGCCTCAGGAGAGCAGCCATGACGAGCGGCGCCGACAAAGAGCAGAGGCGGGCCGGGAAGGTGATCCCCGACTTCAGCCTCCTGAGCGAGGATGACGTCTACCTCTTCAACGAAGGGACCCATTTCAAGCTTTACGAGAAGCTGGGCTCGCATCCCGTCACCGTTGAGGGGATGGCCGGGGTCTTCTTCGCCGTGTGGGCCCCGGAGGCCAAAGGGGTGGCCGTCATCGGCGATTTCAACGGCTGGAACAAGACCTCTCACCCCCTCCGCTTGAGAGGTCGATCCGGCATCTGGGAGGGCTTCATCCCCGGGGTCGGTCAAGGTGCTTTGTACAAGTATCACCTCGCTTCGCGGCACGGGGGCCAGGGCGTGGACAAGGCCGATCCCTTCGCCTTCTTCTTTGAGAAGCCGCCGCGGACCGCTTCCGTGGTCTGGAGCCTCGACCACGACTGGCAAGACGAGGCCTGGATGGACGCCCGGGCGGAGCGGGACTGGAGCGTGGGCCCCATGTCCATCTACGAGATGCACCTCGGCTCCTGGCGGCGGCTGATCGAAGAAGACCGCCCCCTCTCCTACCGCGAGCTGGCCCCCAAGCTGAGCGAGTATCTTAAAAATATGGGCTTCACCCACGTCGAGTTCCTGCCGGTCATGGAGCACCCCTTTTACGGCTCGTGGGGCTATCAGACGCTGGGCTACTTCGCCCCCACGGTGCGCTACGGCCGGCCGCAGGACTTCATGCACCTCGTCGACCAGCTTCATCGAGGCGGCATCGGGGTGATCCTCGATTGGGCCCCGGCCCACTTTCCGGCTGACGTGCACGGCCTGGGCCGCTTCGACGGCAGCCACCTCTACGAGCACGCCCACCCCTTTCAGGGGTTTCACCCCGACTGGAAGAGCCTCATCTTCAACTACGACCGCAATGAGGTCCGCAGCTTTCTGAGCAGCAGCGCCCTGTTCTGGCTGGACAGATACCACGCCGACGGCCTGCGGGTCGACGCCGTGGCCTCGATGCTCTACCTCGATTACTCCCGCCAGGAAGGGGAGTGGATCCCCAACCAGTACGGCGGCCGGGAGAATCTGGGGGCGATCTCGTTTCTGCGCCTCTTGAACGAGGCGGTCTATCACCAGGCGCCGGGGGCGGTGACCGTGGCCGAGGAGTCGACCTCCTGGCCCATGGTCTCCAAGGCGGCCTATCTGGGCGGACTCGGCTTCAGCCTGAAGTGGGACATGGGCTGGATGCACGACACCCTCGATTACATGTCAGTTGATCCCATCCACCGCAAGTACAACCACGCCAAGCTCACCTTCAGGGCCATGTACGCCTTCAGCGAGAACTTCGTCCTGCCCCTGTCCCACGACGAGGTGGTCCACGGCAAGGGCTCGCTCATGGCCAAAATGCCGGGCGACGAGTGGCAGAAGGCGGCCAGCTTGAGGCTGCTGTTGGCTTACATGTACGCCCAGCCCGGCAAGAAGCTGCTCTTCATGGGCGGGGAGATAGGCCAGTGGCGGGAGTGGAGCCACGAGGCCAGCCTGGACTGGCATCTCCTGGCCGAGCCACTCCATGAGGGTCTCCAGCGCTGGGTTTCGGAGCTGAACTGGTATTATAAAAGCGAGCCGGCCCTCCACGCCCGCGACTTTGACCCCCGGGGCTTTGAGTGGATTGACTGCCAGGACGCCGAGCAATCGGTCGTCAGCATCCTCAGGCGAG
>CAYXRH010000364.1:3430-4294 GCA_964466355.1 uncultured Thermodesulfobacteriota bacterium
GGCGAGGGCTGGCCGCCGGGGAGATGGTCATCGGCGTCTTCAACTTCACCCCGGTGCCGCGATACAACTACCGCCTCGGGGCCCCGGCCGGGGGCTTCTGGCGCGAGAGGCTCAACAGCGACGCCAAGGAGTACGGCGGCAGCGGCCAGGGAAACCTGGGGGGCGTGGAGGCGGCCCCCATTCCCTGGCGCGGCCGCGCTCACTCCCTCAGCCTCACCCTGCCGCCCCTGGGGGCCGTTTTCTTGAAGCCTCAAGGGAAGCCAAGTGGCTTATGAACCCAGCTTGGGCGCCACCTGGCGCCCGGATGAAGGCGGCCGCTTTCTCGTCTGGGCGCCCGAGGCGGAGCGGGTGGAGCTGCGTCTCCTCTCCGAGGAGAAGACCATTCCTTTGAGGCCGCAGGCCCAGGGCTATCACGAGGTTCTCGTCCCGGACCTGGCGCCGGGGGCCCTTTATTTCTACCGCCTCAATGGCCACAAGGAGAGGCCCGATCCGGCCTCCAGATTCCAGCCCCAGGGGGTCCACGGCCCCTCCGCGGTCATCAGCCAGGAGTATCCCTGGACGGACGGGGGCTGGACCGGCCTGCCCTTGCCCCTTTACCTGATCTACGAACTTCACGTCGGCGCCTTCACCCCGGCCGGCACCTTCGAGGCGGTCATCGCTCACCTCGATGAGCTGGCCGAACTCGGCGTCACCGCCGTGGAGATAATGCCGGTCGCCCAATTCCCGGGCGGCCGCAACTGGGGCTACGACGGGGTCTTTCCCTTCGCCGTCCAGAACTCCTACGGCGGCCCCGAGGGGCTCAAAAAGCTGGTCAACGCCTGCCATCAAAGAGGCCTGGCCGTGGTCTTGGACGTGGTCTACAAC
>CAYXRH010000365.1:0-4293 GCA_964466355.1 uncultured Thermodesulfobacteriota bacterium
TAAGGCTCGCTTACACGCGGCCCCGAGTCGAATTCTTCTCCGACGGGGCCGCTTTCCCTTCCGCTCGCCAAGGCCTGTGACCCTCACCCTCAAATTCGTTCGAACAACCAAACCAAAATACTACCTTACTTGAATGATGGCTAATTGGTCTGAGAGGCCATTTCATCTCAGGGCCAGCCGCGGCTGTCCCTGTGCCGGTGCCAGGCGAGGCTATCTTCTTCCCCAGGCCAGAGCGCGGTGCAGCCAGCCCGAGGCGCCGGAGACGTGTTCGACCTTGAGCCACCTCCCCGAGCGCTCGAGGACCCTGAAGGCGGCGCCCCGTTCGGCGACGTAGAGGACCGGCGAATCAACGGTCGGTCTCTGGCGGATGTTGGCTTTCTTGACCTTGACGGCGATGCACCTGACGTCGGCCAGAAGCCGGCCCGCCACCCAGGCGACCTCGCCCTCAAAGTCCTTGACCCGGCACCAATCCCGGCGGCGGCTGATGACTTGGACGGGATAATTCTTATCCGCGGTGAAGAGAACTTGACTCCGCATGGAGGGCCCGGCCCGGAAGTTGGCCTTTTTGACCTTGACGGCCAGGATTTCGTCCGCCGCCGCGGCCGGCCGGAGGAAAAAAAAGGCCAGGGCCAGAACCGCCCCGAGCTTGACGATGAAATTTCTACCTCGCGCCCTCAACACTCTCTGGCCAAACGACTATCATGATCAGAAGAGAGTGTCAAACGGCGCTAATTTGAGAGTGTCGAAAAACACTCTCCAGAGCGGGTCTCAGTGGACTTTTTCCTGGGGCGCGGTTTTTTTGATCACCCGGGAGATGATCCCCTCGTAGACTCGACCGGCCGGGGAGTCCTCAGGCGAAAAATCCACCAGGGCCTGGCCCTTGTCGCCGCTCAAGACCACCTGGGGGTCGAGGGGGATGGCCCCCAAGAGCTCGACCTCGTATCGCTCGGCCAGACGCAGCCCGCCCCCGGAATGGAACAGGTCGATCTCCTGGCCGCAGTGGGGGCAGGCCAGACCGGCCATGTTCTCGACCAGCCCCAGGATCTCCAGACCGACCTGCCGGCAGAAGTTGATGGACTTGCGCACGTCGGCCAGGGAGATCTCCTGGGGGGTGGTGACCAGAATGGCCTGGGCGTCGGGGATGGTCTGGGCCACTGACAGAGGCTCGTCCCCGGTGCCGGGCGGAGAGTCGACGATCAGATAATCCAAATCCCCCCACTCCACGTCAGCGATGAACTGCCTGATGACGCCGATTTTAAGCGGTCCGCGCCAGATCACGGCCGTGTCCTTCTGGTCGGTCAAGACCTCGATGGAGATGACCTTCAGGTTCGGGCCCACGCTGACCGGCACGATGGCGTCCGCTTTGGCCTGGGCCAGGCCGAAGAGGCCGAGCATGCGGGGGATGGACGGGCCGTGAAGATCCACGTCCAAAAGGCCGACCTTGAAGCCCTCGTTGGCCAGGCCCTTGGCCACGTTGACGGCCACGGTGGACTTGCCCACCCCTCCTTTGCCGGACAGAACCAGTATCTTGTTTTTGATGTGGGCCAGATTGACCTTTATCGAGGCGTCCTGGGCGACCCGGGCCGGATCTGGAGGCGAAGAGGCTGACTCTGACTTGGACATGCTGCCTTTCCTTCCTGGCGACTAATCGAAAATCATCCGTCAATCGGCTTGAGGACCGTCTCGGGTAAAGAGGCATACACCGTGCCAAAGCCGCGGTCAAGATCGCTGTGGCCTTTTTGACTTCTCTGGGAGGGCCTGACTTTTCATTGTGAAACAGACAGAAAAAGAACATCTTAAATTGAAAATAGCTCTTCACGGCCGCGGCTTTCGTGGGCCAGTGAAGACGTCCGGTTTTATTTTTTGGCGGGGACGAGGAGCGAAGGGGTGGGGATGAACCTTGCCCCTGGTGTCGCCTCTTCGAAGCAGATGCCATGAGTCAAGGTGGCTACTCGGGCGGCTGGCTCCGCTAGGGCGGCAGCATCGGAAAAAGGTAACGCCTGTTGACAACCGGCCGCCCGTCATAGATGGCGCCAGGGGCGTGGTCCTGGAATCACCACTCGGACGCCCTCTCTTGTCATTACGAGGAGGGAGCGACAAAGCAATCGCCAGACCAAGGGCGGGATCGCTAGGGGCTTAAGAGGGGGCCCGGCCGCCCCCCAGGCAGCGGGGGCAGTAGTACATGAGTTGGCCAAAGGGCGTTTGGGGGCGACCGACGGTGATGTCTCGCCGATCGACCAGGCCGCGGCAGGCCCGGCAGGCGATCTTCATGTCCGGGATGGTGAAGAGGAGGCCGACGTCGGCCGGCAGAATGGTCTTGTCAGGGTCGGCTATTTCGCCTTTCCAAAGCTCGGTGACGTGGTACCGGATGTCCCCGTGTTCTCCGCTCCACTCAGCAGCGACGCAGAGCGAGGCCTTCGTACTTTCAAACAGTTTCAACACCCCCATGTAGCCCAGGTGCCCTTTTGGGCCTTTATCGGGGTCCCTGCTTTCTATTTCATCTTTGTTGGTTTTGCTGAAGTGGGCGATGACAGCGTCGCAGTCTTTAAGATTGTTCGAAACATAATCCGTGGGCCTGGTGTCCGAGGTCAAGCCTAACCGAAACGGCCCCTTTGGGGGATCTTGTTCGTCTGCCATTAAGTTCAACACTAATCCAATAGAATCAGGCATAGCCTCCTTGTCGTGAAGAGTCTGGAATGGCTTTATTTGAAAATTCAAGCCAGGGGGGGAATATAATAAATGTAAATCACTGTCCTGGATCGGTTGTAGCTTTTGCGGATCAACCCGTGTCTTAATGTCACTGGATAGCCTTTGGTCTGTGTCCCGATCTATAAGGAAGAGGATATCGCTCGGCTGCATACCGCTATGGGTGTCTCCAATTCGTTTATTGTATTCCACCTGAAGGTCGATTATTCGCGCCAGATCATGGACATGATCAATATGTCCGTGGGTTGTAATCACCACATCAATGTCTTTGATGTGTCCGCCGAATCGGTGAAAGTTGTCCATGAAGTTGATGCCTGGATCCACAACAATGCCCTTACCGCGCCAACGGATGTAGTACCCCCCACCCAGAATAGGGTTGCGGCCGAACCTTTCGCTATAGATTTCAGCCACCAAGGGCACATTGGAACTCCAGCCTTTGAGATTCAAGAAATAGTCCCCCTCTGGAAGCGAGAGGGTCTGAGGGGGTGCGCTCGCCCGGTTTCTATGGAGGCAGTAATCCTTCATAATTCCCATTTTTTCATTCATGATATAAATGATCTCTGCGGTCATCTCCTCTTTGTGTCTCGCCCAGCGGTCGGGCCTCACGGGCTGCGGTTGGACCGCGTCGAAGACTGCTTGCGGTGCTTCCTTCTGGGCCGGCGTGGCCAGAAAGTGCTTTGCGAAGGCGCTGGCTACTGGATCCCTCGGGTGCTCCAGTTGTCGATCCTCTTGCGCTTCGACCTCGGCCGCGCGTTGCTCCAATATCTGAGCCACTCCGAACTGACCTTTGGCCTTGTATAGCTTGATCGCCTCATTCCAGGCTGATACGGCCTCTTGTTTTTCCCCGATGTGCTGTAGGGCTTCCCCGAGGTTGCGCCAGGCGTATTCGGGAATGTCGAAACTCTTCTCTTTAACGGCTTTCTTGTAGCAGTCTATAGCCTTGTCAAACTCGCCCTTTTTGGCGTAGGCGAGGCCCATGTTGTTCCAGGCCCTCCCCGGCTCATCGAAGCTCTCCTCAGCCAGGGCTTTTTGATAGCACTCGATGGCCTGGTCAAAGTTATCGCTATCGGCATAAGTGAGACCCTTGTTGAACCAGGCTCGGCCCGGTGTTTTATAAGTCTTATCGGCTAACACTTTTTCAAAACACTCAATGGCTTGTTCGAACTCGCGTTTGTTAGCGTGGGCGAGTCCCATGTTGTTCCAGGCATAACCCGGTGTTTTGTAGCTCTTCTCGGTCAGGGCTATTTTGAAGCAGTCAATAGCCTGGTCAAACTCGCCTGTTTGGGCGTAGGCAATGCCCATCTCGTTCCAAACCATCCCCGGCTGGTCTAAGCTTTCTTGCACCAAGGCCCTTCGATAGCACTTGATGGCCTGGTCAAAGTCGCCCTTTCTGGCATAGGCGAGGCCCATGTTATACCAGGCGTCACCTGGCGCGTCGAAGCTCTTCTCGGCCAGGGCTTTTTGATAGCAGTCTATGGCTCGGTCGTACTCGCCCTTTTCGGCATAGGCAGCGCCCATGTTGTTCCAGGCGTCGCCTGGCGTGTCGTAACTCTTCTCGGCCAGGGCTTTTTTGAAGCACTCGATGGC
>CAYXRH010000366.1:0-4281 GCA_964466355.1 uncultured Thermodesulfobacteriota bacterium
ATTATAACGCATTATAGGAATTAACGGTAACTTTTTATGCAATATCCAGGCTAGGCCTTCAGCCGCCCCTCCTTGGCCAGGGCCATGAAGTGGGCCACGTCGATCTCCTTGGGGCAGACGTGGGAGCAGGCCTGGGAGGTGTGGCAGCGGTAGACCCCCCTCTCGCCGTAGATCAAATCCAGGCGGGCGTCCTTCTCCTCCTCCCGGGGGTCCATGAGCCTGACCACGCTGGCCATGACGGCGTTGGGGCCGATGAAGGTCCGCTGGCTGGTGATGCAGGCCGTGGCGCAGCAGAAGCAGTTGAGACACCTGGTGGCCTCGGCGTAGCGGCCCAACTCGCCAAGTTGGATGATGTATTCGTGACCGCCCGGCGGCGGCGGGGCCGGTTTGATGAGATAGGGCCGGGCCTCGTGGACCCGCTCGTAGGCCCGCTCCAGATCGACGATCAGATCGCGGACCACCGGCGCGGCGGTGATGGGGCTGATGTCAAAGGTGGTCGTCTGAAAAGCCTCGATCGCGTTTTCGACCAGCAGCTCGCAGGAGAGGAGCGGCTTGCCGTTGACGATCACGGCGCAGGAGCCGCACTGGCCGTGCTCGCAGGAGGAGTTCCAGGCCAGGGAGGGGTCCTGGTCCTGGTTGATCTTGCGGAAGAGATCGGTGAACCGCTGAATCCGGCCGGCCTCGATTTTGTATTCCTGGATCCAGGACTTGTCCTCATTGGGATCGTAGCGGTGGATGTTCAGGGTCAGATGGTACGTCTGGGCCATGGCTTGCCCTCCGCTTCAAACGGCCGCTGGAGGCCGGCTAGTATTTCCGCTCGATGAAGTCAAAGCCTTCGACGTAGGAGCAGGTCTGCTCCTCGAAGATGCAGCAATCCACGGGCCTCTGGCCCCAGCGCAACCGGCCGAACTCCTCCATCCAGGCCAGGGTGTGGTGGTTGAACTCGTCGCGGCGCTGGGGGTAATCCTCCCGGAAGTGGGCCCCCCGCGACTCGCGCCTCTCCAAGGCCCCGTTGGCGATGACCATGGCGTTGGCCAGGAGGTTGTCCAGCTCGAGGCGCTCCACGACCTCCTGATTCATCTTGAGGCCCTTGTCGGCCAGAGGGGCTTTGTCGGCCCGGGCCTTGAGCTCCTTGAGCCCCTCGACGGCCTCGCCGATGCCTTCCTCGGTCCTGAAGACGCCGACCTTTTCGGTCATCAGGTGGCGCATCTCCTCCTTGAGGCGGCCGATGCGCTCCGCGCCGGAGGCCTCGAGATAAGCGGCGAAGCGGGCTCGGGTCTGGAGGCCCAATTCCGGCGGCTCCTGGTGGGGCCCCTTGTTTTGGGCGTCGTTGAGCCATTCCACGGTCTTCTGACCGACGATCCGGCCCATGGTGATCAGCTCCAAAAGGGAGTTGGTGCCCAGACGGTTGAAGCCGTGGAGGCTGGCCGCGGCGCACTCGCCCACGGCGAAGAGCCCCTCGACAAAGGAGTCTTCGTCGGCCTGGACCCGGCCCCAGCGGTCGGTGGGCACGCCGCCCATCTGGTAGTGGCAGGTCGGTCTCACCGGGCAGAGCTCCTTCTTGGGGTCGATGTTGACGAACTTTTTGAAAAAGCCGGATATCTCCGGCAGCTTGACGTCGTGGACGTAGTCGGGCAGGTGACGGATGTCGATCCAGACGTGCCAGATGTTGTGATCTGGATTGAGCACGCCCCGACCCTCCCGGATCTCGGTCTCGATGGCCCGGGAGACGATGTCCCGGGGGGCCAGGTCCTTGTTGGTCGGGGCGTAGCGCTCCATGAACCGCTCGCCGTCCTTGTTGCGCAGCACGCCACCCTCGCCCCGGAGGGCCTCGCTGGCCAGGATGCCCGGCCCGACGATGCCCGTGGGGTGGAACTGAATGGCCTCCATGTCCATGACCGGCAGCCCGGCCAGGAGGGCCAGGGCCGGGCCGTCGCCGGTGTTGCCCCGGCAGTTGCTGGTGACCTTGTAGACCTGCCCGATGCCGCCGCTGGCCAGAATGGTCGCCTTGGCCAGGACGGCCGTGAACTGGCCCTTCTTGGCCTCGAAGAGGACGGCCCCCAAGCAGCGCCCGTCCTGGATGATCAGCTCAGTGGCCAGGGACTGGTTTATGTACGCCACCCCGGCCTTGAGCGACTCCCACCAGCCCGTGTCCATGATGCCCTTGCCGGTGCGGTCGGCCTCGAACTTGACCCGGTAGGCGATGCCTTGGCCGTAGTTGATGGTGTGGCCGCCGAAGGTCCGGCGGGCCATGCGGCCGTCCTCGTCTCGGCTGAAGTGCATGCCGTGGTTCTCCAGCCAGATGATCTGCTCCCAGGCCGACTCGACGACCTGCCTGATGACGACTTGGTCGGCGGTGCAGTCAGAGCCCTTCCAGGTGTCGAACATGTGAAACTCGTTGGAGTCCGAGGTGTCCCGGGGATCCACCGCGGCCACGCCGCCCTGGGCGGTGATGGTGTGGGACTTCTGGACGTGGGCCACCTTGGTCACGGCGATGACCTTGGCCTCGGGCTTTTTATCCATGATCTCGGCGGCGCATCTCAAGCCCGCGCCGCCGCCGCCGATGATGAGGACGTCGCAGCGGAGGGTGTTGGCGATTTGAAGATCCTGGTTCATGATCCCTCTCCTGACTCAGATGAACAGAGTCAAAGCGAACCCGACGCCAGCGGCCCCGAGCATGACCACCACGATGAGGCCGATGGCTAGCCTTCTGAGGACCCGGTGTGACAGATAATCCCGGGCCAGGGAGACGAGGCCGTAGCCGGCGTGATAGGCCAGGGCGAGGAGGAGCAGGACGTCGACGAGCTTGACGAAGCCGCTTTGCATCCGGGCCGTCACCTGGGCCGCCTCGTGGCTGAAGGGCAGGTTGAGGTGGGCCAGAATGAGGTGGGCCGGGATCATGACGAACAGAAAGGCGGCCGTGATCCGCTGCAGCTTCCAGGTCCAAGCGTGGCGCACCCTCCATATCTTGGCGCCCACGATCAGGCCGGCGATGACGGCCAGGGTGAGGGCGTAGAGCCAGAAGAAGCCGGGCGAGACCGACTGCCCCCCCTGAAGCATCAGGCCGGCCAGAAAGATGACGTACAGGGCCGAGAGGGCCACGATCCAGTTGATCATGACCCGGTCGCTCCTCTGGCTGAAGAGCTCGTAGAGGATCAGGCGGGCGCCGTTCAAGGCGTGGAGGATGACCGGCACGGCCAGGGCCCACTCCAAAAAAGCAAAGAAGCCGCGGCCGTAGAACTTCATCTCCGCGTCGTACACCTCCGGCCGTCGGATGGTGTTCAAGGTGTAGACGTGGAAGAGCCCGTAGAGGACCAGGAGGAGGCCGCTCAAGCGGTGGCCCCAGGAGATGACGTAGGGCCAGCCTTTGTTCCGGGCCAGGTTGGAGATGACGGGGATGCTGAGGCGGTTTCGTTTGAGGGGTCTTTGACCAGAAAGCGCAGCGGAGTCGACGTTCATGACGGCTCTCCCGGACCGCCGGGAAGGGCGGCGCGTTTATTGGGTTCCAACCCTCCGGCCCGACCGAACATTCAAGCCCCCTTGGCGGGAAATGATCCTGGGCTCTCCTCGCTCGACTGCTCGGGATAAGATCCAGGTGGGGCCGGGGCCTTAGGTTTTCCAGCGGTTTTATCTTAAAATCGCGGAGCCTTCATCAGCGAGCCCCGCGCGCCCCCAGCCGCCGGGCCGTTCCCGGAGAGGGCATCTAGTCGATTGTTGATCTTTGAGGCCGGAATTGTCAAGGCCTTTGCCCCGCGAATGAGGCTCAGCGGCCTCGGCGGCGGCCGGCGCTTTTTGGGCCGTGGCATTTTGAGGCGGATGAGGTAGAATTATATGAAATGCACCAAGAAAGGGGACAAGCGACAATGCTTTTAAGACTGGCCGTCTTCATCTTGGGAGCGGTTCTCCTCGCGCCCTTGGGCGGATGTCGCCTCGCCGCGGAGCAGGGCGCCTCGGCTCAAACCCCGCCCCGCACCCCCCTCGTCTCGGGCGAGGTCGTGGCCAAGGACGCCGCCCGGTTCAAGGCCATGGGGGGCGAGTACTCAGCCCAGGGCTTTCCCCAATTCCCCAGCCGGGAGACACCCTTCCCCGACTATCAGATGGTCCGCGTGGAGCGGCTCATCGGCCGGGCGGTCTACGTCTCCGCCGACGGCCTCAGAATCTTCAAGCGGATGTACTGCGACGGTCACGACGACATCTTCCTCCAGTACGCCCTCATGGACGCCTCGGGGGGGCTAATTCCCTTCGCCTGGCAGGACTGCCTGGAGAACTGCGAAACCGGGG
>CAYXRH010000367.1:0-4273 GCA_964466355.1 uncultured Thermodesulfobacteriota bacterium
TGGATTCTGCGGACTGGTGCGCCGTGGAAAGACCTGCCGGAGCGGTATCCGCCATGCCAGACCTGCCACCGGTGGTTCCAGAAGTGGTCGAGAGAAGGGGTATTTGAAGAGATTCTTTTCGCTTTGGCCGAGGACCTTCGAGAACGAGGCGGTATTGACATCCGGGAAGCCTTTATCGACGGCCTCAAACTCTTGAACCCTAAACCAGAAAAGGAGTCTAATAGAAAAGCCGCTTAAGCAACCACCCGGCTGGAGGTGAGTGTCAAATAATTACTGTCATTATACACATTGTACACAATTTCTTCACTTGACCATTGACCGACCAACTCAAGCCATTGGTCTTCGCCACTATCTACCTTGCCCCGCTTCACTACTCGGCCTTCATCGTCGATAACGCAATATGTGGTCGTCTTTTGGTGAATGTCCATCCCAACAAAAGACATGGTCGTCCCTCCTTACCTGATCTCCCTCGCCCCCGACAACTATACTAGCTAACGAAGGGATGACCACGCTCATGACATCTGTACAACCTGACCTTCTACAACCAGAAACGCCCTCACCAGGGCCGGAGTATGAAAGACAGGAATCCGCTTAAGGTCTTCACCCAAATCTGTTGATGTATGCAATCTCCTTTCATATTGTTAGATGAAGTTCCACGAAAAGTTCAACAAACGCATCGGAAATTTTTCCTGTCCACCAAAAAATCACTAAATACCTAAATAATATATAGATTATGGTTACGACTACCTCTCTTTTTTTAACACGATAAACGAGGCATAATTACGATGTTATTTGGTGTCGGCTAAACCCTTCTGTTGGGTCGCAGAAGGAGCGCTATTCTCATCGCATCCGCAGAACGCTGTAAGGCCTTTTTTTACAAGTATGGTCGAAATCAGAACAGCGGGAAATCCGAGGTGCAATGTCACTACAACATCCATAATAGCTGCAACTAAGTTGACAGTATCTGCTATTTCAGGGTCATGCCTGCGCAGACAAAATTGCCATTCCTTGCACACCTTTTGAAAGAGTCTTTTTTCCAGCGCCCTAAAAATCCTCCGCCCTTGCTCTAGTTCCTGTCCCGGCAGATATTTCAGCCCCTCCTTCTTACTCGATTCAATCAGCGAAAGTGTACAAAGGAGGCTCGCCATATCATGCGATAGATATTTTTCTATCTCAGCCCTAGTCTTTGACTCTATGCTTTTCACTTTTCACCTTCCCGCGATGTAAACTTAAAACTCACGGCGTATCCAAGCGCGAGGGAGAACTCTTGACAGGCTGAACACAAGGCTAATTTCGAAGCCAAATGCCGAGAAATCTCGTTGTATTTGTTCCAGATAGGGAAGTAGCACAAACCAAGCTGGATTGCATCAACATTGTTGGGGGAATGAGGAGTCTTCTGAATGACAAAGTATTCACTGCCTCCAGGTATGCCGGCAACGACCATATCCATGGGATCATCGGCAAATCCACGTCTACCCGCCCACTGTGCATCTTCCCTGAAGGAGGCAATGATGTCCTGCGCACTGTGGGCCATTCCTGGTAAATGGATGAAGAACCTAAGCATGTCGTTTCCGGCTGTTTCAAGTGCGGCTCTGGAAATCTCTAAAATAGAGCTTGTGCCGTATGTGATGTAGTCCGCAAAGACAGCCAGGAGACTACTGGAGATCGGAAACAGGAAGAGCCGGCCGTTTTCGACAAGGAGACGTCTTAGCCGCTCGCCCTTGGCCCCCGGAATCAAGAAAGGCAGAAGTTGGTCGTCAACAGCTATGCGGATTTCACCGTTCGGCTCCTTCAAATTCTTCGCCAAAAGAGGCACAATTCCATCGAATGAATTTGGGAAAAGAAGCTCCGGTTCCTCGTGAGTTCGTCGCAGAATACTCACGCATGGCTCCGCCCTATGTGCGTCCATTAGAATAGCTGCTCTGGCTACATTTTTCGCTTCAGAACGTCCAATATGAAGTAAGTCCTTCCGGTCCATGATTGGGATTAAGTGAATGATGAGACCGTTACTACAAGAGACGTTTTCAGAGCCGAGGATTGGCGGTTCTTTCGAAGCCATGATTGCACCTCTTGTCTGATCCCCAACTTAGACAGTGTGTATTAACCTCTTTAAACAGCCCGCTCCAATCTGCATGACAAGTTGACGTTTTTTCGCGATTAAACTTGAATATCGTTATATTATTGGATTGTTCTGTTCTATGTCTTGCCCCGACTATTGAGCCGCCAAGTGAATAAACAACCCAACTGACCCACAAATCACCCTAATCCATGGGGCTTTCAACGTCAACCACCAATTTGTCCTCCCCCTATCCCGCCGTCGAATACGACCTGAAAAAGGAAAAAAGATGTTCGGGCGGCCGCGGTGCCCCTTGCCGCCGTGATCTGGTTGAGAGATAATCTGGGCCGCTCGAGCGAGGCCGTCTCGGCGGCGCTCGCGCGGCGGGCTGATTAAGCAGCCGAATATAAAGACGTTTTAAGACCAGCGGGGCCGCGACAAATGGAATGGGGACTCTCCTGGGCCACCCTGTTGATGGGCGTGGCCATTTTTCTAGCCCGCATCGTGGACGTGTCCATGGGGACCATCAGAACCATCGCCATCGTCCAGGGTCGGACGACGGCCGCCTTTTTTTTGGGCTTTTTCGAGGTCAGCATGTGGCTGGTGGTCGTCGCCACCGTGGTCGGCAAAGTCATGGACCAGCCCATTTTGGGGGTCTTTTACGCCTTGGGCTTTTCCACGGGCAACGTCATCGGCATCAAGATAGAGCGGCGGATAGCCTTTGGGTACACCGTTTTGCGCGTCATCAGCCAGAAAAAAGGCCACCACATGGCTGAGGAGATCAGACAGGCCGGCTATCCGGTGACCACCTTTGAGGGCGAAGGCAAGTCCGGGCCGGTGACTGAACTATACGTCGTCTGCCGCCGGAAAGATCTGAGGACCCTCCTCTCTCTGGTGACGAAGATTGATTCCCAGGCCTTTTACATCACTGAGCAGGCCGGCGGCGTGAGCAAGATCCCCCGGCCTTTCATGTCGCCGCGGACCGGCTGGCGGGCCATCATGAAGAAGAAATAGACCAGGAGAAGGGCGAGTTCGTACCGATTGGCTATCATTACAAGTAAGTTAGTATTTTGGTTTGCTTGTGCGAACGAATTTGAGGATGAGGGTAACAGGCCTGGGCCAGGGCTTAAGTTTAGCCTTGTAACTACTTGACGTCATGTAAGGGGCGGCGGGGCTTCGAGAGACAGGGAGCACCGGAGACGGCCGCCTTTTTCAAAAAGCTCATCCTGACCAGGCGCTGAACCGCTCATGCGGCCGGGCAGGGCCGAAATGCGGGCCACCAGGCGGCCCTAAAAAGGCGACTTGCGAGCTGTCTCTGGAAGCCCCGCCGCCCCTTAATTAATGAGAGTGTTTTTCAACACTCTCAAATTAGTATCATTCCCCCAGATAGGCCGCCCGGACCTTCTCGTTTTGCCTCAGGTTCTCGGCGGTGTCGGCCAGGGCGATGACGCCCGTCTCCAAGACGTAGCCGCGGTGGGAGTATTGGAGGGCCATGTGGGCGTTTTGCTCGACCAAGAGGATCGTCGTCCCCTCGGCGTTGATTTCCTTGATGGTCTGAAAGATGCCCTCCACCAGGATGGGGGCCAAACCCAAGGAGGGCTCGTCCATTAAAAGAAGCTTGGGCCGGCTCATCAGCGCCCTGGCGATGGCCAGCATCTGCTGCTCGCCGCCGGACAGGGTGCCGCCCATCTGCTTGGCTCTCTCGCTCAAGACCGGAAAGAGCTTGAAGATCTCTTGGAGGTCTTGCTTGATGCCGGCTCTGTCTCGTCTGAGGTAGGCCCCCAGCTCCAGGTTCTCCTTGACCGTGAGCAGGGGGAAGATCATCCGCCCCTCCGGCACTTGGCAGATGCCGGCCTTGACGATTCCGTCCGGCGGCGCGGCGACGATGGAGTGGCCCTGGTAGCGCACCTCTCCCTCCACGGGGATGAGCACGCCGGAGATGGTCATCAAGGTCGTCGACTTGCCGGCCCCGTTGGCCCCGATGAGGCAGACGACCTCGCCCTCGTCCACCCCGAGGGAGATGCCCTTGAGGGCGCGGATGTTGCCGTAATAAGTCTTGATATTTTCCAGTTCAAGCAGCATCGACCGCTCCGCTGCCCAGGTAGGCCTCGATGACCTTGGGGTCGGACTGGACCTCCTCTGGTCGCCCCGCGGTGAGCCAGCGGCCGTAGTTGATGACCACCACCCGCTCGCAGACGCCCATGACCACCTTCATGT
>CAYXRH010000368.1:0-3366 GCA_964466355.1 uncultured Thermodesulfobacteriota bacterium
TGGTTAAAAGGGGCGGGCCGCCGGCCGGGTTGAGGACGCGGACGGGGTGGGGGTCAAAGGTGATGACCGTGGACGTGCCTTGGATGTCCTTGGCCCGATCGACGACCTTGTCCAAGAGGGCCTGGTGACCCAAATGCACGCCGTCAAAGTTTCCGACCGTGACCACCGGCCTGTTGAGCCTTCGGTTCAGGTTCTCCAGCCCGTCAATGATCTCCAAGGCTTTCCCCTTGACAACGTTCAGGTCGGCGATTATAAGCCTAATTGGAAGCAGGGGCAAACAATTTTGCCGAAGTGGCGGAACTGGTAGACGCGCTAGGTTCAGGGTCTAGTGGGGGACACCCCGTAGGAGTTCGAGTCTCCTCTTCGGCACCAAAAGCTTATCGGTCCGCCCTCGTCCCAGGCGAGGGCGGGTTTGTTTTAATAAACCGGGGGGCCTCCTCTTGATTCGGCTGATCAAGGCCGGTCTGGCCGGAGCGTTGCTCTTCTTTAGTCTGGCGGCCAGCCCGTCGGCTGGGGGCGGCGAGTGGCCTTGGGCCGCGGCCTCCGACCAGATCCTAGGCACTGCGGCTCTGGTGGCGGCGCTCGACGCCCGAGGCTTCGATTCAGCCCCGGCCATCGACAGGCTGCGCTTTTACGCCTGCGCCGAGCCCGGCTGCCGAGAGGGCCAGCCCCTGGACCTGCTTTACACCGGCCCCAGAGTCATGGAAAACCGAACGCGATTCCACTACTTGGCCCTTGACCTTCCTCCGGGGGGGTATCGGTTGGCTCAGGTGGAGGGCTCGATCAGGCTGGGACGGGAAAGAGTTGGTTTCAGCTTTCCGCTTCACTACATCTTTTACGTCCGCCAAGGGTCCACGGCCTACCTCGGCCGGTTGAATCTGACCCTCAGGCCCAAGGGCCGCTACTTCGAGATTGTGGCCGTGGAGCCCAGCACCGTGGCCGGCCCCAAGGGCCGGATCGACGTTCCGGCCCTGACCTTTGATTTCGCCGTCACGAATGAGTTCGCCTACGACGCCACGGCTCTGCTGCGGGCTTTTCCGGGGCGCCGTTTCTTTGAGATGAGCCCGGAGCTGATGGTCTGGCTGGAGAAGTAGACTCTCACTGCTCGTAGATGACCTGGCCGCTCATCTCCAGGCCGTAGCCGCCCATGGCCAAAACCGTTTCTTGAAAGGCCGCGGAGCGGACGACGGCCAAGAGAGCCTGGAGCTTGGGCGTGTCAAAGTGGGCCGTCGGAATGACCAGGTCGTAGGATTCTTGGGTCAGAGGCACAAAGCCCAGCTTGAGGGCTCTAGCCGCGGCCAGGATGCCCAGGCCGACGTCGGCCCGCCGGGAGAGCACGGCCGCGGCCACGGTCATGTGGGTGTACTCCTCGTTTTCATAACCCTTGATTTGATCGGGCTCGATTCCGGCCGCGGCGAGGTGGTAGTCCAGAAGGACCCTCGTGCCGGCGCCGGCCTGGCGGTTGATGAAGACGATGCTTTCCTGGGCCAGATCAGACCAGGTGGTGATGGCCTTGGGGTTGCCGGGCTGGACGATGAAGCCCTGCTCCCGGGTGACCAGACGGACCAGTTTGAGGGGCAGGCCTTGGAGGAGCCGCTTGAGGTAGGTGAGGTTGTACTGGCCGCTCTTTGGGTCCAGGAGATGGCTTCCGGCCAGATGAGCCTGCCGGCTGGCCAAGGCCTTCAAGCCGCCCAGGGAGCCGACGTTGCCCGAGGAGAGGGAGAGGCGGGCGTCGTGGCGGCGCAGCAGATCGGCCAGCACGTCCAGGGTGTTGTCGTGGCTGCCGATGGCGACGATGGTCCCCTCTATCTCCTCCAGTGGCTTCAACAGCTCGGCCTCCACGACCTGGTCCGCCTCCAGCCCCTCTTGGAGGACCGGCACCCGGATGACGCCGTCGGCGCGGGTCAGAGAGGTGATGGAGCCGGCGCCGCGGTGGAGGGGCACGGCGACCATCTCGCGCCCCACCCGGCCCAACTTGACCCGGATGAACTCCTCCAGGCCCGGTTTGGACGGCAGGGGGGCCACTGGCTTGACCTGGATTTTTTGGCGGCCCCAACTCGGCGCGCCGAGCATCCGGGCCAGGAGCGGCGCGGCGAACTCCTCGAAGGAGATCACCGCCGAGACCGGGTAGCCTGGGTTGCCCATCACCGGCCGGTCGCTGACCCGGCCGAGGACCGTCGGTTTGCCGGGCATGATGTTCACGCCGTGGACCAGGACCTCGCCCAGTTCGGCCACGGCGGCGGCGGTGTAATCGGCCGTGCCGGCCGAAGAGCCGGCGTTGACGATGATCAGGTCAAAGCCCTCGTCCAGGGCCCGGGAGATGGCCTCCTTGACGCGCCTGGAGTCATCAGGCACCGGGTCAAAGCGGACCGCCTCGCCGCCGGCCCGGGCCGCCAGGCCGGCCAGGACCAAGGTGTTGGATTCAGCCACCTCGCCCCTCTCCAGGGCCCGCTGGCGCGCCTGATCCAGAGTCACGACTTCGGCGCCGGTGGGAATGAGGGCCACCCGGGGCCTCCTTTTGACCTTGACCCGGTAAACCCCGCCGGCCACGAGGGCCCCCAGCTCGTAGGGGCCGATGATGGTCCCGGCCGGGAGGATCAGCTCGGTGGCGACCAGGTCCTCGCCGAGCTTGCGGACGTATTGCCACGGGAAGGCCGGCTGTTCGATGAAGACGCGGCCGCGGCCCTCTTCGTCCCGCCCGGCGGCGAAGACTTGCTCGATCATGATCACCGCGTTGGCCCCCTCGGGCAGGACCTGGCCGGTGTTGATGGCCAAGGCGTCGAGACCTTCCACGAGATGGATTGGCCTGTCCGGCCGGGCGCCGAAGGTCTTTTCCGCCTCGACGGCGATGCCGTCCATGGCCGCCAGGTGAAAGCGGGGCGAGGACTCCTGGGCCCAGACCGGCGCGGCGGCGACGCGGTCCAAGGCCTCTTCGACCAGGACCTCCTCCACGGCCAGACGGTCTTTCAGATCAAAGGCGCCCAGGAACAGCCGCCGGGCCTCGTTTAGGTCTTTCATCTTCAGGTAGATGTGGCGCTGGCTCGTCGATGCCACTTAAATCCTCCTAAAATAAATGAACCTCGACCGCGCTCCCGGCCAAAAGCCCCTCTTCTTCGAGGGGGATGCAGATCAGGCCCTGGCCCTGGACCAGGGTCGAGATCAGGCCGGAGGGGCCCAGAACGGGCACGGCTGAAAATCCTTGGGGGCCGGGTTCCAGGCGGACGCTGATCCAATCCTCCCGCCCCTGGGCCGAGGAGAGGTTGCGGCTTAAAATCGCTTTGAGGGTGCGGGTCTTATCCTCCTTGAGCCCCAGAAGGCGGTTTTGGATGAGAGGCTTGACAAAGAGATGGGTCGTCACCGCCGCGC
>CAYXRH010000368.1:3376-4270 GCA_964466355.1 uncultured Thermodesulfobacteriota bacterium
GGCCACGTGGCCCGGCAGGCCCCAGAGGCTTCTCAGACCCACCTGGACGAGGATGAGCGGCTTGCCCGGCGAGACGGACACGCCGTGGATTAAGAGCCTGGCCCCCTCGAAGGACATGAAGGTCCTCAAGGTCCAGTCGGCCGCGCCGACCGAGGAGCCGCCCGAGACCAGGACCGCGTCGGCCCAGGCGAGCCCCTCGGCCACGAGGCTCTTGAGCCTCTGGGGGTCGTCCGGGACGAGGCCCAAGAACTGCGTCTCGGCGCCCATCTGGGCGACCAGGCCGCTCAAGGTGACGGAGTTGACCTCCCTGATTTGACCCGGCCGGGGCTTTTGGGCGGCCGGGACGAGCTCGTCCCCGGTGGAGATGATGGCCACCCGGGGCCGCCGCACGACCTCAAGACTCGTCAGGCCCAAGGCGGCCAAAAGACCCAAATCCTGGGCCCGGAGCCGCCGGCCGGCCCTTAAAACCGCGGCCCCTTTGGTGGCGTCCTGACCCGGTTCGATGAGGTGGCTTCCGGGCGCCACCGCCTTGGTCAGCTCCACGCTGTTCTCGTCCACCGCCCGGGCGTACTCCAGCATGACCACCGCGTCGGCGCCCGGGGGAAGCATGCCGCCGGTCCAGACCCTGACGGTCTGGCCGGATTTTAGAGGCTTGTCCGGCCTCCGGCCCATGCCCACCTCACCGCTCAAGGTGAACAGGGCCGGCAGCGATTCGCTCGCCCCAAAGGTCTCCCGGGCGCGGACGGCGAAGCCGTCCACCGTGGATCGGGCAAAGGGCGGCAGATCCTCGGGCGCTCTCACCTCCTCGGCCAGGACCCGGCCGAGGCCCTGGGCCAGATCGACGGCCTCGGGTTCGAGGCGGCCGAAGGCCTCCAAATGCCCCAGGGCCCCCTC
>CAYXRH010000369.1:0-4241 GCA_964466355.1 uncultured Thermodesulfobacteriota bacterium
CATCTGGCCGTGGTCGATCCGGGCGTGGGCACGGCGCGCCGGGCCTTGGTGGTCCAGGCCGGCGGACACCTCTTCGTCGCCCCGGACAACGGCCTTCTGACCTTGGTCCTGCAGCGCCACCCCAAGGCCAGAATCAGGCTCATCGCTGAGACCAGATACCTGCGCCAGCCCATCAGCCCCACCTTTCACGGCCGCGACGTCTTCGCCCCGGCGGCCGGACACCTGGCCCGGGGGCTCCAGCCGGCCCGTCTGGGGCCCAGGATCGACGACCCCATTCTTTTAAACCTGCCCCGACCCACTCTCCACCACGGCCGCATTCAGGGCCAGGTCCTTCACGTGGATCACTTCGGCAACCTCATCACCAACATCCCGGCCGAGATGGTCTTGGACCCCCACCGCTCCCGCTCCCCCCACCTCAAGATAGGCGGCCGAACCTTGAAGGGCCTTCATTTGACCTACGCCGAGGTCGATGAAGGCCAGCCCCTGGCCCTCATCTCCTCCCTGGACCTGGTGGAGATAAGCGTCAACTGCGGCCGGGCGGACGAGTACTTCGGCCTCGGCGAGGGGGCGGCGGTGGAGGTGGAGCTGTGAGAATGGGGAGCGGTCAATGAGTAATCACAAAAATGGTGACTCGCCCGAAGTGGGTGAGCGGCGGCGAGTCCGGCAGTTGTCAAAAGATAAAGTTAAAAGAATACTCACAGAACACCTGCAATGGATAACTTACGAAGGTCGAAGAGGAGAAAAGGCTGATCTCTCTTATGTCGATTTGACCAAACATGAACTGACAATTACACCACCAGGGAAACAAGCACCTCCTGATTTTCTTAGACAAGTTGAGCACCCGGGGATTTACCTTCAGGGCGCCGATTTGGAAGGGGCCATCCTGGCCGGCAAGGACCTTAGAAACGCCCAGTTTAAAGCCATCGGCCTTGAGGCGGATGAAAAGATCATTGAACAAATAAGAACCGACAGACAACGAGGGGGCAAAAAGCTGCGGCGGACCCGCCTGGCTCGGGCTGACTTGCGCGACGCGGAGATGTGGGGCGCTGATCTCAGGGCGGCCGAATTATGGGAAGCCGATCTCAGGGGGGCCAACCTGGAGAAGGCGATCTTGGAGGGGGCCGACCTCAACAAGGCCAAACTTCAAGATTCAAACCTCAAGGATGCGGATTTAACAGACGTCACCGGACTCGTGACCGAGAATCTCGGCGGGGCCGATTTGACTAATGCCCTCTTGCCGGAGGATATCAAGCGATTTTGGGCCTTCGATTTCGTCAAAGAGGCTTCCCGAAAAGCGGGGAAACTGTTCGTCGGGATGCTAATCGGCTGTGGGTACGTGGTCTTGACCGTGGCCAACTACTGGAGTCCAGCTCAAAGCGGTGCTGATTCCTCTCAAATTCTGCCAATACTGCAAACAAAAATGTCGGTGGCGTGGTTCGCTTGGGCGGCGCCAGCGCTTCTCATCGGTGTATACACATATTTTCATTTGTATCTTCTTCGCATCTGGGAAGGTTTGGCCTCCCTGCCGGCCTATCTAGTCAGCGGCGAACCGCTGGACAGAGCGGTTCACGCGTGGCTGCCTCTGGGCTACATTCGGTCCCTTTTCAAACGACTCGCTGAGAAGCGGCCGCCCCTGCATCGGCTCCAGATGGCCTTTGTGTTTTTCTTGGTTTGGTTTAGCGCGCCCCTTACTTTGTTGTTGCTTTGGATCTGGCAGACCCATAGACGCGTGCTATCGGGCATCATTCTCTCCGCCGTTTCCGTGGCTATTTGCGCCGCCTTGGGGATGGTTTCGTTCCACCACGCCCGAGCGGCCCTTCGGCGCGAAGAACCGGGGCGGCTTTTTTTGAATTGGCAGAACATTTGGTGGAGTCTTCTGATCTTCTGGTTGGCCGCTGTTCTAATATCCATAGGTTTAGCTTACTTGGAGGCCCGACCTTGAAACCGCCCGCCCCTTATGCAACCCGCCTCAAAAAGCTCCGGGCCGCGCTGGCCCCCAAAAAGCTGGACGCCATTCTCATCAGTCAGCCCGAGAACCGGCGCTACCTCTCTGGGTTCAAGGCCGAGGACGGCTCCCTGACTGAGTCCTCGGGCCATCTGCTCATCACCGCCAGGAAAAGCTTTCTCCTGACCGACTTCCGTTACGCCGAGGAGGCCGAGGAGGAAGCCTTGGGGTTTGAGGTTCAGGTCTACCGCCAGGGCCTGGCCCAGCTTTTAGCCGGGCTGCTCCCTGAGATGAAGGTGGGGCGGCTGGGCTTTGAGTCCGACTTCCTACCCTTTGGCGCGGTCAAGAAGCTGGCCAAGGCCCTCAAGGAGATCAAGCTGGCCCCCACCGAAGCCCTGGCCTCGGACTTGAGAACCCTCAAGGACAACAAAGAGATTAAAGCCCTCGAAGCCTCCTTAAGTGTCATCGAGGCCGTGTTGGACGAGGCCATCGGCCGGCTGAAGCCCGGCGTCTCGGAGCAAGAGGCGGCCTGGTGGATCATCGAGGGCCTAAAGAACCGCGGCGCGGCGCCGGCCTTTCCGCCCATCGTCGCCTCGGGCCCCAACGCCTCCAAGCCCCACGCCGTGCCCACCACCCGGCGGCTCAAGGCCCGGGAGACGATCATCCTCGACGTGGGGGCCAGAGTGGAGGGCTACTGCTCGGACATCACCCGCACCGTCTGGCTGGGCCGGCCGACCAAGAAGTTCGAGGAGATCTACGCCGCCGTGCGCCGGGCCCAGCGAGCCGCCCTGGAGGGTGTGAGGCCAAACATGACCACCAAAGAGGCCGACGCCCTGGCCCGGAAAATCATCGAGGAGGCCGGCTTTGGCCCGGCCTTTGGACACGGCCTGGGCCACGGCGTCGGCCTGGCCACCCACGAGGCGCCCTCGCTGAGCCCCCTCAAGACGACGCCCCTTCGAAAGGGCATGGTCTTCACCGTGGAGCCGGGCGTCTACCTGCCCGGTTGGGGCGGGGTGAGGCTGGAGGTCATGGCCGCCTTGGAGCGGAGCGGCTGCCGGCCCCTGGGCGGGCTCGACCGGTTTTATAATTTTTAAAGGGAAGCGCCGGGGTTGCTCCGCCTTGGGGCCGAGGGTTGGAGAAGTCGTCATCCAACGGGCGAAAGGACGAAGCATGAAGGAGCTGAACATTCAAGACCTCGACGTCTTGGCCGCGGCCATCGACGACTCGGGCCTGGCCCGTCATCTGGGCCTGGAGCTGATCGAGATCAAGAAGGGCTACGCCAAGGCGCGAATGATCATCAGCCAAAACCATCTCAACTTCTACGGCCTGACCCACGGCGGCGCTCTCTACGCTCTGGCTGACCACGCCTGCTCGGCCGTGGGCAACTCCCTGGGCCGTCGCGCCCTGATGATCCAGTCCTCGACCACTTTCCTGGCCAACCCCAAAATCGGCGAGGAGATAACCGCCGAGGGCAGGCTGATCCACTCGGGCCGCCGCACGGCCCATCTGGAGGTGGCCGTCAAGGACTCCTCGGCCCGGCTCCTGATAAGCTTCACCGCCTCTTGCTTCTTTTTGGACGAGGAGGCCTGATGAGCGCCCGGATGAAGATCATTTTGTGGCTGTGCGCCCTGGGCCTGATCGACGTCGTCCTGCCCGTGCCGGTGGTGGCGGTGATTTTAATCTACGCCGCCGCCACCAGGCCGCCGTGGTTTAGACGGCTGGTCAGCCAGGTTTATCTGGAGCGGCCTGAATGAGCCTGGGGCGCCTCCCCTGGCCAAGCTCAATCAGGCGGCCGGGGAATGGACGACTGGTTTATTCTGGGTGATTGCCCGGATTTATTCAGGGCCCTGGCCGTGGTCAGGCCGTGGGGCCCCTGCCCTTGACACGGCCGGCGCGGAAGGCTAAGGGAGACCAAGACAATATTTCTTCTGCATTAGGAGGCGGATAATGGAAATCAAGAAGGTTGGCGTCGTCGGCGCCGGCACCATGGGCAACGGCATCGCTCAGGTCCTGGCTCAGGTGGGTTTTGAGGTGGTCATGCGCGACATCAGCGACGAGTTCTGTCAGCGGGGCCTGGCCAGCATCGACCGCTTTTTGAAAAAGTCGGTCGAGAAGGGCAAGATGAGCGCCGAGGACAAGGAGGCGGTCATGGGCCGCCTCGAGACCACGACCCGGATGGAGGCCCTGGCCGAGTGCGACTTCGTCGTCGAAGCCGTGTTGGAAGTCATGGAGCTCAAGAAAGAGGTCTTTGGCCAGCTGGACAAACTCTGCCACCCCGAGGTCATCCTGGCCACCA
>CAYXRH010000370.1:0-4221 GCA_964466355.1 uncultured Thermodesulfobacteriota bacterium
CTGTCCGAACCCTCGACCTGAGGTGAGAACAACCAACCAAAATTACACCTTTGAATGCAACTTGGTGTCAGGCCCCCCAGACCGTGCGGCCGGCGACGATGGTCATGACCGCCCGGCCCTGAACCGACCAGCCGGCAAAGGGCGTGTTGCGGGATTTGGAAAGGAGCTTGGCCGGCTCGACCTTGTACTTTGCCTGGGGGTCGATGATGGTCACGTCAGCCGGCGAGCCCGGCTTCAGCGTCCCGCCGGGCAGATTCAGGACGCGGGCCGGGGCCGCGGACATGTGCTCGATGAGCCGGCTCGGGCTCAAGACGCCCTCCCGCACCAGGGCCAGGCTCAAGGGCAGGGCCGTCTCCAGGCCGATGAGGCCGCAGGCGGCCTTCTCGAACTCGACGGCCTTTTCCAGCTCCGAATGCGGGGCGTGGTCAGTGGCGATGCAGTCAATGGTCCCATCCTTGAGCCCCTCTTTGACCGCGGCCACGTCAGCGGCGGTTCGAAGCGGCGGGTTGACCTTGGTCGCGGTGTCGTAGCCGATGACGGCCTCCTCGGTCAGGGTGAAGTGGTGCGGCGCGGCCTCGGCGGTGACGTCCACGCCGTCGGCCTTGGCCCGCCGGATCAGCTCCACGGCCCCGGCGGTGGAGATGTGGGCCAGGTGGACGTGGCGGCCGGTCAGCCGGGCCACGGCGATGTCCCTGAAGACGACCACGTCCTCGGCCTCGGCCGGCACGCCGCCCAAGCCCAGCCGGACCGAGACGACCCCTTCGTTCATGTGGCCGTGTTCGGAGAGCGACAAATCCTCGGGGTGGTCGATGACCGTGAGGCCGAAATTGGAGGCGTACTCCAGGGCGCGGCGGAGCATGCGGGCCGTGCGCACCGGCTGGCCGTCGTCGCTGAGCCCGACCACGCCGAGGGAGGCCAGCTCGCCGTACTCGGTCAGTTCGCGGCCTTTCAAGCCCACGCTCACCGCGGCGATGATCTTGACCCTGACCCGGCCCTCCTTCTGCGCCGTCTCGATGATGAACTGGGTCACCGAGGCCGAGTCGTTGACCGGCCAGGTGTTGGGCATGCAGGCGAGGCAAGTGAATCCGCCGGCCGCGGCCGCCCTTGTGCCTGAGGCGATGTTTTCCTTGTACTCGTGCCCCGGCTGGCGGAGGTGGACGTGGATGTCGATGAGGCCCGGCGCGACCCAAAGCCCCTCGGCCGGAATAACCTTCGCCGCCTCGGGCAGCGGCTCGCCGGGCTTGAGAACCGCCTCGACCACCCCTCCCTTAAGGATCAAGTGGCCCTCAGCGTCCAGGTTCTGGCTGGGATCGATGATGCGGCCGCCGCGGATGAGCCGTCTCACGGGGCTCTCTCCTTGCCGCCCGAGATGACCAGGTACAAGAGGGCCATGCGCACGGCCACGCCGTTGGCCACCTGCTCCAAGATGACCGACTCCACCGCCTCCGAGAGCTCTGGGTCAAGCTCCACGCCCCAGTTGACCGGGCCGGGGTGCATCAAGATCACGTCGGGCTTGGCCAGCTCCAGCCTGGCGGCGTTGAGTCCGAACTGCTGCGCGTACTCCCGTTCGCTGGGCAGCAGCGGCTCGCCGAGACGCTCTTGCTGGACCCGGAGGGCCATGACCACGTCGGCGCCATCCAGGGCCTCCTCCAGCCGCCTGGCTACCCGGCAGCCCAGGGCCTCGGCCTTGGGCGGCAGAAGCGTGGCCGGGGCGAAGATCCAGACTTCGGCCCCGAGGAGGCTGAAGCCGATGATGTTCGACCGGGCCACCCGGGAGTGGGCGATGTCGCCGACGATGGCCAGCTTGAGGCCCTTGATGTCTCCTTTTTTCTGGCGCACGGTCAGCAGGTCCAGGAGGGCCTGGCTGGGGTGTTCGTGCATCCCGTCCCCGGCGTTGAGGACCGAGGCCTGGACCCAGCGGGCCAGAAGATGAGGCGCCCCGGCGGCGCTGTGGCGGATGATGATCACGTCGGGCCTGAGGGCCTGGAGGTTCTTGGCCGTGTCGATGAGGGTTTCGCCCTTGGTCATGGACGAGGTGGAGGCTGAAAAAGAGAAGGTGTCGGCCGAGAGGCGCTTGGCGGCCACCTCAAAGGAGAAGCGGGTCCGGGTGGACGCCTCGACAAAGAAAAGGATGACGCTCTTGCCCCTCAAGGTGGGGACCTTTTTTATGTCCCTGAGGGAGATTTCCTGGAAAGACTCGGCCTGATCCAAGACGTGGGTTATCTCCGCGGCGGTGAAGTCCTCCAGGCCGAGGACGTGGCGGCGATTAAAAATCATGATTCCCCTGGACCTAAAAAAACCCTTGCCCTGGGCAAGGGTTCAAGCCGAGCGAGCATGTGTTTGATTCATGACGTCACCGCTTTTTTTTAGCACCTCCACCGCGCTCCGGTCAAGGCCTCTAATGAATCAAGTGGAACAGACGCGACCAGCGCACGCCAAACCGGGACGAGTCCCACGACCAGTAAATGATGAAGGCCTTGCCCTTGACCTTGGATTCGTCGACAAAGCCCCAGAAGCGTGAATCGTAGCTTTGGTCGCGGTTGTCGCCCATGACGAAGAGCTTGTCGGGCGGGACGACTATGGGGCCGTAGTTGTCCCGCGGCTGCACGCCGGGGGGGAGGACGAGTCGGTCAGAGTAGCGGATGTAGGGCTCGTTCAAGGGCTGGCCGTTGACGTAGACCTTTTTGTTGACGATCTCGATTCTGTCTCCGGGCAGGCCGATGACCCGCTTGATGAAGTCCTTGGAGGTATCGACCGGATACTCGAAGACGATGATGTCTTCCCGGTGAGGCTCGGAAACCGGGACCAAGATGTGGTCGGTGAAGGGGATCTTGAGCCCGTAAATGAATTTGTTCACCAGAATGTGGTCGCCGATGGCCAAGGTGTCGAGCATGGAGCCGGAGGGGATTTTGAAGGCCTGGACGACGAAGGCCCTGATGAACAGGGCCAGAATGACGGCCATGGCGATGGCCTGGATGTACTCCCAGACGACCTGTTTGGCGCTTTTGGCCGCCGGGACGGCGCTGAGGTTCTTCGCGTGAGCCATCAGGGGCCACCATAAACACCCGGCCGTCCGATGTCAACCCAGAGTCTGGGAGTCTATGTAACCGCGGCCTCTGATTTAGCCTTTGGATTTTTATAATTAGGTTGTATAAACAAGGTGAGGGTTAGACGCCAAAAAACAGCAGCGGTCACACAAGGGTCACAAAACCATGGCCCGATTAGCGTCTGTTTTCCTGATTTTAGCTGTCCTGACGGTCTTGATTCCGTGCTCATCCGGACCGGCTGGACATACTTGTGGTCCATTCGATGTGACCACCCCCCAGAGCTTGGCTCAAGGCAGATCAAGCTGGTTCCCGGCCGTTCCAGGTATTCACCAGGTGATGGATTCTTCTCCACTGAACCAAGAGCCGGTGACGACATTTGCCTTCCCTGCCGGCCGGGTTTTAGCCCGTGTTCTGGCCGATTCTGGCCCCATGCCTCCACGGGAATGGGCTGAGGGGAGGCCGCGAACGCAAAGCCAAGCGGCGGCAGCCGCCGACACTGGGATTGTCTACCACGGAAACGTGAAGTCCAAGGTTTTCCACCGGCCGGGGTGTCGGTATTACAACTGCAAGAACTGCGTGGCTGTTTTTCAGACCAGGGAAGAGGCGATCGAGGCCGGGTTTAGGCCGTGCAAGGTGTGTCGGCCATAAAGGTAAAGATCTATCCTCAAGCGAGAAGATAGAATTCGCTCAAAGAGTGGTGAGGTTATTGAAGAGAGAGACTTCAATCTAATCGACTACCTTCAGACTCAGTTGGGGTTCGAATTCTAATGATCTCATTCAGGCATGCCATCCAATCCCCCAGGCCCAGTCCCCCGCCCATGAAGCAAAGTCTACACTCTGGAGGCCCCACCCTAGGCTGACCACGAGAAACCATGCAAAGTGGTGACGCCAGTGGTTTAGCTTTTTCTAGCAGCCTCGGCCGCAGCCGCAGGCCGACCACTCCTCCAGGTTCAGGCCCAGGGTCATCACCTGGCCGGGCCGCGACGAATCCCGGTAGATGGTCAGACCCTTGAGCCTCATCTCGTGGGCGGTTCTGATCGCCTCGGCCACCTGGTCCTCGCCGGCTTCAACGGCCAGGTTGATGGTCTTGGACACGGCGTTGTCGGTGTGGTTTTGGAAGGCGGTCTGGATTTTGAGGTGCCAGGGCCAGTCTATTTCGTGGGCCGTGGCGAAG
>CAYXRH010000371.1:0-4219 GCA_964466355.1 uncultured Thermodesulfobacteriota bacterium
GGTCGGGGGTTGGGACAGGGCCTAGGTCCCGAGCAGCTTCGGGAAGTCGACTAAGGAGAGAATCATTCTTTGAGGTGGGTCGAGCGCGTTGAAATCGGCTCGCCGCTTCAGTCCCCTAGGATCGCCCTTTTGATCAAGGCCTTGATGAGTTGAACCTTGTAGGCGTTTTGGGTCAGCGGCCGGGACTCTGCCGCGGCTTCCCAGCCCGCCCTTTCGGCGGCCGCCGGCGTCACCCGCCCGCCGATGAGGGCCTGTTCCGATTTTACGGCCCGGTAAGGCAGCGGGGAGACGCCGCCCAGGAATATGCGGGCCTCCTCGATGGTCTGACCGGTGAGCTTGTATGACGCCGCCACGCTGACGATGGCGAAGTCAATGGTCTTGCGGACCCGGAACTTGAGGAAGCTCTGTCTGTAGCCGGCCTGGCCTTCCGGGAGATAGACCGCGGTGATGATCTCTCCGGGCTCAAGATCAGGCCCGAGCTCAGTGTAAAGCCGGTCAACGGGCGCGAGCCGCCCGCCCTCGGCTGAGGCGATCTTTACCTGGGCCTGCATCGCCGACAAGGCCACGGCCAGGTCCGAGGGAAAGGCCGAGACGCAGCCGCCGCCGCCCATGACCGCGTGATACTGATTCTCGCCTTCGCGCGCGTAGCAGACGCCCTGGTTTCCCTTGCGGTGGCACTGAAAGGTCAGCCCGGTCTCCGGGCTGCGCCGATAATACCAGCACCGGGTCTGCTGGCAGAGGTTGCCGCCGATGGTGGCCATGTTCCGGACATGGGGGGAGGCGACCAGTCCGGCGGCCTTGGCCAGCAGGGGCGCGTTTTTACGGATCAGTTCAGCCCGCTCTATCTCTTTGAGGCGCGTCAGGGCGCCGATTCTGAGGCCCTCCGCAGTCCCGGCCATGTATCTCAGCTTTTCGATGGGCTTGATGTTGATCAAGGCCTGAGGATGGATGAGCCGGCTCTTCATCAGGCTGACCACGTCCAGGCCGCCGGCAAAGAGCTTCGCCTCTTGGCCGTACTCCAGTAGGAGCCGGATGGCTTGGTCAACCGACCTGACGGAGAAGAACTCAGGATAGGGCGAACCGCTCCGCCTCTCCCGCTGGGCCGAAGCCTTTTCCCTGTCGCTCGCTGCGAGTCGATGCTCAAGCATGTTTCACCCCTTATTGGCCGCTTCCAGCGCCTCGAGGAGATGACGGGCGACCATAGAGCCGCCGTGGACCCTCACGCCGGTGGCGTTGTAGACAGCGTTGGCCACGGCCGGGGCCAGGCAGGTCATGGCCGTCTCGCTGAAGCCCTTGGCCCCGAAAGGCCCCCAGACGCACTCCTTTTCCAAGACCACGCGTTGAAAGTTCTCCCGCCTGGGGATGTCTAAAAACGTCTGGAGCTTGTAGTCCAAAAGGTTGGGGTTGACAATGACCCCGCTGCCCCTGTCGACCAGGTACTCCTCGCTCAACACCCAGCCGCCGGCCATGATCAACCCAAGATCAATCTGGTTTTCGATGATGACCGGATTGATGCTCCGGCCGGTCTCATTGCCGCAGACCACGCGCTGCAGATCGACCCGGCCGGTCTCCACATCCACCTCGACCTCGGCAAAGGTGATCACCGCGGCGTGGGCGTGAATGACTTTTCCAGAGGCCTCGTCCTTGTGGGTATGGGCGAGCGGGTTGTTTCCGACGCCGGAGATCTGCCAGCCGGTCGAGCAGATCTCCGGAATGGAGACAGACCGGGAGCTGTTCTTGACAAAGACCTTGCCGTCCCTCGCCTCCAGCTCATCCACCGAAGCATCCAAAAGCTCGGCGCTGATTTCAAAAAGCCGCCGCCTGGCGTCCTCGGCCGCGATCTTGGCGGCGTTGATGGCGCTGGTCGTTCCGCTGCTGGCCACATTGCCTATGGCCGCGGGCGTGACGGCCGTGTCGGCCAGAACCGGGTTGACGTCTTCATAGCGGAGGCCCAAAGTTTCGGCCACGACCTGGGCGATGGCCGTGGCGTAGCCCTGTCCAATCTCCACAGCGCCTGAGAGAACGTTGGCCGTGCCATCCTGGTTCATTTTGACAATGGCCGATGAGGGCCAGACTGAGGTGAGGTGCATGCCCATGGCCACCCCAATGCCCTTTCTCTTGGAGCCGTCTACTGAAACCGGGGTCTTCCAGCCCTTCCAGGTCGCCTTCCAGTTGGCCTTTTCGGCTGTCTTCTCGATTAATTGGGGGAAGACATCGAAGTCCGGACCCAGAATCCCCCATTCGATCGGTCCTTCGAGGACCTGTTCCAGTCTCATGGCCCGGTCGCCGTAGCGGGGGCAGTTCTTGAGCCTGAAGGCCACTGGGTCCATGTCAATCGCCTCGGCCGCCTCGTCCATCAGCCTCTCCACAGTGTAGATCGCCTCAGGCGTGCCAAAGCCGTTCATCGGGCCGTAACCCAAGGTGTTGGTCAAGACGCCGAGCGTCTCTGCCTTGGCGTTCTCGGTCCGATAAAGCATGGTGCAGCCTGAAAGGAGGGCCGCGGCTTGGCCGACGCAGGGCGAGGCGGTGTCGCTGCCCCAGTGGGCCACGATCCAAGTCTGCAGGGCGGAGACCGCGCCGTCTTTTTTGAGGCCGACTTTGTTGTAGGTTTTATAGTTGAGGCGATGGTGGGTGCCGATGAAATCCTCGGCCCGGCTGAAGGCCGCCTTGACCGGCCGCCCGGTCCTTCTGGCCAAGATCGCCGTCAGGGTGGCGGTTTTATCCGGAGATTTGCCGCCGTATCCGCCGACAGAGTAATGGGAGATGACGCGGATGTCGGACATGGGGATTTCCAGGCTGCGGGAGAGGTCCTGCCACAGGTTCAGGGGAAGTTGGGTGTCGGCCCAGCAGGTCAGTCTTTGGCCGGTCCATTCGCAGACGACCGCCCTGGCGGCCGGCGAGCAGTTGTATTGAATGGGCGTCTCGAAGCGGCCCTCCACGATGACGTCGGCTTCGGAAAACCCTTTTTCCACATCCCCGAACTCCAGACGAAGCAGGCCGTCCTCATCCAGCCGGCCCGGCTTGCCCTGATCGCTCCCCTTGAAGACATTGCCGCCCAGCCGCCGGTTGACCAGGGGAGCGCCTGGCTTGAGGGCCTCGTCCGGATCAAAGACCCCTGGCAGGACCTCATACTCGACTTTGATGAGCTTGAGGGCCTCCTGGGCAATCTCCGGCGAGACCGCGGCCACGGCGGCCATCTCCTCGCCTGGGAAGTGGACGGTTTCGTCGAGCAGGTATCCGATCCTGTGGCGTGGATGGACCTGGGGCACGTTTTTGTGGGTGAGCACGCACTTGACACCGGCCAGCGCCTCGGCCGGCGCGGTGTCGATCTCCTTGATTCTGGCGTGGGCGTGGGGGCTGCGCAGGAATTTGGCGAAAAGCATCTGGGGGAGTTGAATGTCCGGGATATACCTGGCCGCGCCGGTGACCTTTTCGACGGCGTCCTTGCGGATGTGGCTCTTGCCCAACACCTCAAACTGTTTGGCCATGGCTTACTCCTGCTCCTCTTTTTCGGCGCAGGAAAGAACGCACTCGACAATGCGCTGGTAATTCCCGCAGCGGCAGAGGTTCCCGGACATGGCCTCTCTCACCTCTTCTTCGTCTGGATCGGGGCGCTCGTCCAAGAGGGCCTTGGCCGTCAGAATCATGCCCGAAGTGCACACGCCGCACTGCATGCCGCTTTTTTCAACAAAGGCTTGTTGTAGCGGGTGCAGCTCGCTGGTCTTGGGGTCAGCCAGACCCTCGATGGTCAAGATCTCTTTGCCCTGAGCGTCAATGGCCAGGGTCATGCAGGAGAGAACCGGCCCGCCGTCCATCAGGACCGTGCAGGCGCCGCAGTCCCCCTCGTTGCACATTATCTTCGTGCCCGTCAGGCCAATCTCCTCTCGAATCACCTTGGCCAAGGTGTCGGTTGTCCTGACCTTCAGATCAAAGAGGGTGCCGTTGACCTTTAATTGAATCTCTTTGAACGACACTCAAGACCTCCTAGATAGCCGCGGCGACGGCTTGCTTGATGGCCCGTTTCAAGAGAACAGGAATCAGCTTCTCCCGGTATGCAGCGCTGGAGCGCGCGTCACTGATGCAGCTTGCTTCTGAAGAGGCCAGGCGGCCGGCCTCCTCGATCAAGCGGTCGTCCCATTTTTTGCCCCTGAGCACCTCTTCCGCCTGTCTGGCCCGAATCGGCCTGGGGGCCACGGCGCCCAAGGCGATTTTGATGTCG
>CAYXRH010000372.1:0-4203 GCA_964466355.1 uncultured Thermodesulfobacteriota bacterium
GCGTTTGGCACGCGCTTCATGTAGGCGAGCAGCTTGCGGTCGCGGGTCACGTCGGCCTGGACCTGTTTGGTGGGCGAGGGGGCTTCCTGGTCCCTGGTACCGGCGGCGGGCCGGCGGTCAAAACCATAGAGATTGCCTTCGTGCCTCAAGCTGCCGTCAGCGTTGAACCGGGCGTAGTATCCCAGATCCATGTCGACCATGATCCCCGGCTCCCCGTAGATGTCATCCAGAATGGCCACGTCGGCGATGGACCGGTTGGGGTCGTCTGAAGCCACCACTGGCCAGCCCGGCAGAATGTTGCCGCTGAGGTCGTGGACGTAGATGAGACGGCCCAGGACCGAGACGAAGTCCGGCAGGCCGTCGCCGTTCACGTCGCCCACGGCCACGATCACCGGCCGGGAGCCGTCGTTGATGAACCAGAGGTATTCATATTGGCCCCGATAGTCCACGATCGACACAATCGCGCCGCCCAGCTTGTTGCCGCAGGTGACGACCTCGACCTCGCCGTCGCCGTCAAAGTCGCCGACGACCGGCTGCGTCAGCCCGGTGCCCCCGCTCTGATAAGGCCAGCCGGGCAAGGACTGGCCGCTCATCAGGGAGTAAGCGTTGATGTCGCCGTTGTAAGAGGCGGCCAGGATGTCCGGTTGACCGTCGCCGTCCACGTCGGCCACGGTGACGCCGCTGGTGGCGTCAGAGGGGCAGTGAGGCCAGTTGATCACTTCATGATAACTGGCCTGGGTCTGGCCCGAGGAGGTGTAGTAAAGCCCCTTGGCCCAGGAGACGCCGTTGGCCTGGCCGGTGGGCTGGGCCCACGGCCCGTAGGCGTAAGTCAGGTATTGGCCGCTGAGGGTCTCAGTGTAGGAATAAGAGAACTGCCCCGCATTGGCCAGAGGGGTTTGAATCCTGCCGGAGGCGCCGAATTCTATCAAGTCCTCAAAAAAGGGCGGGATTTGTCTGGGGCGGATCAAACCCTGACTCGGCTGGTAGCCTCGGGACAAGACGGCCACCGTGCCGGCGGCGGTGCCCGCGGAGAGGATGCCGATCCAGGCGTCGGAGAAGAGCATCTCGCTGAAAAGAAGCGAACTCGCTTCAAAGGCCGTCTCGCTCACCTGGATCGGAAACCCGTCGGCCAGGGGCTTGGAATCATTGGCCCCGATCGAGCCGGCGCTCAGAAGAACCAACGCCGCGGCGATGACCACGCTTCTCTTGAAGATGATCATGAACCCCTCCTTCAAACCTTCTAGCGTCGCGTCCTGGAAGTTAAGGATTATAAGTCATTGTGGCCGCTCGGGCGGGGCGGTGGTCTGCTGGCGGCTTGCAAGTCGCCTTTTTTGGCCGCCTTGCGCTCTCCGTTAAGCTCTCGGCCCTTCAGGCGCCTTACTTCTTTCGAGCACATGGGCTGACCCAAGGGCGGCCGGCTCCGATGCTCGCTCGACCAGCAGACCACCGCCTCGCCCTCTTATATAAACCACTTAAGGGACGCGACACCAGTTGTTCTCTCTCACTCACTGCTCTGGTTCGGCGCCATGAAGGCGTTTCGCTGTGGATTGAGGCGCTCCATGGGCCAGGGCCGGGGGGAGTCGGCCGGGGCCTCGGTCGTCCAGGCCCACAGCCAACCGCCGCCGTCGGGGTGGCTTCCGGCCACGGCGATCTCCAAGAAGCCGTCGTTGTTGATGTCCGCCACCACCGGCGAACTATACAAGGCCGCGCCGGTGTCGTAGCGCTGGGGGTCCGAGCCGCCCGGGCCGGTGACGACGCGGCCCTCTTGATCCAAGACGACCACCTCGGTGTTGTAAGAGAGCAGTATCTCCACCTCGCCGTCGCCGTTGATGTCGGCGGCGACGGGTCCGGCGTGGGGGACGGTTGAATCCTCCTCGCCGATGGCAAAGCGGTTGGGTCCGTATGCTTCCTCGGGGTCCCAGTGGAAACGCTGGCTCCCGTCGGCCCCGTAGTACCACAGATGACCGAAGGTCGTTTCCGCGACCACGTTGGGCAGTTCGTAACCGTCGTCCAGGATAAAAAGGCCGTCGATCTCCCCGGACTCGGCGTCCACCGTGATCGGCCAGCCGGGGAGGACCTCGCCGAGGATGGTGTGGACGTAGATCGTGTTGCCCAGCACGGAGACTAAATCGGGCAGGCCGTCCTGGTTGAGGTCGGCGCAAAGGACCACGTGGGGGCGCTTGGGATCATTAACCAGGAAGGTGTAATCCACCTGACCGCCAGGATTGACGCCCCAAAACTGAGTTTGGACGCCGGCCCGCCCGGCGAAGATGACCTCCTTTTGGCCGTCGTTGTTGGCGTCGCCCACCACCGGCGGGGTCAGATCCTGGCCGCCGCTAAAGTAAGGCCAGCCTAAAAGAGGCTGCCAGTTGTCGGTGGAATAAGCGTGGACGTAACCGTCTTGCGCCGTGTAGACCGCCTCAGGGGTTCCGTCGCCGTTGAGATCAGCCCCGACCACCGACCCGGTGGGGGGGTCGTAGAGGCCGTCGTTGTTCTGGTCAGAGTTGTAGAGGTAGTCGCTTTGGCTGGTCAATCCAGGAGAGGACCTGGTCAAATCCAAGGTGCATTGAGATAGACAGGTTCCGCCGTGGCTGGCCGGGCTAGCGCTCGTCGGGCCAAAGGAGGCGCCCAGGTTAAAGGAGCGGCCCAGGTTGGCCAGGGGGTCAAAAAGCGTAGGCGGGTCGTTCAGCGGAGAAGGGGCGTTGATGGAGGAGAGAAAAAAGTCGTGGGGCCAGATCACGTCCTGACCCCAGGCAGTGGTCTTCCACCAGACCCGGGTCAGGATCGACAGCCGGCCGCTGGGGTCGTCGGCGGCCAAAACGGCCACCCAGGCCGCCTCGTCGTCGACGGCGAAGAACAGGAGCGAGCCGCCTTGAATGGCCGTGTCGCTGATTTGAATCGGATAGCCCGCGGCCAGGGGCTTGGAATCATTGGCCCCGGCCAGGGCCGGGAGAATAAGAATTGATGAAATCGCCCAGACGGACAATCTCGTCATCACGCGGCGCATGATCTCCCCCAAACCCAATGATTTTAATGACCTAGTTGAATACTTTTAACAGGTCTCCGCCCCTCTGTCCACTCTTATTCTGTTTTGGCGCCGCGGCCCCCCCAGACCTTGGTCGGGCCAAAGCCTCGCGGCGGTTTTTTCAGGGCTCGAGGGTGATGAATCTGATGTCCCCCTTGACCAGATCAGGGACCACGACGACGTGCCCTCGGCCGTGGGGCATCAGGGCGAAGTCGGCCGGGCCGCCGAAGCCTCCGGCCAGAAGGCGGGGCTTTTCATCCCCTTCCAAGACGAACAGGCCCTTTTGAGCCCAGTCGGTGTAGATGAGGGTTCCGTCCTCGAGTTCACCCAGACCGTCCAGCCGGCCGAGGGGCGGGGTCAAGGGCTCCCAGCTTATCCGGCCGGCCTTCTTGGTCAATTTGAAGATCCGCCCCGAGCCGTCGGCGGGCGAGCTGGCCATTAAGAATTGTTTCTGCCGCGTGATGTACAGGCCGTTGGGCGCCTGCCCCGGCTGCTTGGTCATGACGCGCACCTCCTTGGGCGCGGCCCTGAGGAGGTCGTTGGGGTGGATGAAGTAGACCACGCCCAAAGCGGTGTCGCTGACGTAAAGCCTCGGCCCGAGGGCGATGACGTCGTTGGCGAACTGGGCCCCGACGATGACCGCCTTCTGGCCCCTTTTGGTTTGGAGGTCAAAACACCACACCCCGTCGATGTCCGTGACCCAAAGCTTGCCGCCGTCGACCCAAATCCCCTTGGGCTTGTCCATCTTTTTGTCCGGGCCGGGCAGAAACCTCTCCTCGAGAACCTTCCCTTCCAGGTCCAGGCGGCTGATGAAGCCCTGGCCGTCCTTTTGGGTCGGTTTCAGCTCCGGGCCGAAACGGCTGACGTAAAGACATTTTTTAATCGGATCATGAGCCACCGACTCCGGGTGACCGAAGCCGGAGACGGTCTTCTCGGCCACGACCCGCCAGGCGGCCCCGGCCGGCGCGGCGGCGATTAGAATCAGAGCCGCCGCCAGTAAACTCAGAATCTTCTTCATTTCGGCCTCCCCAGCTCCTGAAAGATCAGAGCCTAACTCCATATTATATTGTCGTGCCTGTCGGCTCCGAAGTGAACAAAAAAGATGTTTCAGCCCAACTAAAACCAAGTTGCTTTCAAAGGTATAATTTTGGTTGGTTGTTCTCACTTCAGGTCGAGGG
>CAYXRH010000373.1:0-2769 GCA_964466355.1 uncultured Thermodesulfobacteriota bacterium
AAATATCCGGGCTAGGGCAGAGTAAGGCTTGTTTGTTTCATTTCAATGGGAAAATAATATTAGACGCTCAAATGGGGCCTTGCCAAGGCGGATGAAGAGCCCTTCGTCCGGGCGAGGGGGCGGCGGATCAATTTCAAAGCGGATCGTCCTCAAAAGAGGCCGGGATGGCCACCGCCGCGGTGGGCTCGACGTTCCTCAAAAAATGCCTCGCCGTCCGCGTCACGCCATCCTCAGCCGGCCCAATCGCTCTTCCGTCCGCTGAGGAGGGCTTGGGCGATGATCTGCTTCTCGATCTCGGTGGTGCCCTCGTAGATCTCCAGGATCTTGGCGTCGCGGTAAAAACGCTGGACGTCGCTTTCGTCAAAATAGCCGTAGCCGCCGTGGAGCTGGAGGGCGTCGTCGGCCGCCTCCACGGCCGTTCGGGCGGCGAACCACTTGGCCATGGCCACCAGGGCGTGGTCCTGCTGGCCGGCGTCGACCATCCGGGCGGCGCGGAAGGCCATGGTCCGGGCGGCCTCGATCTTGGTGGCCATTTCGGCCAGCTTGAACTGGACGGCCTGGAACTGGGCCAGGGGCTGGTCGAACTGGCGGCGTCCCTTGACGTGGTCCAGAGCGCGGTCGAGGCAGCCCTGGGCCAGGCCGACCGCCTGGGCGGCGATGTGGACGCGGGTTTGATTGAGGAAGCCCATCACCTGGCCGAACCCCTGGCCGCGCCGGCCGAGGAGGTTCGAGGCCGGCACCCGCACGTTTTTGAAGTGCAGCTCAGCCGTGTCCGAGGCCCTGATGCCCAGCTTGCCCTTGAGCTTTACGGCCTGGAAGCCCTCGGTTTTGGTGGGCGTCAGGATGACCGAGTGCCGGCCGTGGCGGTCTTTCGACTCCGGCTCGGTGAGGCAGACGACCAGGACCCAGCGGGCCAGGGTGCCGTTGGTGATGAACATCTTGGAGCCGTTGATGATCCACTCCCGGCCTTTTAATTCAGCCCTGGTCTTGATCCCGGCCACGTCCGAGCCGGCCTCGGGCTCGGTGATGCCCGTGGACAAGATCGCCTCCCCCGAAGAAAGCGGCGGCAGATAAGTCTTTTTCTGCTCCTCGGTCCCGAACAGCCCGATCATCTCCGCGCCAAAGGTGGTCGAGGTGACGGCCTGGCCGAGCCCCGGATCGACCCGCCAGAACTCCTCGCAGACCAGGCAGAGCCCGACGAGGCCGAAGCCGCCGCCGCCGTACTCCTCGGGGAGGTGGATGCCGATGAAGCCCAGTTCGCAGGCGGACCGCCACAGGGATTGATCGAACGTCTCGGTTCGATCGGCCTCCAGGGCCCGCGAGGGGAACTCGCCCCGGGCGAACTCTCTGGCCGCCCGCCGGATCTCCTTTTCTTCGCGGCTCAAGGGAATCATTGGCGGAAGACCTCTATCAGGGCCGGGACGACGTCGAAGAGATCGGCCACGACGCCGAAGTGGGCCACGTCAAAAATGGGCGCCTGGGGATCGTGGTTGACGGCGATGATCGTCTCGGACTGGGCCATGCCGGCTTGATGCTGGAAGGCGCCGCTGATGCCCAGGGCCAGATATATTTTCGGTTTGACCGTCTGGCCGGAGAGGCCGACCTGGCGCTCCTTGTCCAGCCAGCCCAAATCGGCCACCGGCCGCGAGCAGGCCAGCTCGGCCCCCAGAACCGCGGCCAGGTCCCGGGCCAGCTCGATGTTCTCCGGCCCCTCGATGCCCCGGCCCACGGCGACGATGGCCTTGGCCTTGGTCAGGTCCACCCCGCCGACGCTGTCGATGAATTCGAGGAAGCGGCGGCCCTTCTCCGGCGGCGGCTGGTCAATGGTCAAGGCGACGACGGTCCCGGCCTGGTTCGGCTGAAGCGGCTCCAGGCTGCCCGGCCTGAGGGTCAAAAGCCCCACCGGCGCCGGCTTGAGAACCACCTCGGCCAGGAGCTTGCCGCCGTAGACCGGCCTTTGGGCGACCACAGCCTCGCCTTGCCAGCGGGCGGCGATGACGTCGCTGGCCAAGCCGGCCCCCAGGTCCTGAGCCAGGGCCGGGGCCAGGTCCAAGCCCGAGGCGGTGTGGCCGAGGAGGACGAGCCGCGGCGCCAGCTCGGCGACGGCCTTTTTTAAAAACGGCCGCCAGGCGGACGGACCGCCAGGCTCGAGGCTCGGGTCAAACGCGGTGTAGAGACGGGGACAGAGAGGGGCCAGCGCGGCGCAAAGCCCCGCGGCCTCGCCGCCGCCCAAAATCAGCCCGGCCCAATCGTCCCGGCAAAGCTCCTCGGCCAGGGCGCAGACCTCGGCGTTGATCTCGGCCGGGCGGCCGCGGCGGTGCTCCATGATCACCAGGGCGCCGAGCATCAGACCCGCTCCTGAATTATCTTCTTGAGGCCCCTGGCCGCCTCGTGGGGGTCCTGGCTCAAGTGCTCCACGCGGCGGCGGGGTCGGCTCGCCTCGAACCCGGCCAGCTCGATCAGGTCAAACATGGCCATCGCCGCCGGCCGGACCGAGAGGGGCTTGGCCTTGGCCTTTCTGATGCCCAGGATCGAGACGTAGCGCGGCGGATGGGGGTTGGACTGGATGGTCAGCACGGCCGGCAAAAAGACCTCGACGCGCTCCTCCAACCCGCCCTCCAGCTCCCGCCTCAAGATCAGGGCCCCAGGCCTCATCTCCTCCAGGCCGATGACCAGGGAGGCGTAGGGCCAACCCAGAAGGGAGGCCAGGCGTGGGGCCGCCCGCCGGCGGCCCCCCGAGGCGCCCCAGGGCCCCCGGCCGCACACCCA
>CAYXRH010000373.1:2779-3331 GCA_964466355.1 uncultured Thermodesulfobacteriota bacterium
GGCCCAGGTCGGCCGACTGGACCCCGGTCAGGACCAGATCTGGTTTCATCTCCGCGGCCAGCCCGGCCAGGGCGGCGGCTTTCTGGGCCGGATCGAGCCAGTCGCCGGAGCACTCGAGCCGGAAGGCTTCGCCCGCGCCCATGGCCAGGGCCCGGAAAAGGACCTCTTCGTCATCCTCCTGGCCCAGCGTCACGGCCTTGACCGCCCCGCCGGCCTCCTCGACCAGGCGCAAGGCCCACTCCAGGGCGAAAGCGTCCCACTCGTTGAGCTCCCAGACCAGGCCCTCGCCCCGCAGCCTCTTTTTGTCCGCGGCCGGTCTGATCTCGGCCCCGGCCAGCTCGGGCACCCGCTTGAGGCAGACCAAGACGTCCACTTATGAGACCTCTGTTCAGAAATTCGTCACATCTTGACAGAGGGGGTGGAAGGGGTCAAGGGGCTGTCGGTCATCCCTTAGGGTGGGATCAGGGCCGAGGCCAGGTAAATCCTATCAGATGAAACGCCGCGTCCGGGCGTGGACGTGGTCCCCGATCCGCCTCAGCCGCGCCATCTCCT
>CAYXRH010000373.1:3341-3702 GCA_964466355.1 uncultured Thermodesulfobacteriota bacterium
CGGACCCAGCTCCAAGGTCTTGAGCGCTTCTCGCATCTGGGCCAGATTCTTGGGGCCGGTGAGGCAGACGTCCACGCTGGGATTCGAGAGCACGAAGCGGTAGCAGTCGCTGGCCAAAGGCGCCGCCTCGCCGGGGGGCGTCTTTTTGGGATTCAAGAGCTGGCCCCAGCGGGTGGCGGTGTAGGTGATGAGCCCGGGCCGGTTCTGGCTTGGAAGAAGGGGAAACACCTCTTCCTCCGCCCCCCGGTGGGCGGCGTTGTAGCGGACGTGAAACAGGTCAAAGACCCCTTTCTCGGCCAGCTTCGGAAACAGGGAGCGAGTGTGGCCGGAGAGGCCGAGGAAGCGAAGGAGGCCCTTGTCC
>CAYXRH010000373.1:3712-4189 GCA_964466355.1 uncultured Thermodesulfobacteriota bacterium
CCTTCATGCTCAGGGCCCGGTCGAGGAGCCTCGGGGCCGGGGGCTTGTTGTGCCAGCCCAGGAGGAGGATGTCGGCTCGATCTAGCTTGAGATCCTTGAGGGCCTTCTTGAAAAAGGCCTCCATCAGAATGGCCGAGCGGGCGTAGCTCTGGATGACGATGACCAGCTCCTCCCGCTGGCCCTGACCACAGATGTTCCTGATGGCCCGGCCCATGGCCGGCTTGCGCGTGGAGCCCCAGTAGAAGTAGTTGCAGCCCTTGGCAAAGGCCTCCTCAAAGGCCTCGGTCGGCGCGCCGTAGCCGGCCGCCACCCCCAGAGGCCCGACCTTGAGGCCGGTCCGCCCCAAGACACGTCGCGCCTGGAAATCCATTCCACCCCCTTTACCTGCCCGCCGCCGCCAAAGCCCGACTCATGCTAATTTGCTTTCAAAGGTGTAATTTTGGTTTGGTTGTTCTCACTTCAGGTCGAGGGTTCGGA
>CAYXRH010000374.1:0-4164 GCA_964466355.1 uncultured Thermodesulfobacteriota bacterium
GCCCTGGCCCCTTACAAGGGCCTCGATGTAGCCATCGAGGCGGCCAACCGCCGCCATTTCAGGCTCGTCATCGCCGGCGACGGCCAAGACGAGGCCCGTCTCAGGGCCATGGCCGGGCCGAGCGTGGAATTCAAGGGGCGCGTCAGCGACGAGGAGCTGGTGACCCTCTACGCCCACTGCCGGGCCTTCATCTTCCCCGGAGAGGAGGATTTCGGCATCACCCCCCTGGAGGCCATGGCCAGCGGCAAGCCGGTCATCGCCCTGGCCAGGGGCGGGGCCCTGGAGAGCGTCGTCGGCCTCAACCCCTCCCTCTCGGCCCCTTCCCCAGACCGGCCGGCCACGGGCGTTTTCTTTTTCGATCCCGACCCCCAGGCCCTGCTCGAGGCCGTGGATTACTTCGAGGCCAACGCCAACAGATTTGAAGCCCAGGCCTTGCGGGCCCGGGCCAGGGAGTTCGACCGGCGTGTGTTCAAGGATCGATTTCGGGCTTTCGTGGAAGCGGCGCTGAGCGATCGAGCCGCCTCGCCAGGCTTTTGACACCGCGCTCAGCCTGCCATATACTTTTCAACAATAAAAAATGGCGGAGGATGTCATGGCCCTCCTGGACATAGTCACCTTTCCCGACGCCCGGCTGAAACAGATCTCTCAGCCGGTCAAAAAGGTGAATGAAGACATCAAAAAACTTGTCGACGACATGGCCGAGACCATGTACTCCGCCCCCAGCGGGGCCGGGCTGGCCGCGCCCCAGGTGGGGATGAACAAACGGATCATCGTCTGCGACGTCAACCCCAAGGACCAGCCCCGGCGGCTCATCGCCCTCGTAAATCCCCACATCGTCGAGGCCGAGGGCCAGGCCTCTATCCCCGAGGGCTGCCTCTCCTGCCCCGAGCTTCAGGTGGAGATTCCCCGCGCGGCCAGGATCAAGGTCGAGGGCCTGGACCGCGAAGGGCGGCCGCTGAGCCTGGACGCCGGCGACTTTCTGGCCATCGTGCTGCAGCACGAGATCGATCACCTCGACGGCCGCCTCATCGTCGACCACCTCACCAGCCTCAAGCGAAGTCTTTACCGCCGCAAGCTGAAGAAGCTCAGGGACGAGGTTCAGGCGGCGTGAGCCTGCGGATCATCTTCGGCGGCACCCCCGAGACAGCCAGACCCAGCCTCAAGGCTCTTTTTGCCAGCGGGCACGAGGTGGCGGCGGTTATCACCCAGCCGGATCGGCCGGCCGGCCGGGGCCGGAAGCTGACCCCGCCCCCGGTCAAGGTCGAAGCCTCGACCCTCGGCCTCGAGGTTCACCAGTTCGCCTCGGCCAAGGACCCGAAGCTCCTGAAGCTCTTGGAGGGGCTGCGGCCCGACGTCCTGGCCGTGGCGGCCTTGGGCCTCATCCTGCCCCGGGCGGTGCTGGACGCCTGCCGGGTGATGCCCGTCAACCTTCACTTCTCGCTCCTGCCGGCCCTCAGGGGGGCGGCGCCGGTGAACTGGGCCCTCATCCAAGGGTTTCAAGAAACCGGAGTGACGACCATCAAGATGGTCGAAGGCCTGGACGAAGGGCCGATCCTGGGCCAGCGGGCCACGCCCATCGGCCCTCACGAGACGGTCGGGGAGCTGGCCGCCCGGCTGGCGCAAATGGGGGCCGGGCTTTTGGTGGAGACCTTGAACGACCTGGCCGCCGGCCGCCTCGAACCCCGGCCCCAGGACCAAGCCCAAGCCTCCTACGCCCCGCCGCTTCGACCCGCCGACGGCCGCCTCGATCTGAGCCAGCCGGCCCGGATGGTCCAGGCCCGCGGCCGGGGGGTGACGCCCTGGCCCGGCGCCAGCCTCGGCTATGGCCCCATCAGGCTGAAGGTCTATGACCTGGACTTTGACCAGGCCGCGCCTCAGGGCGAGGCGGGGGTGATCGTTGACCTGGGGCCGCTGGGCTTCAAGGTCGCCTGCGGCTCGGGCCACCTTTTCATCGGCCGAATCCAGCATCCGGGCCGCCGGGCGATAAAGGCCGCTGAGGCGGTCCGGGGGGCCGGACCGAGGCCGGGCGAGCGGCTCCAGTGAACCGGCCCACCCCGAAGATCTCCCCGGCCAGGCGCCTGGCCCTGGCGGCGCTCTTGGCCGTCAGCCGCAAGCAGGCCCGGGTGGAGGAGGTCCTCGCCCGACGCCTGGCCCAGGCCAGTCTTTCCGAGGCCGACCGCGCCCTGGCCACGGAGATCGTCTACGGCGTGTGCCGCTGGCGGGGCCGGCTGGATCATTATCTGGCCCACTTCTCCAAACGCCCTCTGCACAAGCTGTCGCCCGAGGTTCTGACCCTGTTGCGCTTGGGCGCCCACCAGATCTTAAACCTGAGCCGAATCCCGGCTAGGGCGGCGGTGGACACCACCGTGGAGCTGGCCAGGTCCAGGGGGCCGAAGTGGACGGCCGGATACGTCAACGGCGTTTTGCGGGCCCTGGCCGAGGGGGCCGACCAGGTCAGCCTGCCGGATCCGGCCGCGGACCGGCTCGGCCACCTGGCCACGGCCCATTCTCACCCCGCCTGGCTCGTCTCCCGCTGGGTGGAACGTCTCGGCGACGTCGAGGCCGAAGCTCTGCTCCAAGCCAACAACGCGCCGCCGGTCCTGACCCTCAGAAGCCGCCCCCTGGCCGGGGAGCGTCAGGCCTTGACGGCTCGGCTGGAGGCGGCCGGGCTGGCGGTCCGACCCGGTGAATACTCCCCCCAAGCCGTCCTCGTCAGCAAAGCCAGCCTCACCCGGTTGGCCCAGCTCGCCCCGAACTTGTTCGTGGCCCAGTCCGAGGCGGCCCAACTGGTCGCCCTGACCCTGGCCCCGCGACCGGGCTGGCGGGTTTGGGACATGTGCGCCGGGGCCGGCGGCAAGACGACCCATCTGGCCGAGCTGATGTCTGATCAAGGCCTCATCCTGGCCCAGGACAAGGACCCCGGACGCCTGGCGGTCAACCAGGGCCTGGTTCAGCGCCTGGGTCTGCGAGCGGTGCGGTTCCGCCTCCAGGACGCCCTGAGGCCCCTGGAGAGGGCCTTGGAGTCAGAAGCCTTTGACGCCGTCCTGGTGGACGCCCCCTGCAGCGGCACCGGGGCGCTGAGAAGCCGGCCCGACGTGCGCTGGCGCCTCAGGCCCGAGGGCCCCGAGCGGCTCGGCCGCCTCCAATTGAGCCTCCTCAAAAGGGGGGCCGAGATGGTCAGGCCCGACGGCGTCTTGGTTTACGCCACCTGCAGCCTCCTCGAAGAGGAGAACGAAGCCGTGGTCCAGCGCTTTCTGTCGGCCCGGAGAGGCTTCCAGATCGACGACCCCGCCCCCCATCTGCCCCCCGCCGTCAGAGGCCTGGTCAATGGAGACGGCTTCGTGGCCACCTGGCCGCACCGGCACCACCTGGATGGCTTCTTCATCGCCCGGCTCGTCCGGCGGCAGTGACCAAGGAGGTTAAAATGCCCGTCAAGATCGCCCCCTCCATCCTCTCGGCCGACTTCGCCCGCCTCGGCGAGGAGATCCGGGCCGTGGCCGCGGCCGGCGCCGACGAGATACACGTCGACGTCATGGACGGCCGGTTCGTGCCCCACATCACCGTCGGACCTCTGATCGTCGAGGCGGCCAAGGGCTGCACCGACCTTCCTCTGGATGTCCACCTGATGATCCTCGAGCCGGAGAGGTACGTTGAGGATTTCATCAAGGCCGGGGCCGACGTGCTCATCATCCACCTCGAGGCCTGCCGCCACCTGGACCGGACCCTGGCCGCCATCCGGGAGGCCGGGGCCAAGGCCGGTCTGTCCCTCAACCCGGCCACCGGCCTCGACGGCCTGGAATGGATCTGGGACAAGATCGACCGCCTCCTGGTCATGTCCGTCAATCCAGGCTTCGGGGGCCAGGTGTTCATCCCCGCGGCGGTGAGCAAGCTGGCCCGCCTCAGGGACATGATCGAAGCCACGGACCACCCCATCGAGCTGGCCGTGGACGGCGGGGTGAATCCGACCACCTTGGGCCAGGTGGTCAAGGCCGGGGCGCGCGTGGTCGTGGCCGGTTCGGCCGTGTTCGGCACGCCGGATTACGAGGCCACCATGGCCCAGTTCCGCCGCATCATCGCTCAAACCCTGGCCGAATAAAGAGAAAACCGCCCCCGGGGCGGGTCAGACCCCTTATGGGGGCGGTTGGGGTTGGGGGGAGGGCGTTG
>CAYXRH010000375.1:0-4156 GCA_964466355.1 uncultured Thermodesulfobacteriota bacterium
GCCTTCATCTGCTCCAAGGACACTCTGGACGGCGCCTATCCGTCGCTCATTCTAGCCATAAACGCCGCCCGCCAGGGCATGGAGGCCAAGGTCTTCTACACCTTCATGGGCATCAACCTGGTGCGCCACGGCGGCGTGGACCGGGCCAAGTTCGTGCCCCCGGGCTTCATGGGCTGCATTCCCTTCATGTCGAGTATGGCCACCGGCATGATGAAGAAAAAGATGGACAAGGCCCAGATTCCCAGCCTGCAGGAGCTTCAGGAGATGGCTCAACTGGAAGGCGTGGAGCTGGTGGCCTGTCGGATGACCGTGGACATGATGGAGATCAAAGAGAGCGAGTTCATCGATAACGTGATCGTCTGGACAGCCGAGGACTTCATCAAGTACGCCAAGGACTGCAAAATTTGTCTGTACACCTAGTCTCGCGTCTTGGAAGTAGAGACCACAAGTCAATGTCGCGGCCGCGCCCTCTCACACAACCCGCTTGAGGTCTTCGAGGCTTTGACTTCCTGGCGTTTTCATGAGGCGGCCGCGGCGCTTATCCCGATATTGACAATTAAGGGGCTGAGGGGTTAAAGTGCCCCCTGTTGTCGCCCCATGATCTTGACCCACGACGAAATCCTGCGTTTGATTCAAACCCATGACATCGAAATCGATCCCTTTGAGCCCGCCCTGGTCGGCCCTGGGTCCGTTGACTTGCGTCTCTCTTCGCAGTTCAGGGTCTTCAAGAGGCTAAAGCGGGCCTTGGTCGTGGGGGATGAGATTGACCTCGAGGAGATCACCGAGCTGGTTTCGGCCGAGGAATCCTTTGTCCTTCCGCCCGGCCAGGCGGTCCTCGGCATGACCCTGGAGCGCATCAAGCTGCCTGATTATCTGTGCGGCTGGCTGGAGGGGCGCTCCTGCTTCGCCCGGGTGGGTCTGCTGATTCACATGACCGCGGCCTTCATTCACCCGGGCGTAAACAACCGGCAGGTCCTGGAGATATCCAATCTGGCTCCGTTTCCCTTGGCCTTAAAAGTCGGGGCGCCCATCTGCCAGTTCATCTTCCAGCGGACCGAAGGCCGGGCCACGTATCAGGGCCGACACAGACATCAAGACCGCCTGTGAGGGGGCGGCCTCGAATCTCAAGGTTTTGGTTCAATTAAGGAGGTTGTTTTGGAAAAGCGAGTCGTTCTCAGCGGTCAGGCCCCCCGGCCGATCGGACCTTACTCCCAGGCCATCGAGTGCGGTGAATTTATCTTCATTTCCGGTCAGGTGCCGGTGGACCCCAAGACCAATGAGCTGCCCCCGGGCGGCGTGGCGGCTCAGGCCGCTCAGTGCCTGGAGAACATCAAGGGCATTCTCGGCCAGATGGGCCTGGACCTGACGGCCGTGGTCAAGATGACCGTCTTTTTGATCGACATGACCGCCTTTGCCGAGATGAACAAGGTCTACGCCGGCTACTTTCCGGCTGAACCGCCGGCCAGGTCGTGCGTCGCCGTCAAGGGCCTGCCTTTGGAGGCCCAGGTGGAGATGGAGGCCGTGGCGGTGAAAGTGAGATAGCCCTGATCAAAAAGCCTGATGATAGAAATAAAATGAGGCGGCCCTAAGGGGCCGCCTCATTTAGGCCCAGGGGCTGGTTTTTAAAACTTGACCTGGAGGGAATTGATCAGACGGGCGAGCAGATCCGGCTTTGTGGCCACGTCCTCGCCTTTGAGAAAATCGATGCGCTGCTGGAAGCGATCCTTGAGCAGGGTCTTGTAATCCTCCAAGTTCTGGCAATGAGCCGGATTGTAGGTCTCGTAGTAGCCAGGCCAGATCTTTTCGACCGATTTTTTGCTCGGAATCTGCATGCCGGCCACCATGTCCCAGTCCTCCCACTCCAGGGTGCCGCACAAGATGGCTGTCTGAAGAGACAGGGACATCTTCAAGGGAACGGCGTGGACGTCGCTCTCGGAGCGCTTCCAGAAGCCGAACCCCCCGCCGTTCCAAACGTAACACTCGCAGCCGGCCTTGAAGACCTCCTCGTAGCCGATGCAATCCCGCCACAGCTCGTAGACGCGGAAGGGGTTGGCGAAAGGAACGAAGACCAGCTTGCGCATCTCCTCCTCGGTCACGTTCTCGGCCGGCGTGCGCTTGGTCATGAGGGTGGCCCCCATGGCCGTGGCCAAGGAGACGTCGGCCACCTTGAGCAATGGCGGCAGGGTCACGTCTTTCATCAGCCAGCCCAGGGCGTTGGGGAAGCCGATAGCGTCGGTGTACTCGCCCAGCATCTCCCGGGCGAAGATGGCCCGGCCGTTGTTGTTGCGGACGTCCTTGCCGTAGGGCACGATCTTGCCGTCCACCTCAAAGACGGCCATGTTCTGGGTGCAGATGAGGTATTTCCAGTCCGGATGGTCGATTTCGCGGGCGTCGGTCTTGTCGAACAGGCTCGGCTCCCAGACGTAGCAGATCTTGTTCTGGTAGTCGATGGAAAAGGCGTCGTCGTGGGCGATGCGCCGCTTGAACCCGGCCGGCAGGGTGCCCTCGTTGTCCAGGGAGTTGGAGTGGGATGATTTGCCCGAGCCGGAGAGGCCGTAAAAGGCCATGACCTGCTTGCCCCGATCCTCGTAGCCCTTGGCCGCCGACAAATCGATTTCCTTGATGCCGCCGTGGGCGGCGACGTAGCCTAGGTCCATGCCGGACGTCCAGGCCATGGTCAGGGTCCCTTTCTTGCGTTCGCCGAAGTAGCGCAGGCCGAGGTTGAAGATGGTCTTGTGCTTCTCGTCCACGACCACCGAACCCCTGGCCCAGCGGGGATCGCTCGATCTCCATTCCGGGTAGGCGACGAAGAGAATGTCTGGGATGTCGTGAAGCCTGGAGGCCTCGTATTCCGGCACCGCGCTTAAGGGCGAGAAGTTGGCGTACCAGGTGAACACGTTGAAGACGTCCTCTTCGGGGCAGATCATCCGGGCCTTGAGCATGAGGTCGGGATGGGTGCCCAGCACGGCCTCGGCGATGATGAGCTTGTATCTTGTCTGGAGCTCATAGATGGCCTCGCGGACCATGGCCTCGATGGCGTTCTTTTCCCTCGGGCTGACGCGGTTGTAAAAAACGCGGGCCTCGGCCGAGCGGCCCACGGTGGCGCCGTGGTTGTCGTTGAGCACCTTGGCCTCGGCCGGCAGGCCGAGGCGCTTGATGGAGCCGACGTCCACGGGCAGATCAGTCATCGTCACGTGGGGCCGCCGGCAGGAAAGGGCGTAGGCTTCGCCGGCGGTGATATAGCGGGGCGAGTCAGAGGCGTTGAAGTTGTTGAAAGCCGACTCCGCCAGGGCGCGGATGCGGGACATGTCCCCCAGGGACTTATAATACTGCCCGGAAGGCTTGCTGGCCATTCATTCTCTCCTTGTCTCCATAATCGACTTGGCCTTTTGTTCACAAGCTATCTGATCTATTAGTTACGCCCCTGCCAGCCTGATTGTCAAGGCGGTGCCGCCCCCTGGTGGTCCGGTGGCGAGTCAGCCCCGGTTCAGGTTCAGTATTTTGTTGACAAACCATGTTGCTGCACTATATGTGGTAATAGAGGGGTAAAAAAAAAGTGTTCAGCTCCACTAATGGGGAGGCTGAGGCAAGAGGAGAGGTGTATGTTGGGTCGGATGGTTAAATTAACGATCGTCTTTTTGACTTTGGCCAGCACGCTGTGCCTGGCCAAAGCCCAAGCCATCCAGGTCATGATCATCGGTTCTGACGGCAGGCCCCTGAACACGGCGTCGTCGGTGACCCTCTACCAGGCGGCCAATTACGCGGGCGTTTCTTCTTTTTTCACCGTCAGCGATTCTGACCTGACCGACAACGCCGTGGGCGTCAATCAGACCTCTTCCCTGGAGATCAACGGCAATTTGAAGGTCACGCTCTACACCGAAACAGACTTCAGCGGCACCTCCGAGGTCTTCCTCGCTTCTGATCCGGACTTGCGGGACAACGCCATCGGCAACGACACCGTGGCCTCGATCAAGATCGAGCCGGCCAGCAGCCAGGGCTCGGTGACGCTCTATCAGGCCGTGAATTATCAGTGGGCCTATTCCACTTTTGTGGATGACGACGCTGATCTGAGCGACAACGCCGTGGGCGACAACCAGGCCTCCTCGATCAGGATAAACGGGAACGTGACGGTCACGGTTTACTCTGGCCCGAACTT
>CAYXRH010000376.1:0-4138 GCA_964466355.1 uncultured Thermodesulfobacteriota bacterium
TTACTAACTACCCTTATCTATAGATTACTCCTTAGAACGCTAATTGGTATCAGGCGGCGGGCTCTCGCCGGCGGGATTATTCAGGAGGCCCTCGCCCCCAGACCCCCCAAGCCCAACCGCTAATCCCAGACCCGCTCGTCCTCAACCTTTTTGGCGCCCTGGGGGATGGTCCCTCGGGGCGCGAACTCGACCTCGCCCTTGAGGCGCAGGATGTCCTGCATGGCCGCCTTGAGGCCGTCCTTCAGCGCGGCATCGGCCGCGGCCTCGTCCTTCACTTCGGCCTGGAAGGTCATCACATCCTGGTGCTCCCGGCGGGTGACGACGACCCGCCAGGCGGCCAGGGCCGGGAACTTGGCCGCCACCTGATCCACCTGACCGGGGTGAATGAACATGCCCTTGACCTTGGTCACCTGGTCCACCCGGCCCATGATGCGCGTCAGCTTAAAGGAGGTCCGGCCGCAAGGGCAGGGCTCCTCGGTGTAGCTCGAAAGATCCCCGGTGCCGAACCGAATCAAGGGGTAGACCTGGTCAAAGTTGGTCGCCACCACCTCGCCGGTCTGTCCGGGACCGAGCCGCCGGCCCGTCTCGGGGTCGACGATCTCGACGATGCACTCCTCGGGGAAGTGCATGCCGTTCTTGTGATAGCACTCATACCCCAGGCAGCCCACGTCGGCCGTGCCGTAAGCCTGACGAATGATCATGCCAAAGGTCTTCTCCAGATCCTGGCGCAGCGACTCGGGCAGCATCTCCGCGGCGACGAAGCCGACGGACAGGTTTAGATCCTGCAAGGGGTCGAGGCCGAGTTCGAGAGCTCTTTGGGCCACGTTTTTCAGGAAGCTGGGCGTGCCGCAGAAGGCTTCGACCTTGAGGTTTCTCAAAACGTCAATCTGCAGTTCGGTGTTGCCCACGCCGGTGGGCATGGACACGCAGCCCAGTTTTTTGAGCGAGGCGTCGAGCATGAATCCGAAAGGGGCCATGTGAAAGGAGAAGGTGATCACCGCCGTGTCGCCCTCGCGGAAGCCGGCCCCAAAAAGGGCCTCGGCCCAGCGGTCGTCCTCGTAGTCCATGGGCCAGGGCTCATAGATCGGCCCCGGCGAGACGAAGACGCGGCGAAGCTTCTGACGGGGCGCGCTCACCAGACCGCCGAAGGGCGGGTCCTGGCCCTGGAGAGCGACCAGGTCGGCCTTCTCGGTCACGGGCAGAAAGCTCAGATCGTCGATGGTCTGGATGTCCTTTAGCTCGGCCCCGGCCTGGTCCATCTTGGCCTTGAAGGCCGGGGTTTTTCGGTAGGCGTGGGCGACGACGTCTTTTAGTTTCCGATTGAGGCGCTCCACGCGAGCCAGAGGCGTTGAGCCCTCTTCGGGCTTGAAAAAACCTCCCCTTCTCTCCTCGGGCATGCCCCGCTCCTTTGGCCCTCCTTTATCAGAGGGTGAAACCGACCCCCCGCGAATAAATGACAGGGGGCCGGATTGGGCTGGCTCATTTGCCGCCGAAGGTGCCGACAAAGGTCGAGGTCACCTCGCCGCCTTCGTAGGCGAACTGGGCCTTGCCGTACTTGACCTCGATGGGGAAGGCCATGTCAATGACGCTCGTCCACCACTTCTTGATCAAATCGCCCGACTTGACGCCCTGCTCCTTCAGTTTGAAGCCCGAGGTGACCAGGAGATTGAGGTTGACCGTGGAGGTGTCCACGGTCGAGACCACCCGGACCTGGTTGGTCTTGCCGGCCGGAATCCACATCGGGTTGGTGTAGATGGGCGTGTTCAGATCATAACCTTCGAAGGCGTAAGTGAACATCAACTCTTCCAGGTTCACCGGCAAGGAGTTGGGGTTCATGACGTTGAAGACAAAGGCCAGGACCAAGGGCGCGCCGCCCTTTTCACCGGGCTTTTCCTTGGTGCCGAGCCAGAAGCCGAAGTAGCTCTGGACCTCGACCCGGTCCAGGCCGACCAGTGGCGCGACCACGGTGGTGATTTTAAATTGCTCTGCAGCCACGGCCGGCAGGCTCCAGGCTGCGACCAGGGCCAAAACCATCGCCGCGACTATAACCGTGCGGTACTTCATCGTTCCTCCTTCCTTGATGGCCTCAAGTCAGCCAGCGCTTGCGGCGCTTGTAATGCTTGACGTCCCGAAAGCTCTTGCGGCCCTCGAGATCGGTCAGACCCAGGTAGAAGTCTTTAATGTCTTGGTTCTCTTTGAGTTTATCCGACGTATCGTCCATGACGATGCGCCCCGTCTCCATGACGTAGGCGTAGGGCGCGACGTTGAGAGCCAGCTTGGCGTTCTGCTCCACGAGGAGGATGGAGATGCCCTCCTGCTCATTCAACCGGTTGATGATGTTGAAGATCTCTCGAATAAGCAGAGGGGCCAGGCCCATGGACGGCTCATCCAAAAGCATCAGCTTCGGCTCGGTCATCAAGGCCCGTCCGACCACGGTCATCTGCTGCTCGCCGCCGGAGACGAACCCAGCCACCTCGCCCCGCTTTTCCCTGAGGCGGGGGAAGTACCCGTAGACCATCTCCAGGCCTGTTTTCATCTTGCGGGCCGAAGACAGATGGGCGCCCACCCTGAGGTTCTGCTCCACGGTGAGGTGCTCGAAGACGCGGCGGCCTTCGATGACCTGAACGATGCCCATGCGGGCGATCTGCTCGGCGGTCATCTTGTCGATTCGCCGGCCCTCGAACTCGATGGAGCCGTCGGTCACCTCGCCTTCCTCGTGCTTGAGCAGCCCGGAAATGGCCTTCAGGGTGGTTGACTTGCCGGCGCCGTTGGCCCCCAAGAGGGCCACCACGCCGTCCTCGGGCACCTCGATGGACACGCCTTTGAGGACCAAAATGACCTCGTGATACTTCACCTCAATGTTGTTGAGCTGAAGGATCGGTTTGGTCTCGACCTGGGCGTCGGTTTGAGCTTCCAACTCCGCCTCCTCAAAACTGAGCTGGGCGTTGAAGCAAGACCAGCAAAGGGGCTGGCCTCAGATCACCAACCCAGCCACTCCTTGTCCCACTTCTTTGGCCAGCGGGCCTTGAGGTCCACCCGGCCCAGATGATTGAACTTGCCTTTGGCGTATTGATAGATGTTGATGGCTGACTGCGGCCGGTGGTCGGCGTCGGTGTAGGTCAGCGGCGCGATGCCGCCCAGGGCCATCTGCCAGTTGCGCATGGTCTCGAAGCCTTTCTTGAGGATGCCGGGGCCGGTCAGGTCGCCGGCCTTGTCGGCCCTCTTCATGGCCTCGGCCATGGCCAGAACGTTGGCCCAGGCCTGGATGGTTCTGATAAGCCTCATCTTTTGAGGCACGCCGGGGTTCACTTTCTTGGCGTACTCCACGACCTTGTCCATCAGCGGCACGTCCTGACCGTAGAAGGGGCACTGGGCGATGCCGATGACGCCCTCGGCCGCCTCTTGAGCCAGGCGCGGCAGGTTTTCGTCAAAGCCCCAGTTGTTGACGATGTGGTCCACCTTCAGGCCCAGGGCGTAGCAGTCGCGCACGGCCGCCGAGACGGACATGGTCGTGTTGCCGTGCCAGATGACGTCGGGGTTGAACTTCTTGGCCGCCAGAACCTGGCTCTTGGTGTCAATGGCCACTAGGCTGACGTTTTGATCCGGGCCGACCTCCATGCCCAACAGCGCGGCGTGATCCTTGAGGGCGGCGATGGGCGCCGAGCAGTAGGGGTGGGCGAAATGGTAAAAGCAGACCAGACGCGGCTTGCGCTTGCCGAAGTCCTTGTGCTTTTTCCAGACCTGTTCATACCACACCGTCAGGCAGCCCCGGGCGTTGGAGGAGTAGTCCGAGGAGAAGAAGAGATTGTAAGGCGTGCCCGGATGCTCCTTGCCGGCCTTGTCCACCCAGGCCTTGGGCGCGGTCAAGTGGGCCGAATAAGAGGCCGAGATGTAAGGCATCTCATCCCGGGTGATGGTCGGTGAAAGGGCCTCGGTGTCGCCGGTGCCCCAGCCCTGGATGGCGATGACCTTGTCCAGAACGCGCATCCGCTTGTAGATGGTGATCGCCTCAGGGATGCGGTAGCCGTAGTCCATCTGGATGAGTTTGATCTTTTTACCGTTGATGCCGCCGGTGTCGTTGACGTAGGTGACGGCCTCGACGACGCCCAAGGCGTAATCCTTGCCCACGTCAGAGGTG
>CAYXRH010000377.1:0-4107 GCA_964466355.1 uncultured Thermodesulfobacteriota bacterium
GTCTGCCGGCCCGAGGTGATCCTGGCCACCAACACCTCCTCCATGTCCATCACCACCATCGCCACGGCCACGAACCGGGCCGAAAAGGTGGTCGGCATGCACTTCTTCAACCCAGTGCCCCTCATGAAGCTGTGCGAGGTCATCCGCGGCCACGCCACCTCGGACGAGACCGTGGCCGTGACCACTGAGCTGGCCCAGAAGATGGGCAAGCTGACCGTGGAGGTCAAAAAGGACGTGCCCGGCTTCATCGTCAACCGCATCCTCATGCCCCTGTTCATCGAGGCGGCCTGGCTCTACGAGACCGGGGTGGCCTCCGTGGAGGACATCGACAAGGCGGTCAAGGCCGGCCTCAACCACCCCATGGGCCCCTTTGAGCTGATGGATTTCACCGGCATCGACATCGGCTATCACGTCATCAACTACTGCCACGAAGAGCTGAACAAGGAACTCAAGTGGGTCATGCCCCACACCATGAAGGACCTGGTCAAGGCGGGCAAGTTCGGCCGCAAGACCGGCCAGGGCTGGTACGATCACCGCAAATAGCCTCTTTCCGGCCCAATGAAAAGCCCCCGGCGCGCCGGGGGCTTTTCATTGACGCTCGCCGCTCCAAAGCCGGCTCATAACCGTCAGGTCATTTTTTCTCCTCGGCCAGCTTCCGGCGGGCCTCGGCCAGGAGGGCCCGCACCTCAGGGGACCCCCCGTAGTGGGCCGCCAGGCGTTCGTGCTCCTCCAGGGCTTCGATGGCCTGGGCAAAGTGGCCCCTCTGATATTGAGTCCAGCCGAGGCGGTGCCAGGCTTCCTTGTCCCAGGGCCTGACCTGAAGCAGCCGTTTTAAAACCTCAATCGCCCGCGGCCAGTCTCTGAGGGCGCTGTGAGCGCCCCACAGCAACCGCAGAAACTGGGGCTCCCAAAAGAGGGCCCTCTCCACCAAGACGGCGTAATGGAGGGCCTGGCCCGGCTGGCCTCTGGCCAGGTGGATCAAGCCCAGATTGTAGAGGGCGTTGGGGTGACGAGGAGCCAGCTCGAGGACTTGATGATAGGCTTCCTCGGCTTTGGAGAGTTGGCCGCAGCGGTGGCGCCACACGGCCAGGGCGAAGGGCGCCCCCTCTGACCACACATTCAGCGCCGCCGCTCTCTCCAGATGGCCCCAGGCCTTGTCCATGCCCTTGCTGCGGGCCAGGGCCTGGCCCTGGGCCAGGCGCCAATCGGCCCGGACCTGAGTCAGGAGCACCCCCACTCCGGCGGCTAAAATTAGAAGCGCGAAGGCTCCCAGGCCGAGAGTCCAGGCCCACGGCCGCCTCACCGCCCGCGCCGGGCTGGACAGGCCGGCGGCCAGGCCGAGGTTGAGGCCCAGATGGGCCGTCGCGCTGGGCAAGGACAAGGGGAAGGAAAAGAAGGAGATCAAGCCCCAGGCGCTCAAGGCTCCGGCCAGCCAGGGGGCCGGTCCGGCCCGGGAGCGGCCCAAGGTCAGGAAGGCCGTGAGGAAGACCACGGCCCACAGCGCTCCGCCGAGGCCAGTCTCGGCGGCGAGGTGGAGGAAGTCGTTGTGGGCCCGGCGGGGCTGGACCTTGATGTTGAAGACCGGGTCAGACTTCACCTGGGCGTGGACCAGGGGCGCCACGGCGCCGAAGTGCCCGGGCCCGTGGCCCAGAAGGGGCTTCGAGCGCCACAGCTTGAGGGCGTCGAGCCACATCAGCCGGCGCACCAGGGCCGACTGCCGCCATCTTTCGAGACCGCTCTGGCTCGGTTTTAGCGAGCTCAGCGGTTCGGAGGCGTGCATGAGCCAGCCCACCCCGGCCGCGAGGATGACCAGCCACAGAACCAGGCCCCAGATGAAGATCCGGCCCGGCCGCGCCCAGGCCAAGGCCACCGCCAGCCCGGTCAAGGCGGCCGCCGCGCCGGTGACGCTCTTGGCCGCGGCCAGGTAGCCGGCCAGGATTAAGATCACCCCGCCCCAGGCCAGCTTTCTTGGCCCGCGGCTTGCCCAAAAGAGATAAACAGCCCACGGCAACCCGGCGGCGATGATGTGGGCGGCCGGATTCTTGTTGGCCAGGGTGGCCGCCGGCGGGATGATCTGGGGGATGAACCTCACCAGGCCGGCGGCCTGCAACAGACCCAGGGCGGCCACCAAGCCGAGGCCGAGGGCGGGTCCCATCAGAAGAATTCGGCCTTCGGCTTCGGAGCAGACCAGGGTCGCGGCGGCATAGAAGATCAGGGGCAGGATCAGCCAGTTGAAAATGGCGCCCCCGACCAGGGGCTTGATCGGGCCGAAGAGTCCGGCCATCAAGACCCAGGCCCACCACAGGGCCACCGCCCCGCTCAACGCCCCCGTCGGCCGCCAAAAGCGGCCCTCGGCCCAGGCCCTCAAGGCCAGCCAAATTAAAAGCCCCCCGCCGCCTAAAACCAGCCAGATCTGCTGGGGCAGGAGACTGAAGGAATGAAGGCCCGGCCAGATGATCAGCGGGGCCAGACCGATGAGGAGGCTCAGCCCGGCCAGCGGGGCAGGGGCTCGGCTAGCCCTTAAGCTTGGCCGGGGCAGCTCTTTCATCGGTGGGCCGGTCGGGGCTCTCGGACCAAGACCCCCAAAAAACGCTGGTCCCAACTGTCGCCCTCAAGGAAGGGGCAAAAGGCGTAGTCCGTCTCTATTTTGAGCCTGACGTCCCGGCCGACGAATTTTTTCAGGTTGAGCTTCAGCTCGCGCCAATCCGTGTCCCTGAGGGTCACCTCGACCCGGTGGTCGTCGTCGACCCAGACCTTGACCTTCTGGGGCCTCTTCTTGACTATTGGGTGAGGCAGCCGCAGGGGCACGATGAGATAGGGCCGGTGAACGTGGAGGCTCTCGACGGCCCGGCGGCCGGTGGTCCACCGGGCCACGGCGCCGTCGGCCTGCCACTCCGGGTAGGAAAAGCCGGCCTGAAACCCGGCCCGAGGGGGCCGGTGGGCCACGGCGAAGATCTTGACGCCCAAAATGAGGGCCAAAACGCACAGCGCGGCCGTGATCTTGGCCCGGCTCAAGCGGCGGGGCTGGGGCGGGTTCAGGTTCACCAGGGCGGCCACTAAGCCCAGAATCAAGACCGCCACGGCGCTGACGTAAAATACGTGCTGAAAAACGGCGAAGCAGGCGTAACCAATCAAAGCGACCAGGAGGACCCCGGCCGGGAGGCGACGCCGTCCCTCCTTGAAGGCGGCCAGGCCCGAGAGGACCGCGCCGCCGCCGAGAGCCAAGGCGGCGGCGACAAAGACCAAGCCCAGCTCAGCGGCCCAGTGGAGAAAGGTGTTGTGGGCCGTGCCCAGGACGAGAGTCAGCGGCTCGATGAAATCGAGGCCGGCTTGGGAGGCGAATTCCTTGGCCAGGAGGAAGAAGGTCCCGGGGCCGGTGCCGGTGAGGGGGTGCGCGGCCACGGCTTGCCAGGCCACGCGCCAGACCTGGGGCCGCAAGCCCAGCCCGGCCACCTCGTCTGAGGAGGCCAGGCCCAGAAACCGCCCGATCACCAAATCGGGGCCGAGGATGAAATCCAAGCTGATCAGCCCCAGGGCGGCCACGGCCGCAGCGCCGACGCAGGCGGCGGCCCATTTGAGGCCCCGGCGCCTCGCCCAGACCGACAGCCCGGCTGCGGCGAGGAGCATCACCGCCAGGCAGACCAGGGGGGCCCTCTGGCCGGTCAGGCCGAGGCTGACCAGGAGGAGCAAACCAGCCGGCAGGCTCAAGATTCTCGAGCGCCTCCCGGCGAGGACCCATCCCCCCCAGACGGCCAGGGGCAGGATCATCATCTGATCGAAGTACTGCCGGTTGAAAGCCCAGGAGGTCAGCAGCCGCTGACCGTGGCGCTCGGCGAACCCGGCCAGATTGAAGCTGAGATAATAAGCCCCCGTCTGGAGCCAGCCGAGCCACCACATCAGCCCCACGGCCGCGGCGACGAGGCCGGCCGCCAGCAGACCGAGGCCGAGGGGCTTGAGGTCCTCGAACCTGAGCTGGTCGAGACAGCAGGCCAAAAAGAGGACGCCACCGAGAGAGAGAATGAGCGAGCGGAGAGCATAAAGATCGTGGAACTTGCGGCCCTCGACGATGAGGCGCCAGATCTGCCAGCCGTCCAGAAAATCGAGGGC
>CAYXRH010000378.1:0-4106 GCA_964466355.1 uncultured Thermodesulfobacteriota bacterium
GAGCATTCGAGAAAACCGAGCAACGCCGTAATCGGGACAAAAGGGCCGTTTCGCAACAGTCTCAGGGTCATCTTCATCATCGCTCATGCCTCGCCGCGCCGTCTCGCGGCCTCAAGCTCGGTTCGGCAGGGAGTGGAGGCAGAGCCGGGGGCCAGCCTTGATTACCTGGCCGGGCAGGGGCCGGCCGACCAAGGCCTCCACTCTCAGAGCCACCTCGATGAGCGCCTCCAGATCAACGCCGGTTTCGAGGTCCAGCTCGTTCATCAGGTAAACCAGATCCTCGGTGCAGATGTTGCCGGTCGCCCCTGGTGCAAAGGGGCAGCCGCCCAGCCCGGCCACCGAGGACTCGAAACGGGCCAAGCCCAGCTTCAAGGCCTCGTATACATTCACCAACCCGAGGCCCCTGGTGTTGTGAAAGTGGAGATTTAATTCGAGATCAGGAAAGTGGTCCAAAAGGTGCTGGCAGGTCCGGCGCACGATGGGCGGCGTGGCCATGCCGGTGGTGTCGCCCAAGGTGACGCTGGTGATGCCCACGTTTTTCATCCGCCCGACGATCCGCGCGACCTGGTCCGGGGCAACGTCGCCCTCAAAGGGGCAGCCAAAAGCCACGGCGATGGCGCCGTGGAGCGGGATCCGCGCCTCGGCGGCGATGCGGGCCACGGCTTCGAATCCGGACAGGGATTCGTCGATGGTTCGGTTGACGTTGCTGCGGTTGTGGCTCGGCGAGGCCGAGACAAAGACGACCATCTCGTCTATGTCGGTCTGAGCGGCGTCCGCCGCCCCCCGGGGATTCGGGACCAGGGCGGCCAGGTGCAGGCCCGGGACCCGCTCCACGCCGGCGACCACCTCGGCGGCGTCGCTCATCTGGGGGATGGCCTTGGGCGAGACAAAGGAGGTGACCTCGAAAAAGCGCAGGCCGGTTTTGATCAGATCGTTGATGATCTCGATCTTCCGCGGCGTCGGGATGAACTCCTTTTCCATCTGAAAACCGTCGCGCGGTCCGACCTCGATGATGGTCACCTTCCGAGGCGATTTCATGACCTTACCTTTGAGACAACGGCGTGTGGATCGTGGAAGGGGATGATGACGTCGGCCATTTTCTTGACCCGGAGCATGCTTTCGTAGGCCTGCACCACGTCGGTGTGGATGCCCGGCGGGATCACCTCGGGCAAGCGGTCGGTGTTCCAGGCCGGGGCTTCCAGGGGCGCGAAGTTCTCGGCCAGGCAGCAAAACCCGGTGATGACGGTCGTCCCGGCCTCCGTCTCCACGGCCACTGACTGCACGCCCGGGGTGTGGCCCGGCGTGAAGAGGAGCTTCAGGCCGGGGAAAAGCTCAAAATCGCCGTCAATGACTTGGAAATTTAAGCCCTCGTACAAGGCGGGTTGATAGGCCCCGGCCAGCATGGGGTGGGGGTCTTGGGCAAAGTCGAGTTCCTTTTTCTGGACCACAAATCTGGCCCGGGGGAGCCGCTTGGAAAAGGCGCAGTGGTCGTACATCAAATGGGTGTGGATGACCACTCCGACGTCCGCGGCCGCCAGCCCCACCTCGGCCAGGGCCTCGTCAAAGTCCATGACGTGTTCCACCGCTTCGCGGCGCAGGGTGGACATGACCTCGGCCGAACCGCTGGTGTCGACCAAGACCGGCTCCGAGCCGCCGAGGACGGCGTAGAAAGGCGAGGACACCCAAATCTGGCGGCCGTAGTTGCGCAGGTAAGTCAATCGGCCGGCCTCGGCGGCCAGACGGGCGGTGACGAGGGGCTGAATCACCAGGGGCATTTGAGCCTCCCATTTACTTTTAAGTGGCGGTGGTTTTTTAAGTCCGCCGGATCATCAAAGGCCGCCTCAAAAGGCCTCATCTCTGATCCAAGGCTCTGGCCGGCTCAGGAAAACCGGTGACCACCTTGGCCAGGACGTCGTTTGTGTCGCGCATTCTGGCGATGACGAACTCCTTGGCCGAGGAGAGGTGGTTTCTCATCAAGGCCCCGGCCTGGTCCGGGTTTTTTTCCTGGAGGGCGGCCAGGATTTCGAGGTGTTGCCCGTGGGCCACGTTGAGGCGGTCCGAGGTGAGGATGTTGATGTTTTGAATGATCCAGATGCGATCCAGAATGCCGCGGCCGGTTTCGCTCAGGAGCTTGTTGCCGCTGGCCTCCATGATGACGGCGTGAAACTTCCTCTCCAGCTCCAGGGTTTGGGCTCTGTCGCCGGCGGTGATGACGCCGGCGGCGCGATGGAGTATGTCGGCCAGGCGGTCCTGGTCGGCCGCGGTCATTCTGACGGCCGCCTGCTGGGCGGCCAGAACCTCGAGGGCGATCCTCAAATCATAGATGTCTTCGACTTCCTGAAGGGTCAGAGACCGGACGACGTATCCTTTCTTGGGGTGCCGCTCCACGAAGCGCTCCTGCTCCAGTTTGCTCAAGGCCTCGCGGATGGGGGTCTGGCTCATGTCCAAGGCCGCGGTCAGCCCGTCGAATCTTAAGTGGGCGCCGGGCTTGAGATCGTAGCGGATGATCCAATCCTTGATGGCGGCGTAAGCGCGGTCGGTGAGGTATTTTTTAGCCAATTAATCTCCCTAGTTACCCGGGACGGTCGCTATTTTTTGGGCTCCAGGTTTCGGCCGCCCTCTTTTCTGAGCGTTCATTTTTACGGGCGAAACAAACCCTGGGACCATGAAACTCGGCCCGGAGATCCATGTCAAGAAAAAAATATGTAAACATATATTTAACCGTACACATGATTTTATACCAGATTGCTTTCAAAGGTGTAATTTTGGTTGGTTGTTCGAACGAATTTGAGGGTGAGGGTCACAGGCCTTTGAAAGCAACTTCGTATGAGGCTGCCGGGGCGGCTTTTTCACTAGCCGAGGCCGCGATCCTGCTCGTCGTCTTGTTTTGCCTTGAAAGAGGGAGAGAGATGGCTGATCCAAGGGAAGGAGGTCAGCCGATGAAAGAAAGGGGATGGACGGCGGGGAAGAAGATGCTGGCCATCTTCGAAGGCCTTTGAGGGAGATCGACCTGGGCCGCCGGCTGGTCAGGCGGCCGCTACTTCAAATACCCCTCGTTGACCACGTTGATCGGCTTTCCCTTGACGAAGGCCTCGATGTTCTCGGCCGTGGCCTGCATGAGCCTCTGCCGGGCCTCCTTGGTCGCCCAGGCCAGGTGGGGCGTGAGGATGACGTTCCTGGCCTTTAAAAGCGGATTGTCCGGCCTGATGGGCTCGATTGAGACCACGTCCACGGCTGCGCCGGCGAGGCGGCCCTCGTCCAAGGCCGCGGCCAAGTCCGCCTCATTGACCAGCCCGCCCCGGGAGGCGTTCAACAAAAAGGCCGTGGGCTTCATCAAGCGCAACAAATCGGCCCGCACAAAGCCGGCGTTTTCGGCGGTCTGGGGGCAGTGGATCGAGACCACGTCTGATTTTTCAAATATCTCATCGAGTTCGGCCCAGGCAAAGGGCTCGTAGCCTGGCTGAGGGCTTTTGATGGGGTCGTGGGCCAGGACGCTCATACCCAAGGCGTGGGCCAGCTCGCCCACCCGCCGGCCGATGCGGCCGAAGCCGACGAGGCCCAGGGTCTTGCCCCTGAGCTCGATCAAGGGCGTTCGCCAGAAGCACCAGTCCGGCGACTCGGCCCACTGGCCGGCCTTGACGGCCTCGTCGTGGCGGCCGACGTGATGGCACAGCTCCAGCAAAAGGGCCAGGGTGTGCTGGGCCACGGAGTCGGTGCCGTAGATGGGCACGTTGCTCACCAAAACGCCTTTCTTTCCGGCGGCCTCGACGTCCACGCAGTCGTATCCCGTGGCGCTCAAGGTGATGAACTTGAGCTCTGGCAGGCGCTCGAGGGCCTCTTTTCTGACCAGGGTCTTGTTGACGACCAGGACTTGCGCCCCGGCGGCCCGCGCGACCACCTCTTCGGCCGGGGAGCGGTCAAAAACCAAAAGCTCGCCCCAGCGGGCCACCGCATCCCAGGGGTTGTCGCCCGAATTCAGGGTGTAGCCGTCCAGAACCACGATCTTCATGCCGCATCCTCCTGGATTTTTTCTTTTGCGTACCTAATATCATGAGACTGTTGAAAAAGGCCATCCAGGCCTTTTTCAACCACGCCTTTTAAAAAAG
>CAYXRH010000379.1:0-4092 GCA_964466355.1 uncultured Thermodesulfobacteriota bacterium
GCCTGACCGAGATGATGGGCCCGGGCGTTTCCTTCTCCTGCACCGGCGACACCGACGGCCTTCACGTCAACGAGGATCACGTCTATCCCGAGATCATCGACCCGGTCACCGAGGAGCCTTTGGGCCTTGACACCCAGGGCGAGTTGGTCTTCACGGCCATCCAGCGTCGGGCCATGCCTCTGCTGCGCTACCGCACGCGGGACATCACCATGCTCACCCGCAAGGCGTGCTCCTGCGGCCGGACCTTGATCATCATGAAAAAGGTCTTTGGCCGCTCCGACGACATGATGATCATCTCTGGGGTGAACGTCTTTCCGTCTCAGATCGAATCGATCCTCCTGGAGGTGGCCGAGGTGGAGCCCCAGTACGTCATCATCATCAAGAAGAAAGGCTATCTTGACGCCTTGTTCGTGGACGTGGAGGCCAAGCCCGAGGTCTACGACCTGGGCCAGGCCAAGCTGGACGAGGTGGCCAAGGCCATCAACAGCAAAATCAGGGGCGTCATCGGCATCAACGTCGGGATCAGACTGGTGCCGCCGAAGTCCATCGAGCGCTCCGAGGGCAAGGCCAAGCGGATCTTCGACGCTCGAAAAATGTGACGAGGTTTCTGGGGGCCTTTGGCCCCCAGAAACCAAACCTCCCCCCCAAGTTCAGATTTCCAATCCACTCCCCGGGCCGACCAATTTTGTAAGGCCGTGGCGGAGAGGCCCTTTTGCGGCGTTCATTGGTTTTCTCGAATGCTCACCGCTGACCATCATGAGCGGCGCTTTTCGAGAGCCTGGCCCCTGGTCCTCGAACCAAAATTTGGGTTCGCCACAGCCTCCTCAATTGATCGAGCGCTCTTTTCACACAGGCGGCCCACATTTCTGGTTTGGGGAGGCTTATTTGTGCTATAATAAATTTTGTCTTTTGGGTCCTGATAGAGTGATTCTATGACCTCACCGAGCCTCAGACGCAAGCTCACCGCAATCCTCAGCGCTGACGCTAAAGGCTACTCTCGCCTCATGGGCCAGGACGAGGAGGCGACGGTCCAGACCATCACCGCCTATCGCCAGGTCATGGCCGAACTGATTCATCGGCATCAGGGCCGGGTTGTCGACTCGCCCGGCGACAATCTGCTGGCTGATTTTGCCAGTGTGGTGGATGCGACGCGCTGCGCCGTCGAAATCCAAGGCGAGTTGAAAAACAGAAACGCGCAGTTGCCCGCTGAGCGGAGGATGGAGTTTAGAATCGGCATCAACCTGGGCGACGTGATCGTTGAGGGCGAAAGGATTTACGGGGACGGGGTGAATATCGCCGCCAGGTTGGAGGGTCTGGCCGATTCAGGCGGCATCTGCATCTCCCAAACGGCCTATGACCAGGTCAAAAACAAGATACAGGTCGCTTGCGAGTATCTGGGAGAACAAACAGTAAAAAACATCGTTGATCCGGTGCGGGTCTACCGGGTGGTCATGGAGCCGGCCTCGATGGAGCAGATGATCCTGCCTCTTCCAGAGAAACCTTCGATCGCCGTGTTGCCCTTTGACAACCTCAGCGGCGACGCCACCCAAGAATACCTGGCCGACGGGATCAGCGAAAGCATCATCACCACCTTGTCCAAAACACCCAGGCTGCTCGTCATCGCCCGCAATTCAACCTTCACCTACAAGGGGAAGCCGGTCAAGGCCCAGCAGGTGAGTCAGGAGCTCGGGGTGCGCTATATTTTGGAGGGCAGCGTCTTAAAGGCGGGCGAGCGCGTCCGGATCACGGCCCAGTTGATCGACGCCATGACCGGGCATCACCGCTGGTCAGAGCGCTATGACCGTGACCTGAAGGACCTTTTTCTCCTCCTCGACGAGATCTCCCAGCAGATTGCGGTGGCCCTCCAAGTGGAGCTGACCCACGGGGAGCAAGCCCGCCTCTGGCACAAAACGACCAGCAACTTCGAGGCCTGGAGTTGCGTTGTTAAAGCCAACAGCCTTTTTGAGCGTTTCACCAGGGAGGACAACCTCAAGGCCCGGGCGCTCCTGGAGCGAGCTTTAGAGTTGGACCCAGGCTATGCCTTTGCTTGGACAATGCTGGCTTTCACCCACTCCATCGAGGTCAGGTTCGGGTTTAGCCATTCTCCGGCCGAGTCCCTGGGCCGAGCCATCGAAATTGGCCGCAAGGCCCTCGAGCTGGATGACGCCCTGCCCGAAATCCACTCCTTCTGGAACACGGTTTACATGCTCCAGGGGCAGTCCGAAAAAGCCATCGCCGAAGGAGAGAAAGCCATCAACCTCGGCCCCAATAACACCCTGGGTCACATGCTCTTGGCCCAGACTTTATTTTTTGCGGGCAGGTTCGACGAAGCGATCGTCCTCGGCGAGAAGGCGCTCCGTCTGAGCCCTTATTGCCCCTCCTGGTTCCTGAATTTCTTGGCCCAGTTCTACCACATGGCCAGACGCTACGAGCAGGCTCTGGCCACCTATAAGCGGATACTCGACCTCAGTCGAGAGGGTGAGTACAATCCGATCTGGATTCACCTCGGCTTGGCTGAAGTTTACACCGAACTGGGCCAGACGCGGGAAGCCGGTTTCCAGGTTGCGGAAGTGCTGCGCATGCAACCTGATTTTTCATTGGAATTTGTACGCCACACCAGCTTTTTCGAGGACCCGGCCCACTTGGAGCGCCGTTTAGCCGCCTTGCGCCAAGCCGGCTTAAAATGAAGGAGGATGAGACCGCGCGGTCTTGTCAAAGGCCCGCTTCCGCAAGTCGGTGAGATTGGAATGCTTTGAGAGGCGTCTTTGTTTGTGGTCCCGCCGCGTTTTTGATCATTGTTGAAATCCAACCCCAAAAGGCTTTGCCTGGAGTGAAGGCTTTGCTATCTTGACCTCATGCTCAAGTGGGTTATGATTTTTGGGTTGTTGGGCTTTGTGGGCCTCTCCCCGGCCTGGGCCGAACCGTCCCACGAGCCGATTTCCTGGCGGCTGCTCAAACCGGGCATCAGCTTTGCCCGGGTGGAGGCGACCAGGTACGTCCAGCTGGGCGATCCTCACATCGGCGTGGTCAGGCTGGATCCAGAGCGGGTCAGGTTCAAGGTCTTTCACATGAGCCACCTCACCTCGAACCGGCCCCTCAGGGTCGAAGAGTGGCAGGAGTGCACCGGGGCCCTGGTGGTCTTCAATCCAGGCCAGTACGACGAGCGAGGGACCCACCTCGGCCTGCTCATCAAGGACGGGACCAACATCGGCACCGGGCTTTTGTCGGTCTGGAAGGGCATCTTTGCCGCCGAACCCCTCAACCTGGCCCTACCCAAGGCGGTGTTGATTGATCTGGCCTACACCACCTTTGACCCGGCCACGACCTTGTACACGCAGGCGGTTCAGTCCTTCATGCTCCTCGACTCCAGGGGTCGAAAGCGGGTCAGAAACTCGGATTGGAAGGCCAACCGGACCGTTTTGGCCACTGATCAGGCCGGCCGAATCCTGGTTTTGTGCACCGAAGGGGCGTACACCCTGTGGGATCTGGCCTCCTGGCTGACCGAGAGCGATCTGAAGGTTGTCCAGGCCATGTCCTTGGACGGAGGGCACAAGGCTGAACTGGTCGTCCACGTCGATGGATTCCATTACGCCACCTACGGACAATGGCAGACCAACGACTTCGGTGACCTGTCCCTGCCCGGCTTCAAGGCCACCCTGCCGGCCGTGGTGGGGGTTTTTGGCCGGGAATAGCCTGATAAATTGAGAGACGGCCGGGCCAGGCGACTTGCGGACCGCATTTTAAGCCCGGATCATTTCGGAAAAAGTACAATATTTTCAAGGCGCAAGACTGTCGATGCCCTAAAGTGAGCTGAGATGAAGGAAAGAATCAGATACGCCCCCTTGTGCGATAAGATAACCAGCGCCACCGCGGCGGCGTCTTACATAAAAGACGGCACCAACCTTTTCATCTCAGGCTTCACGGCCGGATATCCCAAACTGGTGCCCCGCGAGCTGGCCAAAAGGGCCCAGGCCGGCGAGCGGTTCAAGATAAACCTCTACGCCGGCGCGTCCACCGGCGACCAGGTGGACGGGATCTTGGCCGAGGCCGGGGTGATCGCCTGGCGGCGGCCCTACATGAGCGCCCGGGCCA
>CAYXRH010000380.1:0-4088 GCA_964466355.1 uncultured Thermodesulfobacteriota bacterium
ACGCCGCCGTGACCCCGCTGGGCGCCGCAGGCCGGCTTGTTGGTGTAGACCCTCAGTCCGTCGTACTTCATGTGCTTCAGGCGGTAGGGCCCGCCCAGCAGGGAGCCGGCGTAGTAGACGGTGGCGATGCCGAAGGAGGAGTACGCTCCGCCGTCGAGCACGGTCTTGTTGTGGAGGCCAACGATTTCACCGTCCTTCATGACCCCGATGGTGTACTCGGAAAAGAATTGATGCCGGGCCCGGCAGTGGAGAAAGACCTGCTCCCGGCTGAGGACCATTTTCACCGGTTTGCCCGTCTTCATGGACAGCAGGCAGGCCGACATCTCCAGGGGCGTGGCCTCGGCCTTGGGCCCGAAGCCGCCGCCGACGTAGGGCTTGACCACTCGCACCCGGCCGATGGGCAGACCGAGGACCATGGCCACGGTCCGCTGGACGTAATGGGGCACCTGGGTCGAGGAGTAGAGGGTCAGATATCCGTGCAGGTCAAAGTGGCCGATGGCGGCGTGGGGTTCGATGAAGGCGGCGTCCTGACGCTTGTTGGTGAAGGTGTGGTGGTGGACCAGGTCGCAGTTTTTGATGGCCTCGTCAAAGTGGCCGAACTCCTGGTGCACCTCGGCACAGATGTTTTGAGGGTGATCCTCGTGAAGCTGGGGCGCGCCCTCGGCCATGGCCTCAAAGGGATCAAGGACCGCCGCCAAGGGCTCGTAGTCCACCTTGATGAGCGAGACGGCCTCCAGGGCCGTCTCCACATCCACCGCGGCCACGGCCGCGATCTCATCGCCGACGTAGCGGACCTTGTCCGAGCAGAACAGCGTCTCGTCGTAGCGGGCCGGAGAGACGCCGTACTTCACGCCCAGGGTGTCTCGGTGGGTCACCACCGCCTTGACCCCTGAAAGCTTAAGGGCCGGGGAGGGATCCAGGTGGAGGATCTTGGCGTGGGGCAGGGGCGAGTGAAGGATGGCCCCGTGAAGCATGCCCGGCAGGGTCATGTCGTCGGCGTAGACGGCCTGGCCGGTGGCCTTGGCCGGCGCGTCGAGCCGCCGGGCCCGGGTGTTGATGACGTTGTATCGGCTCATTTCTTCCCCCCGGCTCGGGCCGCCGCTTCGACGGCCTCGACGATCTTCTGATAGCCGGTGCAGCGGCAGAGGTTTCCCGAGATGGCCGCCCGGATGTCCTGGCGGCTGGGGTTGGGGTTTTCGTCCAAAAAGGCCTTGGCGGTGAGGATCATGCCCGGCGTGCAGAAGCCGCACTGAATGGCCCCCTGTTCGATGAAGGCCTCCTGGAGGGGGTGCAGCCGGCTGCCTGTGGCCAAGCCCTCGATGGTCGTCACTTGGCGGCCGTCGGCCTGGACGGCTAAAACGAGGCAGGAGTTGATCGGCCGGCCGTCCAAGAGAACCGTGCAGGCGCCGCACTCGCCTTCGCCGCAGCCGTGCTTGGCGCCGGTGAGCCCCAGCTCCTGGCGCAGGACTTGGAGGAGGGTCTGGTTGGCCTCGACGAGGAGCTCTTCGAGCCTACCGTTGACGTTCAAGGTGACGCGGTGCTTCATTCTCACTCCCCTTTAGCCTGGAGCCAGGCCTGGCCGAGAGCCTGTCTGGTGACCACCTCGATCATCAGGCAGCGATACTCGGCCGAGGCGCGGAAGTCGTCGATGGGCGAGGCGTCCGCCACCGCCGCCGCGGCCGCGCCGTGAAAGATGGGATCATTGGCCCCCTTGGGCTTGTCCCCGATCAAAAGCGTTTCGGCCGCGTCGGCGAGGATGGGTCTCGGGGCCACGGCGCCCAAGGCCACCCTGGCCTCCTTGATCGTGCCTTCTTCGTCAAGCCTGAGAAAGGCCGCCGCGCTGACGATGGAGATCTCCATGGCCCGCCTGGCCCCCAGTTTGACGTAGCCCCCGCCCGAGCCCGGAGACAGGTTCGGGACGAGCACGGCGGTCAAGATCTCCTCGGGCTTGAGCACGCTCTGGCCAGGGCCCTCGAAAAAATCATGGAGGGCCACCCGCCGCTCCCCTTTGAGGCTGGCCAGAATCACCGCGGCGCCCAGAACCAACAGGGGCGGGGCGAAATCCGAGGCCGGCCGGGCCGTGACCAGGTTGCCGCCGACGGTGGCCAGATTGCGGATCAGAGGCGTGCCCAAGCCGCCGGCCGCCGTGGCCAGGAGCGAGGCCGGGCCGAGGTCCTTGGCCGCCCTGGCCAGGCGGTCGGCCGTGACCAGGGGACCGATCCTGAGCCCCTCGTCGCTTTTTTCGAGGCCGTCGAGCCCCTCGAGGCGAGAGATGGAGACGACGCTTTTGGGGGCGACGAGCCGGCGCTTGAGGTTGACCAGCAGATCCGTGCCCCCGGCCAGGAGCTTGGCTTCGGCCCGCTGTCGGTCCAAAAGCTGGAGCGCCTCGTCCAGGTCGGCCGGTCGGTGATACTCAAAGCGGGGGATCAGCATTTTAACTCCTCAGGTTGTCCTTGTTTTGGGCGGCCCAGGATTCGAAGGCCCTGGCGTTGGTCCGGGCCTGAAACCACCTCGCCCGACGGGCCGCGGCCTCGTCAGGCTGCGGCGTCGGAAAGGGCTGGCACTCAAAATAGCGCCACCCAACGTAACCGCCAAAAGGGGTCTCGTCCGTGGGCCGATGACCGGGTTTGAGCCCCCGGGCGATCTGGGCGTCCACCGGCACGACGACGTGAAAGGCCGCGCCGTCCGGAGAGAGGCCGATGAACCCCCGGTTGCCGGTCTCGGTCCCCAAAGTGGCCCGAAAAAAAGCGCTCAAGGGCACCTTGACGGCCAAACCCTCTCCCTCTCGGATTCGCCCCTCTCGGCCGGCGCCGTCTGGCCGCGGCTGGTCAGGCGGGCGGCTCATGAATACATAGCAGCTATAATATAGCTACAGAATAGGCCGAAACCCCCCCTGGCGTCAAGAAAAAACGGGCTCGGTCTTCAGCGGGCGCGGGCGTAAGTGCCCATGCATTCGGCCCGGGCCAGGGAGACGGCCTCGACCCGGCTTCTGAAGTTTTTCTTGTCCAGCCCCTTGAGCCCTTTCTCCTTGAGGGCGTGAAGGATGAAGTAGTAGCGGTGTCGGCCCGAGGGCGGACAGGGCCCGCCGTAGCGGCTGTAGCCGAAGTCGTTGACCACCTCCTTGGCTCCGGCCGGCGGCGGACCGCCGCGGGAAAGCTCCCGCGTTAGAGGCGGGATGTCATGAACGAACCAGTGAATCCAGTCCCCCACCGGGGCGTCGGGGTCGTGGCAGATCAAAGCCAGGCTCTCGGTCCCTGGCGGGGGATCGGACCAGGCCAGATGGGGTGAGATGTTCTCTCCGTCGCAGGTGAACCGGGAGGGGATGTCCTGATTGTTTTGAAAGTCATTGCTCCACAGCTTCATGGCCTCCTCCTTGAAAAAATTAAGGCGTTTTAGCTCGGAGCAGACACGCGCCGCGTGTCCTTGAGGATCGCCTTGAAGTAGGCGATGGTTTCCTTAAGCCCGTCTTCGAGGCTAACCTTGGGCTCCCAGAACAGCTTTTCCCGGGCCAGGGTTATGTCTGGCCGGCGGTGGATGGGGTCGTCGGCCGGCAGCTCCACGTGCACGATTTTGGAGCGCGAGTCGATGAGCCGGATGATCATCTCGGCCAGGTCCATGATGGAGAACTCGGCCGGGTTGCCGAGGTTGATTGGTCCGCTGAAGTCGTCCAGGTCCATCATCCGGGCCATGCCCTCCACCAGATCCGAGACGTAACAAAAGGAGCGGGTCTGGGAGCCGTCGCCGTACACGGTCAGGGGTTGATCGCTCAAGGCCTGGACGATGAAGTTGGAGATGACCCGGCCGTCGTCCAGGGCCATGTTCGGGCCATATGTATTAAAGATTCTAACAATTTTTACATCGACCCCGTTCTGACGGTGATAGTCCATCATCAGCGTCTCGGCGACGCGTTTGCCTTCGTCGTAACAGGAGCGCAAGCCGATGGGGTTGACGTGGCCCCAATAGCTTTCGGTCTGGGGGTGCATCTGGGGGTCGCCGTAGACCTCGGAGGTGGAGGCCTGGAGGATGCGGGCCTTGACCCGCTTGGCCAGGCCGAGCATGTTCAGGGTGCCCATGACGTTGGTCTTGAC
>CAYXRH010000381.1:0-4087 GCA_964466355.1 uncultured Thermodesulfobacteriota bacterium
AAATCTTACTATCGGCGAACTCTTTTTTGTGGGCGAAGCCGAAGCGGCAAAGAAGCTCCAAGGTTTCCTTAACGAAGTCCTCGTCCAGGTCCAAGTCCTGCTCTTTAAGAATCTGGCTGAGCCGGGTCGGGCTCAAATGTTCTTCGGTGGCGAAGAAGGCGTCCACCACGCTGAGCCGGTCCGGAACCTTGTCGAGGCCTTGCTGTTTGAAAAGCTGTTTGAGCTGACGAAGTTCGCTTAAGTGTAATTCCTCCATGTCGCCGCCTCTCCGAACTTCTGCAACATAAGCCTGATGCTGGAAAAGTCAAGCACGGTTTTTTAAGCGCCGCCTTGCGCCGGGGTTTTCGGATGCTTAAGTTTAAATGCGGTCTGAGAGCCTTTTTGCTTTGGAGGCGTGCGTGGTTTGCAAAGCTGAATTCTCCCCTGAGATGCTGGGGTCGAGAATAAAAATCGAGGCCGCCCCAGGTGTTAATTTCGAGGAGGCCAGGGAGCTGGCCCGGCGGGCGGCCGGGCAGAGACTTGAGCAGCCGATGCTCCTGGGCTGGTTGGAGGCCGACAGCGGCCGCCGCTCGCCCGCCGTGGAGTGTTGCGACGAGGACAAGCCGGGCTGGCTGGTCTACTGTCAATCCCGCGGCGGCGAGGTGGCCGTGGAGGTGGGCCGGGGAGATTATTTTTTCGTCTTCCGGGAGGGCGCGGCGGTCTGAGGATGCATCTCCTCGTCGACTTACATTATTTCATAAACAGCCTCGCCGGAAGACGATGCTCTAGCCCCCGCCCACCGGTGGGAAGATGACCAGGAGGTCGCCCTCCTTCAAGGCAGCCTCTTCGGCGGCCTGGCGGCCGTTTATGAGGATGAGCTTGGTCTGGGCCGGGGGTATCTTCAAGGCGTCGATGGCCTGGCCCACCGTGGCCGGCCGCTCCAGCTCCAGCTCGGTCTGGTGCCCCTGGGCGCCGGGGGGGAGGTTGGCCTTCAGGCCGGCGTAAAGCCTGACCAGGATTTTCATTCTTTTTCCCGGATGAGGGCATTGAAAAAGTTTATGGCCACGTAGGCGTTGAAGGCCAGCTCCGGCGGAAACAGGGCCAGCCGGTCGCCGTCCTTAAGCCTCTCGTCGGCCTTGAGGGGCCGCCCGTTGAGCATGATCACCCTCACCTCGGCCACGCTCAAGCCCAACGCTTGGAGGGCGGTGGAGACGGTCGCTTCAGGGGGCAGCTCAAGGCCCAGCTCCCCGTCCCGGTGGCCCGAAACCTTGCCGCGCAATGGCCCGCCCAGCTTGACGGTGAGGCGCATTGATTCAGTCTACCACTCACCCCTTGAGGGTCAAGATAGCCCCGGGGCCCTAAGGGGCCGTGGGGGGCTGAAGTTGCGTCTCATGATCACTTAAAACATCTCAGGGGCGGCCGGCGGCGCTTCTCCTTGTCCTCAGCGCCGCGGCCGCCCCTTTTCCGGCCATCTCTTCGCGGGGCGGGAGCCTAAAACTTGAGGGTTTTATCCAGCTCCTCATCGGCCACGTCCCACACGGTGTTGTGGGGCGGCAGCGGCTCGACCCTCATCCAGTCCGGCAGGCGGTCGTCGGCCGGGGTGAGGGCCAAACGTGGCCCCGAGGCTCGGCAAGGGGTGGCCCATCTCCGGCGCGCCGATGAGTTGAAATGGTGAAATTTGCTTGCCCCTAATCAGGATCAGAGTATAATTACGATTTCATGTTTTTGGAAGGATAGGGAGACGATGAAAAAGGACATCCACCCCGAGTACCACCTCACCACCGCCCGCTGCGCCTGCGGCCACGAGTTCGAGACCGGCTCGACCCTGCCCAAGATCAGGGTCGAGATCTGCTCCAAGTGCCACCCCTTCTTCACCGGCAAGCAGAAGCTGGTCGACTCCGCCGGGCGCGTGGAGCGGTTCAGGAGGAAGTACGCCAACCTGAATCGGGCGGCCGGGGACGAGACCGAGTAGACTTGTCGGCTCAAAGGTTAGATATAGGCGGGCAGGCGGTCATCGAAGGGGTGATGATGCGCTCGCCCCAGGCCATGGCCATCGCCGTCAGGCGCCCCTCGGGCGAGGTGGTCGTTCGCGAGGAGGTCTGGCGCTCCATCAGCCGCCGGATCAAGCCTCTCAAGTGGCCTTTTTTGAGGGGCGTCGTCGTCTTCATCGAAGCCCTGGTCAACGGCAGCCAGGCTCTGACCTATTCCGCCAACCAAGCCCTGGAGGAGGAAGAGGAAGGACCCTTGAACCCCTTAGCCGTGGCCGGGACCATCGCCCTGGCCTTGGGCTTGGCCATCTTGCTCTTCGTCATCGCGCCGCACTTTCTCTCCTACCAGGTCGGCCGGCTCTTGGGGGTGGAGCTGGGCGTGCGGACGCTTCGGTTTCATCTTGTTGACGGGGCCTTGAAGGTCATCTTCTTCGTCGGCTACATCCTGGGGATATCCATCCTCAAAGACGTGCGGCGGATATTCATGTATCACGGCGCGGAGCACATGTCCATTCACGCCTACGAGGCCGCCGAGCCCCTCACCGTCGAGCACGCCCGCCGCCACCCGACCCTTCACCCCCGCTGCGGCACGGCCTTCGTGCTCCTGGTTCTCCTCATCTCCATCTTCTTCTTCGCCGCCGTCTTTCCCCTGCTTCCCAATCCGGCCGGGCCGGCCTGGTGGGCCAACCTCATCTTCATCGGCGTCAAGATTCTCCTTCTTCTGCCCATCGCCGGCGCGGCCTACGAGGTCACCCGCCTCGCCGGCCGCCAGGCCCACAACCCCTGGCTCAAGCCCTTCATCTGGCCGGGTCTCTTTATGCAGCGGCTGACCACCAGAAAGCCGACCGACGACCAGATCGAGATCGCGCTCAAAGCTCTCCGGTCCGCCTTGAAGATCGAGGGGGCGGCTTGATGCCCTCTGAGGGCTTGCTGAAACGGCTCAATGAAGTCGAAGGCCGCTTCACCGAGGTGGAGCAGGCCTTGGCCGACCCGGGGGCGGTCAAGGACCGAGCCCGCTACCGCGCCCTGACCAAGGAGCACGCCGACCTGGCCGAGCTGGCCAAGGTGGTGAGGCGGTTGAGACGGATCGAGGAGGAGATCAAAGTCAATCGAGAGCTTTTACATGACCAGGATCCGGAGATGCACTTGTTGGCCAGGGAGGAGATGGAGCGGCTCGAGGGCGAGCGAGAGGATTTGAGCCGGCGGATCGAGCTGCTTCTTCTCCCCCCGGATCCCGACGCCGACAAGAACGTGTTTCTGGAGATCCGGGCCGGCACCGGCGGCGAGGAGGCGGCCCTCTTCGCGGCCGACCTCTTCCGGATGTACACCCGTTACGCCGAGATCAAGGGCTGGCGAACCGAGATCATCTCCAGCCACGAGACTGACGGCGGCGGGTTCAAGGAGATCATCGTCCTCATCGAAGGCCGCGGGGTTTACGCCCGTCTCAAGTTCGAATCCGGGGTGCACCGGGTCCAGCGGGTGCCGGTGACCGAGTCCCAGGGCCGCATCCACACCTCGGCCGCCTCGGTGGCCGTCTTGCCCGAGGCCGAGGAGGTGGAGGTGGACATCGACCCCAACGACCTCAGGATCGACACCTACCGTTCCTCCGGGGCCGGCGGCCAGCACGTCAACGTCACCGACTCGGCCATCCGCATCACCCACCTGCCCACCGGAATCGTCGTCTCCTGCCAGGACGAGAAGTCCCAGCACAAGAACAAGGCCAAGGCGATGAAGGTCCTCCGGGCCCGGGTCCTGAACGCGGCCGAGGAGGAGCAGGCGGCCGAGATCACCGAGACCAGGCGGGCCATGGTCGGCTCCGGGGACCGCTCCGAGAGGATCAGGACCTACAATTTCCCCCAGGGCCGGATGACCGACCACCGCATCGGGCTGACGCTCTACCGGCTGGAGGAGATCCTGGCCGGTGACCTGGAGGAGTTGGTCACCCAACTGACCGCCGCGGCCCAGGCCAAGGCCCTGGCCGAATAGGCGGGCCAATGGCCGCCAACCCCGCCTGGACTATCGGCCGGCTGATGAGCTGGGCCGCCGATTACCTCACCGACAAGGGTTTCGAGGCCGCCCGCCTGGAGGGCGAACTGCTCTTGGCCCACTCCCTGGGCCGC
>CAYXRH010000382.1:0-4066 GCA_964466355.1 uncultured Thermodesulfobacteriota bacterium
GGCGAGCGGAAGGGAAAGCGGCCCCGTCGGAGAAGAATTCGACTCGGGGCCGCCCGTAAGCGAGCCTTAGTCCTGTCCGAACCCTCGACCTGAAGTGAGAACAACCAACCAAAATTACACCCTTGAAAGCAGCTTGGGATAAGACGCGACACTAGACCACCAGGACCAAGCCGATGAGGCTGGCGCAAGGGATGGCTTTGACCTGGGATTCGTGGCCGATGGGCACCAGCTTCCAGCCGACCCGCTCGGCGATGGCGAAGACGTCGAACCCGCAGGCCTCCATGGCCGGTCTGGCTTGCAGCGGATGGAGACAGGCCTTGCCTTCGAGCACGGCGCAGGGCTTTTGGGGCAGGCACAGCGAGCACTCCCCGGCGGCGAAGCCCATGGCCAGGGGAAAGCCTCCGTGAAAGGCCCGGCCCTCGATCTTGGCCACCATTTCCTTGTGCTTCAGCTCGGTGTCCACGTGGCGCTGGCGCCACTGAGGGCCGACGAAGTCCGCCACCGCGGCGTCGAGCTGGAAGAGAAGGCCGTGCTTGTATTCGGCCACGATGCGGCGGGTCACCTCCGGGGTGAGGGGGTTGTGGGGCGGGCACATGATGCTGCTGCCGTAATATTTGCAGGCCGGAATGAAGCACCGCGCCCAGGCGCTGGTCTTGATCACCAGATCGCCGGCGTCGATGATCGCGGCCCGGTCGGCCCCCAGTTCGAGGGCGTAATCCTTGAGCTCCGCCAGTTTTTTCAAATGAGGCCTCTCTTGCTTCATGGTCCCTTTCCTCAAGGCCAAAGATGGAGTTTGCTGAGGATGAATCTGACGGCCAGAAAACTGGTCACCACCAGGCTCAGACCGCCGAAGACGTTGAGCAGGGGCGAGTTCCTGGCTCGGTCGACCACGTCGCGGCGGTTTAGGAGAATTAAAAAAATGACCAGGATCAGCGGCGTGCCGCACAGCCCCAGGGCGAGCATGACGACCAAAAGAAAGACGAAGCCGCCCTTTAAATGAGGGCCGAGGAGGCTCAAAAGACAGCCGGCCAAGATGACCAGCCTGAAGCGGTGGTCCTGGACCTTCAGCGGCCAGCCCATCTTGTCGACCAGGAAGTAGCCGGCGGCCATGAAGGTCGGGGTGATGGTCGAGATGACGGCGCCCCACAAGCCGGCCAGGAAGACGGCGTTGGCCCAGGGCCCCAGGAAGGGCCTCAGAGCCTGGGCCAGGTCCAGGGCCTGCCTCGCCTGGAGGCCGTGGGGGTGAAGCACCGCCCCGGCGGCCAGAAAGATGGCCGTGGAGTAGAGGCCGAAGGCGATAAACATGGACCAGAAGGTGTCCCGCCGGGCCAAGCCCATCTCGGCCGCGCCCCAGCCCCGGGAGTTGACGTTGTAGGTGTGCATGCCCAGGATGGTCACGTGCACCGCCCCGCCCATGATGCCGGCCATCATCAGGGCCGAGTCAACGCCGCCCGGCAGGTTGGGCGCGAGGCCAGAGATTATCTCGAGCGGATTGGGGGCGACGATGAGGACGGTGATGATGAAGCAGGCCACCACCCCGGCCACGAGGGCCTTGCAGGCCTTCTCCAGGGTCTTGTAGCCGCCGATCCCGACCAGGAGAAAGATCAGCCCGGCGTAAGGGATGGACCACCAGGGCGTGGTCAGGCCGGTGATGAGGCCGGTGACGTCAACCAGGGCCTTCATCAAGATGGTCGAGGCCAGCCAGGTGGCCGTCAGGGCGTCGATCATCAAAAGCCAGCCCCAGCCTCGTCCGAGCTTCTCGTCCACCACGGCGATGACGCCCCGGCCGGTCAAAAGGCCCAGCCGGGCGGCCATGTACTGGGCCACGAAAGCCAACAGAGCGCTCAAGATGACGACCCACAACAGCCGGTAGCCGAAGGCGGCACCGGCCAGGGACACGCTGGCCAGGGTGGCCGGCCCGCAGGCCACGGCGCTGATGATCCAGGCCGGACCCATCCGCCCGAAAAATCCGCGGTCGGCGGGGTTTTTTGGTCGAGTCAAGAAAGTTCTCCTCAATCAAGTCCCCCACCAAAAAGGCCGCCGGAGGCGGCCTTGAGATCAAAAAAGCGGGGCGGGCCCGCTGCTTGAGACCGCTTCCCTACGCCGGCATTACCCGGATCAGGTTCGAGGGGTTGCCTGGGCTCACATGCCAGACTCTCAGCCGCCGCGACGACACCCCCAGCGCCTGGACCTAGATTAGTCGCCAGGGGTCGGTTTGTCAAACCCTTTGGACTTGGATGGGTCTGTCGGCGGAATTGGGGCGGGCCTCAAGGGGTTGAGGCCCGCCGGTTCAGTCAGGTCAGATGGATCTGATCTCCTGACGCATGAAGCTCAAGTAAGACACTCCGAAGCAGATGAAGGTGATGGCGATGAGGGTGGTCAGGTAAGGCACGACGACCATGACGGACTGGCCCAGAGGGAGCGGATTTTGAAAACGGCTCATGGACAGCCTCTCCAGACGCCCGACCACGATCAGCCCTTTGGTCGTCTTGCGGAACGGGTCCAGAATGGCCGAGGTGGCCTCGGAATAAAGGACCACCGGGGAGGCGAGGCTCGTCGTCGCGGCCAATCGGTCGTGTCTTAAAACCTGTTCCACGTTTTGCGGATCGTCCACCGGGGCCACGGCGTTGGCCAGGAGGTTGGCCCCAAAGGCGACGAAAAAGGCGAAGAAGATCCAGCAGGCCACGGCGGCCAGGGCCGAGGTGGCGATGTTGCGCAGAAGGATGGAGAAGAGGATGCTCAGCCCCAGCCAGAAGGCGACGTAGCAGATGGAGATGATGAGATAGACGGCCAGTCGGGCCACCTCCTCCACGCCGGGCACCACCCCGATGAGCAAAAGCCCCAGCCCGGAGAGAAGCAGAAGAATGCTGGTCAGCATGATGGCCACCGTGGCCACGCCGGCCAGGAACTTGCCGTTGATGACCGCGTCGCGATGGATGGGCTGGGAGAGCAGCTTGGAGAGGGTGCCTTGGGCGCGCTCCCGGTTGATGGCGTCAAAGCCCATCACCAGACCGATCAAGGGCCCGAAGAAGGCGATGAACTGGGCCAAGGAGAAAAACTGCCCCGCGGAGGTGAAGAGCATCAGAAAGACGAACTTCGGCTTGGCCAAGCCGCCGAGATCCTCCTGCAGGCTGGCCCCGACCATGTAAGTCGTCACCAGGGCGACCATGGCGATCAGGGCGAAGAGGATCAGAAACCGGGTCGAGCTGAAGTGGTCGGACAATTCCTTGCGGAAGATGGTCAGCACTTTCAGGCCTCCTGGAAGTAGCGCATGTAGATCTCTTCCAGAGTGAAGGACTCCTTGTCGCCTCCCAATTTTTCTCTGGCCAACTGATCAATGGGCCCCTGGGCCATGAGGTGGCCGTGGCTCATGATCCCGATTCGCTGGCAGATCCGCTGGACGTTTTGCAGCAGATGGGAGGACAAAACGACGGTGATGCCCTGGTCCCGGCTCAAGGAAACGATGAGATCGAGCATGCGGTTGATGCCGTCCGGATCGAGCCCCAGGGTCGGCTCGTCCAGAAAGACCAGCTTCGGCTCCTTGATCAGCAGCTCGGCGATGCCCAGGCGCTGGCGCATGCCTCGGGAATAGGCGTCCAGCTCCTTGTGGCTCTCCTCGGTCAGGCCGACCCGTTCCAGAACGCTTTCGACGCGCTGTGGGACCTCGGCCTCGGGGATGGAGTTCAAACGGGCGACAAAGGCCAGATTCTCCCGGGCGGTCATGTCGCCGTAGAAGCCCATGTTCTCGGCCAGGTAGCCCACCGCCCGCTTGATCTTGAGGGGGTCCCTCAAGGGATCGAAACCAAGCACCCTCGCCCGGCCACTGGTCGGCTCGGTCAGCCCCAGGAGCATGAGCAGGGTCGTCGTCTTCCCGGCGCCGTTGGGGCCCAGAAAGCCGAATATCTCGCCCGCCTCGACCTGAAGGTTGAGGCCGTCCACGGCCTTCTGCTTGCCGTAGACCTTGGTCAGATCCATTATTTCGATGATCGGGGCCATCTTCAGCGCCTGCCCAAGCGGCGGAAGGTGAAGGCCAGGCCGGCGATGACGATGACGATGATGGCCACCC
>CAYXRH010000383.1:0-4034 GCA_964466355.1 uncultured Thermodesulfobacteriota bacterium
CCTCAGGGCCGCTTCGAGAGCGTGCTTGCAGGCCGGGTTCATCATGCCCGCGGCCTCGTCGCGCCTCAGGGTGCCCGAGGCCTGGTCCCAGGGCAGCTCCGAGACCAGGGGGACCTGTTTGACGCACACCACGAACTTCATTACCGCCCCACCCTCAAGTCGGCCGCGCCAGGACGGCCCGGGCCACGACCAGGCGCTGCACCTCGGTCGTCCCTTCGTAGATCTCGGTCACCTTGGCGTCCCTGAAGTAGCGCTCCACGTCGTATTCCTTGCTGTAGCCGTACCCGCCGTGTATCTGAACGGCCAGGTTGGCCACCTTGGTCGCCGTCTGGCTGCAGTGGAGCTTGGCCATGGCCGACTCGGCCCTGAAGGGGCGTCCGCGGTCCTTCAGGTCGCAGGCCCGATACAAAAGCAGCCTGGCGGCGTCGATGTCAATGGCCATCTCGGCCAGGTAGTTCTGGATCGTCTGAAAGGAGGCGATGGGCCTCTTGAACTGCTGCCTCTCCTTGGCGTACTTCACCGCCGCCTCAAAGGCCGCCTGGGCGATGCCTAGGGCCTGGGCGGCGATGCCGAGCCGACCGGTGTCCAGGGTGGTCAAGCCGATCTTGAGGCCCTCCCCGGGCCGGCCGAGGAGGTTTTGGGCCGGCACCCGGCAGTCTTCGAAGAACAGTGACGAGACCGGGTTGGCCCGCATGCCGCTCAAATCCTCGATCTCGCCGACGCTGAAGCCCGGCGTGTCGCTCTCGACCATGAAGACGCCGGGCTTGAGCGGCCCGCTCTTCTGTTCGGTCACGGCGAAGACGAGGGCCAGGCCGCACACCCCGCCGTTGGTGACGAATATCTTGGTGCCGTTGATGAGGTAATGAGAGCCCACGGGCGCGGCGCTGGTCTCCACGCCGCCGGCGTCGGAGCCGGCGTTGGCCTCGGTGAGGCAAAAGGCGCCGATGAGCTCCCCGCTGGCCAGCCGGGGCAAGAACTTCTCCTTCTGGGCCCTGGTGCCGAAGCGCTCGACCGGAAAAGCCCCCACGCCGTTGTGGACCGTGACGCACAGCCCCACGGCGGCGCAGACCCGCGACAGCTCCTCGACGACGATGGCCGCGCTGACGCTGTCCAATCCGGCCCCGCCGTAATCTTGGGGCACCTGGAGGCCGAAGTAGTTGAGCGCCCGCATGCTCGCCACCACCTCCCAGGGAAAGCGGGCCTCGCGGTCGATCTCGGCCGCGATGGGGCCCAGCTCGGCCTCGGCGAACTCCCTGACCGTGTGGCGGACGACCTTGTGCTTGACGCAGGGGTTGAAATCCAAAGCTCTCCCCCGGGCGGCTGGCGGCTATTGATTGCCAGAAGGTGAAATGATTCAATATACGAAAGCGGCGCTGAATTCAAGAATATCTTGGACTCGCGCCTGGTCCTCGAACCAAAATGTGGCTTCGCCACAGTCTCAAGATAAAAGGCCCGAGGGGTCTTTGAGACCACTCGAGCCTTTTAAGCCGCCTAGAGGTGAGGCTTTGAGCCGCGTCGGCCTAGCGGCCCAATATCTCCTGCAGTTTGTCCTTCAACTCCGGCACGACGTCGAACAGATCGGCCACGACGCAGTAATCGGCCTTGGAGTGGATCGGGGCGTCGGGGTCCTTGTTGATGGCCACGATGACCTTGGAGGAGGACATGCCGGCTAAGTGCTGGATCGCCCCGGAGATGCCGCAGGCGATGTACAGGTTGGGCGAGACGACCTTGCCGGTCTGGCCCACCTGGTCGGAGTGGGGCCGCCAGCCGGCGTCCACGGCCGAGCGGGAAGCGCCGACCGTGGCGCCGATGACTCCGGCCAACTCCTCCAGAATCTTGAAGTTATTGGAGTCCTTCATCCCCCGGCCGCCGGAGACGATGATGCCCGCCTCGGTCAGGTCCACCTTGCCCGACTCCTCCTCCTTGAAGGCCACCACCTCGGTCCAGGGCTGGCTCACCACCGGGCTGACGTTCTCCACGACGGCCTTGAGGGAGGCGTCCTCGCTCACCTCCATGACGTTGGGCCGACAGGTGGCCATTTGGGGCTCGCCCTTCAGGACCTCCTCGACGTAGACCTTGCCGGCGTACATCGGCCTGGTGGCCACCAGCCGGCCGTCCTCCATTCTCAAGGCCGTGCAGTCCGTGGCCAGGCCGACATTGAGCTTGGCCGCCAGCCTGGCCGAAAGATCCTTGCCCTGAGTCGAGGCGCCCATCAAGAGCACGGCCGGCTGAGCCTGTTTGACCAACTCGGCGATGGCCTGGGCGTGGACCTCGGTGAGGTACGGCTCAAACTCGTCGCCGTCGGCCACCAAAACCTTGTCCGCGCCAAAGACGCCGAGACCCTCGGCCTGGCCGGCCACGTTCTTGCCCACAACAACGGCCGTCACTTCTTGGCCCGAGCCGGCGGTCAGGCGCTTGGCTTCGCTCAGACACTCAAAGGTGACCTTTCTGATTTCCCCATCGCGCGCCTCGGCGACGACCCAGATTCCGCTAGCCATCTTAAACCTCCTAAACCACTTTGGCTTCGTTGTGGAGCAGCTCAGCCAGCTTGGCCGCCTTCTCCCGACCGGTCTCGCCTTCGACGATCTTGCCCGGCGCGCGCTGAGGCGGCGGGGTCATCTTGATCACCTCGACCAGCCGTCCGGCGGCCCCGACCTCCGCGGGGTCCAGACCCAGATCGGACAGCTTTTTGACCTCGAGGGGCTTTTTCTTGGCCTTCATGATGCCGGGCAGAGAGGCGTAGCGGGGTTCGTTGAGGCCCTTTTGGGTGGTGATGACCGCCGGCAGAGAGGACTTGATGACCAAAACTCCGCCCTCCACCGGACGATGGACCACGACCGACCCGTCCTCCAGCTCGACCTTGTTGACGACGCAAAGCTGGGGGATGTTCAGAAATTCAGCCAGAGCGGCCCCGACCTGACCCCGGTCGTCATCCACGGCCCGCTGGCCGGTGAAGATGATGTCGTAAGACAGGCCTTTGATCACTGCGGCCAGCACCTTGGCCACGGCGTATGAATCCCCGCCCAAAGCCGCCTCGTCGTCCACCAGGACCGCCTGATCGGCGCCCATGGCCAGGGCCGTGCGGAGGGTCTCGGTCGCCCGCTGAGGGCCGACGCTTATCACGGTCACGGCGCCGCCCTTAGCCTCCTTGATCTTGAGCGCTTCCTCAACGCCGAACTCGTCGTAGGGGTTCATGACCCATTTGATCTCGCTCTCGTCGATGGATTTGCCGTCGCCGCCCACCTTGATCTGGGTTTCGGTGTCCGGCACCTGCTTCAAACAGACGATCAGCTCCACTGACCTACCTCCTTTCCTCGGGCCGAGGCCTTTCCGGCCCCACGGACCTCTTCAAAGCTTTTTATCCGCCGCGATGCCGGCGATGAAGTAGCGACTGACGTGCCGGGCGGCGGTCTCGATGGAGTAGACCTTCTTGGTGGACAAGACCCAGTAGCGGGACATCTCGTCCAATGCGCCAAAAAAGGCCCTCTTGGCGATGCCAGGATTGACCTCGGTTCTGATCAGGCCCTGGGCCTGGCCCTCGACGATGATGCTGGCGATGATGTTCAAGTATTGAAGGAATTTCTCGTTCTTGTACTCTTTCATGAACTTGGAGGACTGGCGCACCTCCACCTGAAGGATCTCGGCCGCCTCGCGGTGGGAATCGACCAAGCCCAAATGAGTTTGGGCAAAGACCTCGATTTTCTTCAAGGGGTCGGTCTCTTTGGCCAGGGCCGCCTCCATGTTGTCGATGACCTTCTGCATCTCCTCCTCGAAGAGGGAAATGAGAATGTCGTCTTTGTTGTGAAAATAGAGGTAGATGGTCCCGTCGGCCACCTTGGCCTGGCGGGCGATCTCAGAGACCTTGGAGTGATAAAACCCCTTCCTGGCGAAGACCTTCAGCGCCGCGGCCAGGATCTTGTCGTGCTTGTCGCCGGATTTCAACTTGTTGGCTTTGTTCCGCGCCTTCAAGGCCATGGAATTAAAACCGTCCCCTCCTAAAAAATGAATGATAATTCATTCATGCGTCCTAACAC
>CAYXRH010000384.1:0-2435 GCA_964466355.1 uncultured Thermodesulfobacteriota bacterium
GCATGAGGGTTTAGGCTCACATAAACGAGGCGGGGATGGGCGCAGCCGCTGGCCGAGAAGCCAAAAGACGAGCCGACCTGGGCGACCTGCCCCTGCCCCTCTACTTCCGCATCGCCAACGCTGTCAAGGAAAGGATCCTCTGGGGCGAGTGGCCGGCCGGAAGAAAGCTGCCCACCGAGGAGGTGCTGGCCCAGGAATATGGCGTCAGCCGCCAGACCATCCGCAAGGCCAAGGACAAACTCACCGCCGAGGGCTTCGTCAAGGGCCTCCAGGGTTCGGGCTGCTACGTCAACCAGCCCGAGAAGTGGAGCATGCCGGCGGCGACGGTGGTCAACCTGGACGACGTCTTCAAGATCGGCCTGGGGACCACGACCTTCAAGGTCCACGAGTTCTCCATGGTGGTCAACACCGAGGCCATCAAGGACAAGCTCAACAACTACAAGGATGAATACGCCTATCAGATGCAGGGCGTCCGCTACCACTTCGGCCAGCCCATCTCTTACGTCATCTACTACCTGCCCTATGACATCGGCTCCCTGATCCGCGTCGAGAACCTGCACGCCGGCCCCTTGATTCCCCAGCTCGAAAATCTGGCCGGAATCCAGGTGACCGAGGGAGTCAAGACCATCACCCTCGGCCGGGCCTACGGCCAGAAGGCCAAGCTTCTCAATCTGCGCTCCGGGGCCGCGGTTCTGGCCGAGGAGACGATTTACGTGGACCAGAGCGGCCGGCCGATCGAGTATCTGCAGACCTTCTATCGGGACAGGCTGTTCTACCGCATCCGGGTGAGGCGCAGATGAGGGATCTCAAGCCTCAAGGAGTTTAAATGAAGCGCGTCATAGATTTCCGGGTCCGCCCCCCCCTGCCGGAGTCGTTGGCCCCGAGCCCTCAGTTTGAGCGCTATTGGGAGATTTACGAGCGCAGCACCCGGCTGGGCCAAATCGACCTGGAGCGCGGCTGGGAGGAGCTGCTGGCCGAGATGGACGAGGCCGGAGTGGAAAAGGCTCTCCTGGTGGCCGAGGACATGAGGTGGACCATCGGCAAGAAGGTGCCCAACGAGGCCGTCGCCGGCGGCGTCAAGCGCTGGCCAGACCGCTTCCTGGGCCTGGCCAGCGTGGACCCCCACGAGGGGCCCCGGGCCGTGGCCGAGCTGGAGCGGGCGGTCAAGGATCTCGGCCTCGTCGGTCTGACCTTGTGGCCGCCCTTTCACAACCTCAAGGCCAACGACCGCCTCTACTACCCCCTCTACGAGAAGGCTCTGGAGCTGGGCGTCTTCGTCGTCCTCCACTCCTCGGTCAATTTCTCCCGCTCCTGCCGGCTGGAGCTGAGCCGGCCCATCTATCTCGACGACGTGGCCGTGGACTTTCCGGAGCTGAAAATCGTGGCCAGCCACGCCGGCTGGCCCTGGGTGCTGGAGATGGTCGCCGTGGCCTGGCGGCATCCCAACGTCCATCTGGAGATCTCGGCCATGCGGCCCAAGTACTTCTCCCGGCCGGGATCGGGCTGGGAGCCGCTCTTGAACTACGGTCAGAGCATCCTCAAGGACCGGGTCATGTTCGCCACGAGCTGGCCTCTCTTGCCCCTCAAGAGGAGCGTCGAGGAGGTCGAGGCCCTGCCTCTTAAAGACGAGGTCAAGGCGAAGTGGCTTTACCAAAACGCGGCCCGGTTCCTGGGCTTGAGCGGAGGCGGCCGGTGAGGAGGCAGATGGTCAGGCCGGGCTTGCTTTATCAGTGGCCCCTGACCCGCTTTCGAGACCGGATCGCCGTCGTCTTCGGCGAGGAGCGTCTGACCTTCGCCGAGATGGACGCCCGCATCAACCGCCTGGCCCACGGCTTTCACTCCCTAGGGTTGAAGGTGGGCCACAAGGTGGCCGTGCTGATGAACAACTGCCTCGCCTCGGCCGAGGCCATCTTCGCCATTCCCCGGGCCGGCCTGACCTACGTCACCCTGAACGCCCGACACTCGGCCGGCGAGCACGCCGAGGTGCTCAACGACTCCAAGACCGACGCCCTCATCGTCGGCGGCGAGTTCGTCGATCTCCTGGCCCCGGTGGTGGCCAGGGTGCCCAGCCTGAAGCACGTCATCGTCCTCGGGCCTCCCAGGGCCGGCCGGCTGACCTACGACCAGCTCACGGCCGGCCAACCCGAAACCTGGCCCGAGGTGGCGGTGGACTTTGACGAGGACATCGAGCGCATCCACTACACCTCCGGGACTACCGGCCGGCCCAAGGGCGCGGTGTGGACCTTCCGCATCGGCTACAATGTTTTAGTCAATTTATTCATGAACTTAGATCAGCCCATCGGCCCCGGCGACGTCAATCTGAACAGCGGCCCCCTGACCCACGCCGCCGGACTGATGCTCATGGCCTACTACGCCAAGGGGGCGACCAACATCATCCTGCCCCGCTTCGACGAGAAGGAGGTTCTGCGGGTGGT
>CAYXRH010000384.1:2445-4029 GCA_964466355.1 uncultured Thermodesulfobacteriota bacterium
CTTACGACCTCAGCAGCATCAAAAGAGTCTGGTACGGCACGGCGCCCATGTCCGCCGAGCGGCTCAAGGAGGGCGTCCAGGTCTTTGGCCCCGTCTTTCGTCAGAATTACGGCATGACCGAATGCCCCCAGCCGATCACCTTCCTCGGCCCCGAGGATCACCTCATCGAGGGCCGCCCGGAGAAGCTGCGGCGTCTCTCCTCGGCCGGCCGGCCGGCCATGGGGGTCGAGGTCAGGATCGTCGGCGAGGACGGACGGCCGGTGAAGCCGGGAGAGGTGGGGGAGATCATGCTTCGCAGCGACAAGCTGATGAAGGAGTACTGGAAGCTGCCCCAAGAGACGGCCGAAGCCTTTGATGACGGCTGGTTCCACACCCGGGACATGGGCGCCCTCGACGAGGAGGGCTACATCTACATCGTCGACCGCAAAAGCGACATGATCATCTCCGGCGGGTTCAACATCTATCCCCGCGAAGTGGAGGAGGTGATCATGGCCCACCCCGGCGTGGCCGAGGCGGGCGGGGGGAGCGTGGCGGCCGAGATTTTGGGGGGCGGGGGGAAGGCCGGGGGGGGGTTGTATGCACGGGGCGCGGTCGGCGAGGAGGAGATCATCCAGTTCTGCAAGAAAAACCTGGCCAGCTACAAGAAGCCCCGGAGCGTCGACTTCGCGGCCGAGATCCCCAAAAACCTCTACGGCAAAATCGATCGCCGGGCGCTTCGGGAGCCTTATTGGACCGGCCACGACCGCCGGGTTCACTGAGGAGGGATAAAAAAGGTTCCGCTCGACCGAGGAGCACGGTTCAGTTTTCGAGGACGCGTTTTTTTAAGGGGAGGGAGCGATGAAGATGAAGTTTGCTTCGAGGCGCGGATTTAAGCTGGGGTTTGTCTTAATCTGGCTGGCCGTCTGTCTCGCCGCGGCGCCGGCTCTGGGGAGCGGGGCGGGGGCTTTAAGCGGACTCGAGGCCAATACCAAGGCCCTTTCCGACGCCAGGTCCCAGGCCCTCAGGGCCGTGCTCGAGGAAATGGCGGCCCAGGCCGAAGTGCCCGGGGCGGCTCTCCTGGTGGCTCAGGGGGATGAGGTCATCTTCCGGGAGGCCTGCGGCTGGGCCGACGTCAAGGCCCAAAAGCCCTTCACCGCGAAGACCGGGGTTCTGACCGCCTCGGTGACCAAGCCCTTGACGGCGACCTGCTTCATGATCCTGGTGGATGAAGGCAAGGTCTCCCTGGACGACGAGGCGGCCAAGTATCTGCCCGCCTTCGGCCATTTGAAGGTCGGCCCCTCGGGGCAGAAGGCCCCGTCGCCGACGTATCGGCAGCTGCTCTCCCACACCTCCGGGCTGTTCGGTCTCCGCGGCGCTCCGCCGGCGGGCATGCGGGCCGTGCGCGACTTCTCGCTCGATTTGAAGGAGGCGGTGGACATCATCGCCGCCCAGGAGCTCGTGGCCAAACCGGGCGAGCGGTTCAATTACGGCGGAGCCAACTACCAGGTCGCGGCCCGGACCATCGAGATCATCACCGGCCAGCCCTTCGAGGCCTTCATGGCCGAGCGTCTCCTGAAGCCCTTGGGGCTGGACCAGACCTACTTC
>CAYXRH010000385.1:0-3981 GCA_964466355.1 uncultured Thermodesulfobacteriota bacterium
TTCTAATACCCACAAACCCAGAACCCTTACTAACTACCCTTATCTATAGATTACTTCTTAGAACGCTAATTGGTATCAGTCTTCGACACCGCGCCCCCAGCCCGGATATTTCATGAAGGGGGGATAGGTGGTTGGGGGTAGGGAGGGGGATGGTTTTGAGGAGGGTCTGATGAGGGATGGTCAGTGATTTGGGGTTATTTTTCTGCTGCGGCCTGGTGTGGATTGATTTCAGGGATCAGGCCGTCTGGTCTGATTGGGTTGGAGCGCGGTAGTGCGTCGGGGCCGCTGCCTGGTGGTGTTGTGATCCTTAGCCGGGGGAGGTCGGGGGCGGCTCAGCCGGGCTTAAGCCTGGCGGCGAAGCCGTTTCCGAGGATTCCAGCCGGCGGTCTCGGTTTTGGACAAGACCGGGAGGATGCTTTCTGTTTCAGCTTTCCGGAAGCCCCCTCGCCTGGCGAAGCTTCTGCCAGAACTGTTTGTAAAGGAAGCTCCGTTCATCCAGTCGGCAGAGCTGCTCGAACAGGGGCTTGGTCGCCGTGAAGGCCAGAAGCTCGGGCGGCAGATAGCGGCGCATGGCGATGTCGGTGGCCCCGATGACGGCCTGGGGGCGATTCAAGTCGTCGAACAACTCCAGCATGAGGCCGCAGCCCGAGCTGAAAGGCGCGATGACGGGCGGCGGGTCGTCAGGGGCGGTGTGGTAGCCGGCCCCGAGCATGAGGAGGCTCATTTGATCGGGGTTGACATAAAAAGTGACCGCTTTTAAATATTGATACTGGTCAGGCTTGAAGGGGCCGATGAAGATGTGACCGTGCTCCGGCTCATACGGCCGGCGGCTGTCCAGCCAGCGGCCCATCAGCTCCGGGGAGGCCTTGAGCCCTTCCTCCTCGGCCAGGAACGTGACATACTCCGCCCGCGTTCTGGTCTCGACGTTGAACAGGGAGCGCCCGGCGCCGCCGCAGCCGAAGTTGTCCCTGGTCAGATGAAGCGTCTCCTCCTGGAGCCATCTCTGGTAAAACATGAACACACAGGCCCACTTATCCGGCTTGGGCCCCACCAGCGGCTCAAAGGGGGCTGGGTCAGGGGCGTCGTAGACCCCGATGAGGGGGTGGGTCAGGCCGGCTTTCTTGAGCAGGTTCGTCGGATGTGGCGGCATGGTGAGCCCCTTTCTTTGAGTTTATGAGAGAGTCCTTTTTCAGCTCAAGGAATCTGAAAATAAAAGCGTCTTTTAAGACCCTCCCAGGGGGAAAAGCGCCCCAGGCGGACCTCCTGGGACGCTTTTTCAACCCTCAGACTGGTCTTAAGGGCAGATGGCGAAGACCCGGGCCGGGAAACCTGAACCCTTTTCGGGCTTGGGCCAGGTGACGACGACGAAGGCGCCGGCTTCGGGAACCTGGTCCAGGTTGGCCAGAATCTCGATCTGGTAGTGATCCTGCTGGAGAATCCAAGACTCCAGGCCGTAGTCGTCCTTGGTCGCCCGCACACCGCCGTCGGTGTCGGTGGTTTCGTGGCCGGTGGCGGTCACTTTGCGCACGTTGTAAACGTATTCCAGAACCTCCTGGCTCCAGGCCGGATAGTGCAAGACGCCCTTGCCGTCGGCGTTCATCATTTTTTCTTGTGATGGCCAGCGTTTGGACCAGTCGGTTCTCATGGCCACGAAGCTCTTCGCCGGGACGGGGCCGTACTTGGCCTCCCAGGCTTTGACGTCGCCCATGGTGATGGCGTAGTCGGGGTTGGCCTCGACCTGCTTGTGGCAGTCGATGACCACCAGGGGCATGAACATCTCTACGCAGGGGATGTCCTCCAAGGTTCTCTTGCCCTTGTGGAAATGAACCGGCGGATCAACGTGGGTGCCCCACTGACCGACGTGGGTGTAAAGGTGGACCAAAAAGCCGTGTTCGTCGTGGTTGTATATGGCCTTGATCTCGGCCGGTTTGAAGCCTTTCCAGTGGGGGGTGTTCTCCCCCCAGGTGTGGGTCAGGTCGATGTATTTGGCCTTTTTAAATACATCCAAGTACTTCCACAGTCCTGGTGGATCACCGGCTTGAGCCACTCCCAGAGGCAGGGTCAAGCCCAGGACCAGAGCGAAAACAAGCCCCCAAACAAATCTCCTTTTCATAGCTTCCCTCCCTGTTAAGCGTTAACTTTCGTGGAAAGCGTCTTCTTCTATGGTGAAACCCACGATGCGCCTATTCATCGCGGGTGGCTGATCAATCGGGCTCGGGCGAAACGTCCGGTTCGACCTGATAGGCGTTGGCGATCCGGTTTGTGCCGCAGAAGACATCGACCACGGCGATGATTTCGCCGATGGCCTCGTTGTCCAGGCCCGTCTTCTTGAGGGCTGCGCTGTGGGAGTGAATGCAGTATTCACAGTTGTTGGTCGCCGAGACAGCCAAGGCGATCATCTCCTTGGTCTGATAGTCCAGCTTGCCCGGCTTCATGACGATTTTGAGCTTCTGCCACACGGCCTCCAAATGATCCGGATTGATCGACAGGGCCTTCCAGAAATTGGGCACGAAATCGATTCCTTTGGTCGCCTTGATGTCTTCGTAGACCTCCTTCACCTTCCCGGTGGCTTCTTTCTCGGTGACGACTCTGAAAAGCGACATGCCTCATACCTCCTTGAGCTTCTGGTTAACCAGGAGCCAGATGTTGTTTCTCAAAAAATACATCCCGCGGCCTGGACTCAATCCCGAACTCCTCAATCTTGTTTGTTTTAATCAACTCTCTCCCGCCGGCCGCAGGGCTCTTCGGCCCCGCCGGAGTGAATTGGCCATGGGCACGGCGAGCGGTCCTTGAGGCTGCTCAGAGACCCTCCAGAACGTCCAGTTGGGCTTGAGCGTCGTAGTCGTAACCGGCCGGGTCGATGATCTTGTAGGCGTCCGGCATCCTCACCGGCGGCTCCTTTTTGAGCGCCTTGACCAGCTCCATGGCCTGTTCGATCTTGTCTTCATCACCCTCAAGGGTCAGGTGAACCGAGCCCTCCGAACCGGCGACGCCCCCGGAGCCGACGTGATAGGCCCGCACGCCGCAGAGGATGGCCAGAGCTTCTATCTCGGTGATGGCCTTGGCCTCGAGGAGGGGGATGAGCTTGGGGGGCAGGCCGGTCGAGTATTTGAAATGATAGATCCCGGTGTGCTGGGCCGCGGTCATGACGCAGGGGACCATCTTCTCCAAGCTGACCGGGACGATGAATTCGCCCCCCCGGGGGGTGATCACCGGCCAGGACATGCCCATGGTGCCGCCCTTGACCGAAGAGGCGTAGGTTCCGGTCAGACCGGTGTGGTCGATGGCGTTGGCCCCCTTGATCATGACATCGCCTTTTTTGAACTTCAGGATCTCCACGTTGGAGTCGGCTGACTCGAGCACCTTGCCCTGGTCGATGACGTGCCACGCCGACGGCGGCGGGGTGGACGTGGCGTTGGTCATGCCGCCGCCGACAAAGCCGACCGTCTGGTTGGCCTTGTTGTCGATGGTGATGTTGAAGAACTCCTCGGTGACGTAGGCGTTGGTGATGCCGCGGGCGATGATGATCATGCCGGTTTTAAAAGCGTGGCGCACGATGGGACAGGCCACCGCTCCCTTGGCCACCAGGCGGCGGGACTGGGCCGCGTTCAAGACCACCAGGGCGGCGACTTGTTTTTGGCCTGGCGTCGGCCGGGGTGGATCGAGAGGATAAAACATGACGCACCTCTTTGTCTTACATGAGGGTTTTAACTCAAATCATGCCTCAGCGCCGCTTGCAGCTCAATTGTTGATCACGGGACGAGAAAGCCGACCTCACCCTCGACGCTCAGATCAAGCTTCATTAAAACCACGGCCGCTTTTAAACATGATTCACTCGACAAGAACTTGTCAATGCTTGAGTGGTCCCTAACCTCAGAAAAGAGCCGGCCGCCCTGATCGGCCCTGAGAGAAGGTTTTGAAACCACCTCTAGCCCGGATATTTCACGAAGGAGGTTGGCGAAGCAGCCATAGTCCCTTATA
>CAYXRH010000386.1:0-3964 GCA_964466355.1 uncultured Thermodesulfobacteriota bacterium
GCCTGGGCCCGCCGCTTCCGCGGGGGTTCAGAGCCGGTGTTTGGAGTGGGCATGCTGGCCAACTACGGGTACAAGGACGGCTCGGGCGATTTTTTCATCACCATCGACACGGACAAATGCGACGGATGCGCCGCCTGCGTGCCGGTCTGTCCGAGCGCCGTGTTCGAGGTTTTGGACGAGGACCCCAACGACCCCTTGCGCGATGAACCGGTGGCCGTGGTCTCCGAGGCTCAGCGCAAAAAGCTCAAGTACGCCTGCGCCCAGTGCAAGCCGGCCAGCGACCGGCCGCCACTGCCTTGCGTCGAGGCTTGCCCCCAGGGGGCGATCGCCCACTCGTGGTGATCCGCGGCCAATGGCGATGTCCGGGAGTCGGCTTTTTGTCGTGGAGGGCTGATGGCCAGCCTCAACCTGACCATTGACGGGCAGGAGATGAGCGCCCCAGAGGGCGCGACCATTTTGGAGGCGGCCCGCCTGGCGGGCATCTACATCCCGATCCTGTGCCATCATCCCGACCTGCCCCCCATGGGCGGCCTCAAGCCCAGCGAGACGGTTTATCGGGGCGGAGAAAGGATCGACAACGCAACCGACGCCCCGGCCGAGGCCGAAGGCTGCGGCCTGTGCGTGGTCGAGATCGCCGGCCTGAGCGAGCCCCAGCCCGCCTGCGCCACCTTGGTGGAAGCAGGTCTGGTGATCACGACCGATTCCGAAAAGCTCAAGGCCCTCCGCCAGGAAAACCTGGCCCCGTTTTTGGCCGACCACCCCCACGCCTGCCTCACCTGCGCCCAGGCCGAAGGCTGCCCGCGGACCCAATGCTCCGCCAACGTGCCTGAAGAGGAGAGGTGCTGCCCCCTGTTGGGCCGCTGCGAGTTTCAGAAGCTGGTGGAGTACGTCGGCGTGGCCCCTTCGGTGCCGCGCTGGCGGCCGACCAGCCGGCCGGTGATCAAGGACGAGCCTCTTTTTGAACGCGACTACAACCTGTGCCTCAACTGCGGCCGCTGCGTCAGGGCCTGCCAGGAGCTGCGGGGCGTGGAGGCTCTGGGCTTTGTCTTTGATGAGCAGGGCAGGGTGGTCGTCGGCTCGCTGGCCCCGACCATGGCTCAATCGGGCTGCAAGTTCTGCACCGCCTGCGTGGGCGTCTGCCCCACCGGGGCCATCGTGGACAAGGGCGTCAGAGCGGCCAGCTTTGCCCAGGACATCGTCCCCTGCCGGGCGGCTTGTCCGGCCGGAGTGGACGTGCCCAACTATGTCCGGGCCGTCAAGGCCGGGCAGGTGGATCAAGCCCTGGCCTTGATCCGGGAGAAGGTGCCCTTTCCCGGCGTCCTGGGCCGGGTTTGCGTCCGCCCCTGCGAGGAGGTCTGCCGCCGGGGGGAGGTCAACGAACCGATCGCCATCTGCGCCCTGAAACGCTACGTTGCTGACAACGCTTCGAGGGTCTGGAAGGACAAGATCACCCCTGGCCCGGACACGGGCCAACGGGTGGCCGTGGTCGGCTCTGGCCCGGCCGGCCTGACGGCGGCCTTTTATCTCCGGAAACTGGGGCACCGGGTCGTGCTCTTTGAGCAGTCAGATGAGCTCGGCGGCATGCTCAGATACGGCATTCCAGCCTACCGCCTGCCCGAGGCGGTGGTCGAGAGTGAGATCCAAGACATCCTCGATTTGGGCCTCGAGGTCAAGAACAGGACCAAGCCGCGGGCCGATGATCTGGCCGCATTTGACGCGGTCTTTTTGGCTTTGGGCGCGCCACTGAGCCGCCGCCTCGAGATCAAGGGCAGCCAGGCGGCCGGGGTTTTGTGGGGGGTCGATTTCTTGAGGGCAATCCGCGAGGGTGCGGCCTCGGTCCTGGGCAAAAAGATCATCGTCGTCGGCGGCGGAAACGTGGCCGTTGACGTGGCTTTGACCGCCCGCCGGCTCGGCGGCGAGGACATAAGCCTGGTCTGCCTCGAAAGCCGAGAGGAGATGCCCGCCCACCCTTGGGAGGTCGCCCAGGCCGAGGAGGAAGGGATCAGGGTCGTCAACGGCTGGGGGCCGAAGGAGATCCAGATTGACGGCCACCGGGCCGTGGGCGTGGAGTTCATGGCCTGCACGGCCGTGTTCGACGCCCAGGGGAGGTTCAACCCCACTTACGATGACTGCCGGCTGACCTCCCTTCAAGGCGAGACGATCATTCTGGCCATCGGACAGGCTCCGGACGAGACTCTATTGAGAGAAATGGGCCTGGAGGTCAGAGGCTCCCTGGCAGCGGTTGATCAGGACAGCCTGGCCACGAACAAACCCGGCGTCTTTGCCGGAGGCGACGTGACCCGAACCCCGGGCTCGATTGTCGAGGCCGTCGCCGCTGGCCAAAAAGCCGCCGCGGCCATTGACCGCCACCTTGGCGGCTCGGGTGAGATCGATCTCTCCTTGGCCGAGCTGAGACCGCCTGAGCCTGGCCTCGGCCGCGACGAGGGCTTTGCCTCGTGGCCGCGCCAGAAGACGACGCTCAGGCCGAGGGCTGAAAGAGGCGGCTTTGAAGAAGTGGACCTGGGCCTGGACGAGCCGGCCGCCAGGGCCGAGGCCAGCCGCTGCCTCCAGTGTGATCTCCGCCTGACCCTGGCCAGTCCGCCCCTGCCGCCCGAGAGGCTCCAGCCCTTTGAGGCCGCCGCCTTGGCCGAGGTCTCCAAGAGCGAGGGAGCCTTCATCCTCTACGACGAGAACAAGGAGATTCTGGCCATCCAGGGCGTGGCCGACCTCAGGGCCGCCTTGGAGGAGCGTCTCGCCGGCGGCTCCACGGCCAGGTACTTTGAGTGCCACGAAGACAAGATGTATTCCAAGGCCGAGTCAGAGCTGGTTCAAGGCTACCTCCAGCGCCACGGCAAGATGCCTCCTGGCGACGGGGCGGCCGGCGGAGATGACTTGGATGACCTCTTCTGAGCCCGGCCGGTCAGAGGCCCGAGAGGCTGAAGCCGAGTTTTGCGGGGTCGATCCCCGGCGGGACCAAGAGCTCGAGCGCCAGGGCTGGCAGCGGCGGTTCGTGGCCCAGGAGCCCAGGTTGAGCGAGGCCGTGAGTGAGTATGAAGAGTTGGGGTTTGAGATCCATTTGGAGCCCTTTGACCCCCAAGCCAAAGGAGAGGGCGGCTGCACCGTCTGCTTTGAAAACCCTCAAGCGGCGGCTCAATTCAAGACCATCTACACCCGCCCCGGCCGTGGCGGGGAGGATGATCTTTTTTGAGGCCGGCCGTCTTTTGAGGGATGTCGGGGGCTGAAGCGCGAGGAGGGGTGAAGGTGAGTCAGTACTGGGATGAAAAATTCGAGACCATGTCCTTGGAGGAGATGCGCGCCTTTCAGTTGGCCAAACTCCAGGAGACGGTCAAGTGGGTCTATGAGCGCGTGCCTTTCTACAAGAAGAAGCTGGACGAGAAAGGGGTCAAGCCCGAGGACGTTCGAAAGCTAGAGGACATCTCGCTTCTGCCTTTCACGGTCAAGACCGACCTGAGGGACAACTATCCCTTTGGACTCTGCGCCGTGCCCCTGAGCGAGGTGGTCAGGGTCCACGCCTCCTCAGGCACCACGGGCAAGCCGATCACCGGCCCCTACACCGCCGCGGATCTGGACGAGTGGGCCGAGTGCATGGCTCGGACCCTGTGGGCCAACGGAGTCAGGCCGAACGACGTCTGTCAGAACGCTTACGGCATGGGCTTGTTCACCGGGGGCCTCGGCTTCCACCAGGGCGCCGAGAAGCTCGGCTGCACCATCGTCCCAGCCTCATCAGGCATGACCGAGCGACAGGTGACGCTGATGCGCGACTTTGGCGCCACGGTCCTCTTCTCCACCCCCTCTTACGCTCTGACCATCGCCGAAAAGGCCGAGGACATGGGCATTGACGTGCGCAATCTGCCGCTTAAGATCGGCTCATTCGGCGCTGAGCCGTGGTCCTTGGAGATGAAGCGGGAGATTGAGGACAAAATGGGCATCAGCGCCATGGAAG
>CAYXRH010000387.1:0-3935 GCA_964466355.1 uncultured Thermodesulfobacteriota bacterium
CCAGGGCGCCGAGGTGGACGGAGCTGCGCCAGAGGTCCTTGCCCCAGTTGACCACGACCCGGGCGTTCAATATGTCGGTCAATTCACTGTGGTTTAAGGAGCCGAAGTCTTGTTCGCAGGCGGCGATACCCGCTTCGTCGCACAGCGAGCCGAGGCTGTAACTGGCGCCGAGTCGCCCGAAAAAATGATCGACGGCGAAGCGCAGCACCCCCTTGTGGCCGCCGCCGTACAAGTGCAGAATCGAGGCCCCTTCGCCCCTGAGGGCCTGGATTTTCGAGGCGCACTCATCGAGGGCCTCATCCCAGCCGATGGTCCGCCATTGGCCCTGGACCTTGCGCTGCGGCGCGAGGAGGCGCGCCTCGCTGCGCAAGCGTCGGACCAGCCGTTTGATTTTGAGGCAGGTGAAGCCGGCGGTGATGGGGTGCTCGGGGTGGCCTCTGATCTTGAGACCACCCGAGGAGTCGGTGTCGACGATCAAGGAGCAGGCGTCGCCGCAATCAAAAGCGCAGGCGGTTATGATTCTCATGTCTTCGTCCCTTCCAAGGCCTCGGCGGCGAGGTCGTGGATGAGGGGCCTGAAGGCCTTGATCTTCTGGTTGTCCCGGCCGAAGATGGTCCGGTTGGTCAGCAGGACCACGCTCAAGCCGCTCGAGGGCTCGTGCCACAGGGAGGTGCCGGTGTGGCCCAGATGGCCGATCATCCCCTCTTGAGCCAGCCGCCCGGCGGCCGGGGCCTCGGGGTCGGGCGCGTCAAAGCCGAAGGTGCGGGGCTGGCCGGGCGCGGGGCGCTCAAAGATGAGCCCGGCCAGCGAGGGGTTGAGGATCTTTATCTCGGCTTCGCCCCGGGCCGAAGCGGCCAGCCAGTCCATCAGCCTCAACACGCCCCCGGCCGTGCCGAAGAGCCCGGCCTGGCCGGCGATGCCGCCCTGGGCCCAGGCGTTGTCGTCGCTGACCTCGCCCTGAAGAAGCTTGCCCCGCCAGGGACAGCGCTCCGAGGCGACGAAGCGCTTCTCGATGGGCCCCGGGCCGTCGGGCAGGGCGATGAAGCCCAGCTCCCGGCCGAGCCCGAGGGGCTCGTAAAAGGTCCAGGCCGCGTACTCGGCCAGGGTGGACCCGGCCACGGCCTCGATGAGCTGATTGAGGAGCATGAAGCCCAGATCCGAATAGATGGTCCGGCGGCCCGGTTCGGCCTCCAGGGGCGCGGCGGCGACCAGTTCGGCCAGCCGCTCGGAGCGCCTGGCCCAGGGCAGGTGAATCAGCTCCTCGTAAAAAGGCCGCCAGGCCGGCAGGCCCGAAGTGTGGCTCAACAGCAGGGCCGGGGTGAGGACGGCCTTGTCCGGCGGCAGGCTGAGCGTCTGGCCCAGCGGCGCCTGAAGGTCGAGTCGCCCGGCTTGGACCAGGCCCAGGACGGCCAGGGTGGTCGCCAGGGGCTTGGTCAGCGAGGCCAGATCAAAGGGGCTTTCCTTGAGGACCGGCGGGGCCTCGGGCTCATTCGACAAACGGCCGGCCCTGGCCTCGAAGAGGATCTCGCCGCGCCGCGACACCACCAGGGCGGCGGCGGTGAAGATTTTTTCCTCAAGCCCCCCCTCCAGGGCTTTTTGGACTTTGGCCCAGCTCACGCCGCCGCGCTCAGAGACCCGGCCTCGAGGTCGATCTCGGCCAAAGCGCCGACCAGGAGGGACATGTTGTCCGGGCCGTGGCCAAAGGGAAGTCCGCCCAAAACGGGCACGTGCAGCCTGTCCAGGCGCTCGGCCACGAGGCCCAAGGCCTCCTTGGCCTCGACCCCATTAAAGCGGCCCGCGGCCACCCCGGCGCAGCCTTCGAAGAAGCCGGCTTCGAGAAGGTGGGTCATGGCCCTGTCGAGGCGGTAGAGCGGCTCGCCGGTGTCCTCGAAAAAGATTATCCCCCCGGCGGTGGGCGGTTGAAAGGGGGTGCCGATGAGGTGGGCCAGAACGGTCAGGTTGCCGCCGACCAGATACCCCCGCGCCCGCCCCTGACCGGCCGCGGCGACGCCCGTGAGGGGCTCGGCCTCGGCCCAGCCGCCGCCAAGCAGGTCGGCCAGACGGGCCAGGCTGGCGGTCGTCTGATAGGCCAGAGCGCTCAGGGTCGGGCCGTGGATCGAACACCGCCCCGCCTTGAGGAGTCCGGCCAGGAGGACGGTGCAGTCGGAGAAGCCAATCAAGGGTTTGGCTGACTTTGCCAGGGCCTCGAAGTCGATGTGGCCAGCGCAGCGCAGGCAGCCGTATCCGCCCCGCAGACAGATGAGCCCGGCCACAGCCGGGTCGGCGGCCAGACGATTCAAAGCCTCGGCCCGGGCCTCGTCCTCGCCGGCCAAATAGGGCCACGGCCCCGGAGCGTGAAGCTCCTTGACCAGGCTGAAGCCGAGACCATTCAGGACCGCCTCCCCGGCGGCCAGCTCGGCCTCGTCGGTCGGCGAGCCTGGGGCGAAGAGGCCCAGCACCGAGCCCGGCCCCAGCGCCGGCAGGGGTTTGGGCCCGGCGGCTTCGAATTTCAAATCAGCCTTCAAGTCTCCATCCCGGTTGGCCGATAGACTAATAAACGGATCGGCACGGAGGCTGGTCCCAGAATATCGACAGGCAAGGAGGCCGCCCATGCCCTACCTCTCGCGCCCCCCCCAAGCCCTGGGCGATCAGGTCTACTTCAACGACCACATCTTCCGCTTCGCCAACTCCGCGGAGGCCCGCACCGCGGCCTCGGAGCTGGCCGAGTGCAACCGCCGAGGCTCCCTGTGGGAGCTGGTCGACCTGGTCGCTCGTTACGAGATCGCCCAGTTGAGCCGTCGCGCCCGGGAGTGGCCCTCGGAGACGCTCCACTAGGCTTTTCAAGGCTGGGCTCACGCCTCTTGGCCGGCGGGAGGGCGGTTCCGCTTCAGGATGAGCCTGACGCCCTCTAAGGTCAGATTGGGCTCGACGACCTCGAAGAGGCCGTGGGCGGCCAGAACCGAGGCCAGGCCGCCGGTGGCCACGACCAGGGGGTCGGTCTTGACCTCGGCCTTGATTTTGGCCAAAAGACCTCTGACCAGACCGACGTAACCGTGATGCAGGCCGACGATCATGGCCGAGACGGTGTCTTGGGCGACGACGTTCTTGACCTCCTTGAGCACGTCCACCTGGGGCAGTTGGGCCGTGCGGGCGAAGAGCGCCTCGCCGGTGACCAGAAGACCGGGGGCGATCACGCCGCCGGCGAAGCGGCCCTCGGGGGTGATGTAATCCAGGGTCGTGGCCGTCCCGAAATCGACGACGATGAGGGCCCGGGCGAAGCAGTCAAAGGCGGCCACGGCGTTGGCGATCCTGTCGGCGCCCAGTGATTTGGGGTTTTCGTAGTCAATGGCCATGCCGGCCACCGCGGCCTCGACCACCAGCGGCTCCAGGTTGAGGTGTTGGCGGCCAAAGGCGGTCATGGTCGCCGTCAGCGGCGGCACCACCGAGGCCAGGGCCAGCTCCCCGATCTGATTCAATTCAAAGCCGGCCAGGCCGATGAGGCCCTGGATGCTGGAGGCCAGTTCGTCCTCGGTGATCGCCCGGTCCGTTCTCATGCGCCACCGCCCGACCCACCCGCCGCCGTCGTGGAGGCCAAAGACGATGTTGGTGTTGCCGATGTCCGCGGCTAAAAGCATGCCTCAGCTATACCTGATTCAGCGTTTTGGTCAAGGGGGTTCGGCTCGCCGCTCGGCTGGACCGTCTCGCGGCTCTCCTGGGCCCTCGGGAGTTCGTCGCCTTTGATCGGTCGTGCCTGATACCAAGCGGCTTTCAAAGCTGTAATTTTGGTTGGTTGTTCTCACTTCAGGTCGAGGGTTCGGGCAGGTCTAAGGCTCGCTTACAAGCGGCCCCGAGTCGAATTCTTCTCCGGCGGGGCCGCTTTTCCTTCCGCTCGCCAAGGCCTGTGACCCTCACCCTCAAATTCGTTCGAACAACCA
>CAYXRH010000388.1:0-3921 GCA_964466355.1 uncultured Thermodesulfobacteriota bacterium
GGATGTGGTCGAAGATCTTCTGGGCGTCAAAGGGGCCGTAGTAGTCGCCCACGCCGGCGTGATCGCGGCCGACGATGAGATGGGAGCAGCCGAAGTTCTGCCTGAAGACGGCGTGCAGCAAGGCCTCCCTGGGCCCGCCGTAGCGCATCTCCAAAGGAAAGCCCTTGGTCAAAATGGTGCCCGGGACGAAGTAATTCTCGGTCAGGGCGTTGATGGCCCTAACCCTCACCTCGGCCGGGATGTCCCCGGCCTTGAGCTTGCCCAGAACCTGGTGGATGATCACGCCGTCCATTATCTCCACGGCGATCTTGCACAGGTACTCGTGGGAGCGATGAAGGGGATTGCGGGTCTGGAAGGCGGCCACCCGCCGCCAGCCCTTCTGCTCGAACAGGCTCCGCGTCTCGGCCGGTTTGGCGTAGATGCCCGGATACTCCTCGGGGAAGCCTCCCTCGGAGAGAACCTTGACCGGTCCGGCGATGTTGATCTTCTTTTGGTCCATGACCTTGGCCACGCCGGGATGCTCCGGGTCATCGGTGGCGAAGACCTGCTTGCACTCATGAATTTTGTCTATCTGGTAGGCCTCCTCGACCTTCATGGTGGCGATGAGGCCGCCAAATTCGTCGTTGTAAAGGGCGATCTCGTCGCCCACGGCGCAGCCCTCGTCCACGGAGCAGGTGATGGGGATGGGCCAGAAGGTGCCGTCGGTGAGCTGCATGTCATCGCAGACGCCTCGCCAGTCAGCCCGGCCCATGAAGCCGGTCAAAGGGGTGAAGGCGCCGATGCCGAGCATGAACAGGTCGCAGGCCTCGCGAGAGGTGATGTCAAAGCGCGGCAGGCCGGCCGCCCTCTCTTTCTCCTCCTTCAACTCTTCTCCTTGGAGGAGCAGCGGTTTCAAGACACGGTCTTTGCCGTGCGGGGGAACCAGTTTGGACATGCATTTTCCTCCTTGAACGTATGGCCTCTGTCAGGCAAGTGGTCGCTGGAACCTAGTTTGATTGTGCTTTTTTTTACAAACGTAAAGGCAAGTTTAGTCAGTCGTCGCCCCGATGTCAAGTTCGATTTTTCTCAAGCTTTTGATTTACCGCGCCCCGGACATATTGGTAGAGAGTTTGTTTAACGTAATTAACTCGGATTTGTCAAGTAAAAAAACCGGCGGCCGAGCGCCGCGAAAATCTTCAAGAAAAAGTATTTTTTTCTTTAGTTGGCTTCCGGGAAAGCGGCCCAATATGTTGTGATTGTCTGAAGCGTTTTTACCACATTGCGATATCAGGTCCGGGCGGGCGAATCAGCGAGGCAGGAAAGCCCGACATCTCAAGTTTGACGGCTCAAATAACGAAGCCGCCCGCCTATAAACAAGGCGGGCGGCCAATTTTTCTGGCGGCCGAACTCGGCCGGATCAGACGCCTCAGCCGCCGCTGGCCACGTCTTTGAATTCAGCGTCGATGCAATCGTCGTCGTACCCGTTGGCCTGGTGTCCGCGGCCAAAGCCGCAGCCCGGCCCGGAATGAGCCTGACCGGCGGCCTGGTTTTGGGCCTGGGTCTCGGCGTAGAGCCGCGCCGTGAGCTGCTGGTTGGCCTGGGTCAGGGCGTCGATGTGGCCCTGAAGGACCTCAGCCGAACCGCCGGCCATCTCGGCCTTGGCCTGGGCCACGGCCTCCTCCAAGGCGGCGGCGTCGCTCGGAGCGAGCCGCTGGCGGTTCTCTTGAAGGAAGTTCTCCGCGTGGTGGATCAGGCCGTCGAGCTGGTTGCGCTTGTCGACCTTCAGACGTTCGGCCTTGTCCGCTTCGGCGTGGGCTTCGGCTTCCTTGACCAACCGCTCCACCTCGGCCTCGGTGAGCCCCGAAGAGGCCGTCACCTGGATGGACTGCTCGCGGCCGGTGGCTTTGTCCACGGCCTTGACGTGGACGATGCCGTTGGCGTCGATGTCAAAACTGACCTCGATCTGGGGCAAGCCCCGGGGCGCCGGCGCGAGGTCGGTCAGATGAAAGCGGCCCAGGGTCCGATTGTCGTGGGCCATCTCCCGCTCGCCCTGAAGGACGTGAACCTCGACCGTGGTCTGTCCGTCCTCGGCTGTGGAAAAGACCTCGGATTTCTTGGTCGGGATGGTGGTGTTGCGCTCGATGAGCCTGGTCATGACCCCGCCCAAGGTCTCAATGCCCAGGGAGAGGGGCGTCACGTCCAACAAGAGCACGTCCGCCACCTCGCCGGCCAGCACTCCGGCCTGCACGGCCGCGCCCAGGGCGACCACCTCGTCCGGATTGACGCCCTTGTGGGGCTCCCGGTTGAAGAACTGCTTGACCAGTTCCTGCACCTTGGGCGTCCGGGTCGAACCACCGACCAAAACGACCTCGTCCACCTGGCTCGGTTCCAGCCCGGCGTCGGCCAGGGCTCTTTGGCACGGCCCGAGGGTCTTTTGAATCAAATCCTCGATGAGGCTCTCCAGCTTGGAGCGGCTGAGACGGACGTTGAGGTGTTTGGGGCCCGAGGCGTCAGCGGTGATGAAGGGCAGGTTGATCTCGGTCTCCAGAGTGGCGCTCAGCTCGATCTTGGCCTTCTCGGCCGCCTCCTTGAGCCTCTGCAGGGCCATCTTGTCCCGGCTGAGGTCAAGGCCCTGGTCTTTTTTGAACTCCGCCACCAGCCAGTCGATGATCCTCTGGTCCAGATTGTCGCCGCCCAAGTGGGTGTCGCCGTTGGTGGCCTTGACTTCGACCACGCCGTCGCCCACCTCCAGGATGGAGATGTCAAAGGTGCCGCCGCCGAAGTCGTACACGGCGATGGTCTGATTGTTGTTCTTGTCCAGCCCGTAGGCCAAGGCGGCCGCGGTGGGCTCGTTGATGATGCGCAGCACCTCCAGCCCGGCGATCTTGCCGGCGTCCTTGGTCGCCTGCCGCTGGGCGTCGTTGAAGTAGGCCGGCACGGTGATGACGGCCTTTGGGACCTTATGGCCCAGGTAGGCTTCGGCCGAGGCCTTGAGCTTGCCTAAAATCATGGCCGAGATCTCGGGCGGCGTGTATCTGCGGCCCCTGATCTCCACGGCCACCCGCCCGCCGGCGGCCACGACCTTGTAGGGCACCTGGGCCGCCTCCTCGCCCACCTCTTCCATGCGGCGGCCCATGAATCGCTTGATGGAATAGACCGTGGCCTCGGGATTGGTCACGGCCTGGCGCTTGGCCGCCTGGCCGACCAGCCGCTCCCCTTTGGGGGTGAAGGCGGCCACCGAGGGGGTCGTCCGTCCGCCCTCCTCATTGGTGATGACCTTGGGCTCACCGCCCTCCATGACGGCCGCCACTGAGTTTGTTGTACCTAAATCTATACCAATTATCTTTTTCATTTATATCATCCTCCGTGCTCGCCCGTGAGCGTGTCTTCTTTTTTACTGGCGGGGCCGTCCATGACGACCGGCCCCGTCGCTGTCCAAAAGTTAAACATTCCTCAAAAGGTGTCAATAGGACCTAATTAGTCTTATTTGGTCAACCCACTTTGGCACCTGAAGATTTTGCTTTTTATCCCTCAAAGCCTCCAAATCGGTTATAGTGCCCCGCGGCGCCGAGAGGGAGCAAAGAACGAGTATGGAGCACCTGGAAATCTTCGGCCCCATGGCCCGGGCCGTCATCGAGGCTTACGGCCGCGGGGAGGATGACGAGGCCCTGAACCCCCTCGTCCGAGTGGATGAATTCGGCCGGCCGGTGGGGCGGATCAAAAGCGGCGACCCGGTCATCTTCGCCAACCTGCGCGGCGAGAGGGAGCGGGAGCTGGTCAGGGCCCTGACCGAGCCGGGTTTCGACCTTTTCCCTCGGCCGCCAGGCTTCGCCGTGGACATGGCCACCCTGGTGGATTACGGACCCGGGCTGCGCTGCCGCGCGGCCTTTGAGGCCCTCAAAGTGGAGAAATCCCTGGGCCAGGTCGTTTCCGAGGCTGGCC
>CAYXRH010000389.1:0-3918 GCA_964466355.1 uncultured Thermodesulfobacteriota bacterium
GCCACGAACAGCCCGTTTAAAAGGGCCCGGAGGTAGAGTCCGCTTCCCCCGGCGACGATGACCCGCCGGCCCCGCCTGACGATATCCGCCGCGGCCTGGCACGCCAGCTCGGCGAAGCGGGCGGCGTTGAAGCCCTCTTCAGGCTCGACCACGTCAATCAAGTGGTGGCGGACCCGTTGCCGCTCAGAGGGGGTGGGTTTGGCCGCGCCGATGTTCAGACCCCGATAGACCGCCACTGAGTCGGCGGAGATGATTTCGCCCTGGAGCGCCTCGGCGAGGCTGACGGCGGCCTGGCTTTTGCCCGAGGCCGTGGGTCCGACGACGACGACCACTCTGAGCCGCTCGCTCATGAACGCCGGAAGCTCCTGTCCACCTCGGCCCGGGTGATGCGCCTGATGATCGGCCGGCCGTGGGGGCAGGTCAGCGGGCCGGACAGTCGGGCCAAGTCGTCGAGGAGGGCCTCGACCTTCTCGGGCGACATTTCCTGTCCTGACTTGAGCGCCGCCCGGCAGGCCAGACGAGCCAGGGCCAGACAAAGCTTTTCCAGGGGTCTGGCCGAGGGGGTCTCGCTGAGTTCATCAGCCAGGTCCCTAACGAGCGCCACCGGGTCCAGGCCGGCCAGGACCAGGGGCAGGGCCTTGACCACGATGCTGCCCTTTCCAGGCCCAAAGGCCTCAATGTCCAAGCCTAGTTGCCTGGCTTCATTGAGGTGGCTCGTCAGGGATTCGCTCTGGCGGGGCGTCAGGGTCGCCGCCGCGGCCAGGAGAAGCGGCTGACTCTGGCCGCGGAGTTGATGAAGCCGCTCGTAGATGATCCTCTCGTGGGCCGCGTGCTGATCGATGAGGGCCAGATCCCCTCCGCTCTGGCCGATGAGATATGTCCCCGCGTACTGGCCCAGGTAACGGAAAGCGCTCAAGCTGGGCGCCTCTCCCTTTGGGGCGTCCTGGTCTGGAGCGGAGAGGGCCTGATCTTGGCCCAGGAGGCTTGAGGCGGAAAAAAGTCGGTTCGTCTCCTGGCCGAAGGCGGCCGGCGTTTCAGCCACGGAAAGCCTGGGCTCGGCGACCCGGCCTTGGGGCGGCCGCCAGCCGAAGCGCTCCCGAGAGCCCAGAGCCTCGGCCACGGCCCGGCGGATGGCCAGGTGAATCGCCTGGGAGTGATGGAAGCGAACTTCCAGCTTGGTCGGGTGGACGTTGACGTCAACCGTGCCTGGCTCCAGGTCCAGGAAAACGACGGCCAGCGGATAGCGCCCTTTTTCCAGGCGTCCTTCAAAACCAGCGAGGAGCGAGCCCAAAACGAGCCGATCGCGGACGAAGCGTTTGTTCACAAACGCGTAGATGGACCGGGAGCTGGCCCGAGCCTGCTCGGGCGGGCTGATCCAACCCTTGACCCGGACGGCGGGATGATGCTCCTCGAACTCGATCAGGGAGTCAAAGGCTTCGGCGCCAAAGATTTGGACCAGCCGGTCCTGAACCTGGCTCGTCTGGCCAAAGGTCAAGAGCGTGCGCTCGGGATCGCTGAGTTGGAAATAAATTTCAGGGTTGGCCAGGGCGAGGCGGATGAAGGTCTCCTTGATCCAGGTGGACTCGGTGCGATGGCTTTTCAAGAACTTGAGGCGAGCCGGGGTGTTGAAAAAGAGGTCGTCAACCTGCACTGTGGTGCCGCATGGAGCGCCAATCAGCCCCTCTTCCATGACCTGGCCGGCCTTGATCTCGATTCTGAAAGCCTCCAGGGCCTGGGCCGGCCGGGTGGTGACGGCCATTTTCGACACCGAGGCGATGGCCGGCAAGGCCTCGCCCCGAAAGCCAAAGCTGGCCACCCGGAAGAGATCAACCTCGTCCTTGATTTTGCTCGTGGCGTGGCGTTGGATGGCCAGGCGGACTTCTTGCGGGTCCATGCCAAGGCCGTTGTCCCGGACAATAATCGAACGCAGGCCGCCGCCATCAAAGCTCGCCTGGATCTTATCAGCCGCGGCGTCCAGTGAGTTTTCGATCAGTTCCTTGACCACCGAGGCCGGCCGCTCGACCACCTCTCCGGCGGCGATCTTGTCAGTCAGTTCTGGGGGCAGGAGGCGGATGGCGGTCAAGAGCTTTGTCTCCTAAGCGCCCACGGGATTGGCCAAGGAGCACCTGACCAGGCAGACGCACTTGCCGCAGACGTCGCTTTGGGGAAGATCGGCCAACGCTTTCTCGTTTCGCCGGAGATGGGCGTAGCAGCGGCGGCGGTCCAAACCGTCCGCTGTGAGCGCGCCGCTGGGGCACTTGGCGACGCATTCCAGGCATTCTTGGCCGGCCTTGGCGAGGCAGGCGGCGTTGTCTGTGACGAGGGGGCTGTCACCCAAGAAGGCCTCTGTGACCAAGCTGCCCAATCGGCCGGCGCTTCCGGCCGGCGTTATCAATTGCGCGTGGTGGCCCAAGCGCCCCAGGCCGGCCAGGTGGCCCAGGTGCTTGTGGGACCAGCGACTGATGAGCTTTTGGGGGTCAAAATTGTGCGTGGCCGGGGTTTGGGCCGAGGCGTGGCCTGATTCTCTAAAGAGGTCAGCGATGGCCTGATTGAGGCGGCTTATGAGAGTGTTTGTCTCTACGTAGGCCAAGCCCCAGTTGCGAACAGCCATCTCGCCCTCAGCGTTTTCAGCGACCAGATCATCTTTGAAAGGCAGAAAGAAGACCACGATCGATCTGGCTGAGGGCAGAAGATCGCTGGGCAGGGCGTGCGTGGGATCAACCACGCGGCGCAGAACCTCGAATCGCTGGTCCACGGCGGCCGTGGCCAAAAGCGGCCGGCGCCACCACGGGCGAACCCTGGCTTGGGTGGGATACATCTCCACGTAGTCTTTGACAAATCTCCTCAGATCATCTGGCCTCACAACGAAAACCTCTTTTTTTGACTTTAAATGTATCGACCTATCACACCAGGAGTGAAGGAGCCTGTCAAGGTCGGCGGCGTCAAAAGCCTTTGTTGGCCCACACGCAGATTGTTCTTATTTTCTCCAGGGTTGATTGAGCTTTTATCCAAAAAATGGCCGGCCTCTGACAATGTAATGAAAGGACAATATATATCAATATAGTACTTGACATGACAATATTGATTTGGTAGTTTATTTTACCAAACAAACGAGCGGGAAACCGAAATGGTGAAGTTTGTCATCGAGGAATCGTCAACGGTCGGCCGAGCCGAGCCAAAGGCGCCCTGGTCCACCTCGCTGCCCCCTGGCCTGATGGATGGTCTCAGCGCCGCGGCCGGACGACTCAAGCGCGAGAAAGCGGTCCTGGTCCGCACGGCCCTGAATCTTTTGTTGAAATTGAATCCGATCGAGCAGCAAGAAAGGGTCATGGCCTACTACGCCGCCGGGACCTACAAAGGACCGAAACCGTTCACGACCACTCTGACCTTGTCCCAGCGGAAGGCCCTCATTCAGACGGCCCAGAAAATGCACCGCCCCAAGGCCGACGTGTTCAGGGCGGCCCTGCACCATCTCCTTTTGCTCTCGCCCAAGGATCAGGAGAAAGAAGTGATGGAGTATTTATCATCATGATTAAATTAGTACTTTCACTTTGCCTCATCCTCCTCGTCGTCCTCGCCGGAGGAGGGCGTTTGGCCGAAAAGGAAGCGATGGCTTTAAGGCCGGTTTTGGCCGCCGAAAGGCCCTCACAGGATGATCTCACTTTTCTCTACGCCCGGGCCTTGGCGGCCTATTACCTGAGCGAATACGTTCGGGCCGAATCACTTTTCCGGTGTTTGGTCAACCAGGCGCCCGACGCGGTGCGGGATGACATTCTTTACCGCCAAGCCGAGTGCGCCTTGCGGCGGGGTCACTTGGCTCAGGCCCGGGCCGTTTATCGTCAATGCCTTCAACAAGCTCCGCAGGGTCCCCGAGCCAAATTGGCCGAGGGACGCTTGGCTCTCTTGGGCCGTTAGAAC
>CAYXRH010000390.1:0-3912 GCA_964466355.1 uncultured Thermodesulfobacteriota bacterium
CGAGTCGAATTCTTCTCCGACGGGGCCGCTTATCCTTCCGCTCGCCAAGGCCTGTTAACCTCACCCTCAAATTCGTTCGAACAACCAAACCAAAATACTACTTGAATGATGGCTGATTGGTATGGATCCAAAGCCTTCAGACCATTTAAAACAAAAAAGAGAAGAAGCGAGGTCGAGAGTTGGAAACCACTCATGAACTTTTTTTCCAAGATTCCCGCAGCATAAATCAGTTGGGCTCTGAATCCATCGACTTGGTCGTGACCTCTCCGCCGTATCCCATGATTGAGATGTGGGACCAGATGTTCGCCGCGGCTGATCCGGGGATTGGAGAGGCCCTGAGCCGTGGAGACGGCTTCGAGGCATTCCATTTAATGCACGAATACCTCCGCCCCGTCTGGGACGAAGTGTACCGCCTCCTCAAACCCGGCGGGCTGGTTTGCCTCAACCTAGGCGACGCCACCAGGACCGTGAGTGGTGATTTCGTGCTGTATCCGAATCATGCCGAGATACTGTCCTATCTCGTCAAGATCGGCTTCTCGCCGCAACCAATGATCTTGTGGCGCAAACAGACAAACGCGCCCAACAAGTTCATGGGCTCTGGCATGCTGCCCGCGGGAGCCTATGTCACCCTGGAGCACGAGGTCATCCTGGTGGTCAGAAAAGGCCCAAAGAGAGAATTCACTGACAAGGTCCAGAAGAAGAGGAGACGGGAAAGCGCGTTCTTCTGGGAGGAGAGGAATGCCTGGTTTTCGGACGTCTGGTACGATTTGAAGGGAACCAATCAGGACCTGCGAAACGGGGCCAGGCTCAGAAGTGGCGCCTTTCCCTTTGAGCTGGCCTACCGGTTGATAAACATGTTCTCTGTACAAAGAGATCTCGTCCTGGATCCCTTTCTTGGCTTGGGCACCACCCTCCTGGCGGCCATGGCCGCCAGGAGGAACTCCGTCGGCTTTGAAGTGGATGCCGGCTTAAAGGACGAAATTGAACGGCGAATAAGAGTAATCGTTCCGTTTGCCAATGACTACATCAGGAGAAGGCTGGATGGGCATCGGCGGTTCGTGGAAGACAGATTCAAGTCCCACGGCCCGTTCAAATATAGAAATGAACATTACGGCTTTCCGGTGATGACCAAACAGGAGACAGAGTTGAAGCTGCCCAGACTAGTCGACGGCAATTTGCTTTGTGAGAATAAATATTCGATCACTTACGCCGCGGAACCGGCGCATGACATGTCTCAGCTTTGGCAAGAGTTTTTCGAAAAGAACGCAGGTGGGAAACCCTCCCGAAAGCCGGGTCGCCGCGGCGAAGAGCCACGTGACGCTCAATTGCGTTAGTCATTAATTGCGTTGACAGTCGGCCCTCCGGCGAGACGGTTTTAGTTTACCAAGCGGCTGTCCTTTCTTCGACCCCATAATCAAAGACCCGGTTGCAATACAGCTCCAGAGCGTCGGGGAAGGTTTTTAGCGGAGTACGACCTTGGCAGTACTTGGCCTGGTTTGTTCTTTCTGGGCAGTAGGTTATCTGTATCGCTACTATACCAGATCGTTAAACAAATCAGACCTTTTCTATCCCTTAAGCGGACAAAACTGGTCTTAGATAATTCATTCGTAGGGTGATTCCGGCGTCTTTGGCCTTGACCAACCGCGGGGACACCTCGTAGCCTGATGCCCTCGACCACGACGAACGGTGAAGGCAGAATGAACGTGCGCGAGCAAGGCTCAGGCTTCCAGACCGGCAAAGTCCTGTCCCTCTCCGGGGGCCACTTCATCCACGACGCTTACACCAGCTTCCTGGCCCCTTTTCTGCCGCTCATCATCGACAAGTTCGGACTGTCCCTGACCCTGGCCGGGTCGCTGGGCCTTTGTCTGAGGCTTCCTTCGGTCTTCAACCCCATGATCGGGCTTCTCTCGGACCGAATGGAGCTTAAGTACTTTCTTCTTCTCACCCCGGCCGTCTCGGCCGCAGCCATGAGCCTCCTCGGCGTGGCCGGAAGCTACACCGTCTTGGCTCTTTTGCTCATCACCGCCGGGCTGAGCTCTTCGTTTCTGCATGTCCTGGGTCCGGTGATCACCGCCCGCGTGGCCGGTCAGCGCCTCGGCCAGGCCATGGGCTTTTGGATGACCGGCGGCGAGCTGGCCCGGAGCCTGGGGCCGCTGGCGGCGGTGGCCGTGGTCTCCTGGTTGAGCTTCGAGGCCAGCTATCCCATCATGATCGTGGGGCTTTTGACCTCGGTCCTTCTCTTGACCCAGCTCAGGTCCGCCACCTCCCGCGGGCCCGAGAGCGGCGGCTTCTCCCTCAAGGAGACCTGGCGGCTTCTCCGCGGCACCATGATCCCCCTGGCCGTGGTCTTGCTCTTCCGATCTTTTGTCGCCCAGTCCCTGATGGTCTTTTTACCGGCCTTCATGGTCTCCCGCGGGGAAAGCCTCTGGTTCGGCGGCGCCTCCCTGGCCGTGTTGGAGTTTTCGGGCACCGGCGGCGCGCTGCTGGCCGGGGGCTTGAGCGACCGCCTGGGGCGGCGGCCGGTCATAATCGGCTCCATGGTCGCCTCGCCGGTCCTGACGCTGGCCTTTGTCCTCGCCCCTGACTGGGCCCTCCTGCCCCTCCTGATGGCTCTCGGCTTCAGCTTGTTCGCCGCCACGCCGGTCATCATGGCTCTGGTCCAGGATCATTCGGGCGGGCAGCGCGGCGCGGCCAACGGTCTTTACATGGGCCTCAGCTTCGGGGCGGCCGCCGCGGCCATCTTCACCATCGGCGGGCTGGCCGACTGGTTGGGGTTTAAACCCTCCTTCATCATCTGCGCTCTGGTCGGTCTGGCCGGATGTCCGGCCGCCCTTTTCCTGCCCAGAAGCGAGCCAAAATCGAGGGACGCTTTCCTGGGCCGCCACCGGGATTAGCGCGGACCTCTCGCAACTTATTGCTGAAACAAGCTCAGCTCGTCGGCCAGGCCGTTGAGATAGACGAACTCCCTGTCCGGATGCTCGGCCAGGCGCTCTCGGGCGAGCCGGTAGACGGCTCGGGGGTTGAGCCTGAGACAGCCCTCGATCCGGGGCGCCTCCTCGGGGCTTTTAAAGACCAGGCCCGCCCGTTGGATGAGGATTTTGCTCCCCTCAGGATTGCTCAAGGCCCAGCCCTTCCAGACCAGGCCGTCCTCGTGTTTGAGGCGCTCCAGGAAGATCTCGGGCAAAGGATCGTAGAGCCAGGGGCAGTGGGCGTAGATGAAGCTCGAGACCTTGGTCGGATACAAATGACTCTCCGGTTGGGGGGGAAAATAGACCGGGAGGTGGATCAGGAGCAGATAGACCAGGCTCCAGCCCAGAATCACCCTCGGCCGGGGGCGGGCCAAGGACAGCCAGGCGCTCACGGCCCACAGGAGGGCGAAGAAGGCGAAGAGGTTCCACACGGCGTAACGGGCGATGTTGACCGTGCCGCCGTGGTTGAAGTTGTAGGTCCGGGCCTGGGACCAGGACAGGATGAGGAGGCCCAGAAGAATGAAACCGACCGCTTCGGCCTTCAAAGGGACCGCCCTTTTTATGAAAAGGATCGCAAAGGCCACCGCCAGCGGCAGGGCCGGGGCCCAGTTGGCCAAGAGCCCCACGTCCGGGTCCAGCCAGAAGCAGGTCAGCCTCTTGAGGGAGAAGAGATGAGTTTGGAAGTTGGCCCCCCCGACGAGCTTCAGCACCGAGAGGGTATCGTGCCGCCAGAGGCAATAGCCGGGGTTGAGGGCCATCAGAGCCAGGGCCAGGCCGATGACCAGCTTGCGGCCGCTCAAAAGGCGCCAGCGCTGCCGGACGAAGCCGAAGATCAAGGCCAGGACGGCCAGAATGGCGAAGGGCGGGTTCTGGGTCGCGGCCAGGGCGAACCACAGGCAGGCTTTGGCCTGGTCTCGGGTCAGGAAATAGGTCACGGCGACGA
>CAYXRH010000391.1:0-3904 GCA_964466355.1 uncultured Thermodesulfobacteriota bacterium
GGCTGCGCGTCTCGGCCGGCTGCTCCAATGCTTCGCAAGTCGCTGACCGCCGGCCTCGATGCTCGCCTGGCCTAGACCCTCCCTCAAAAGACCCAGCCCTGGCCACGGGCGAATCTTCAATCAACCGTGGCGCCATTCGTTACATCATTAAGGAAAAATGGTATCATTCGCGCTTCCTCAAAGCCTGAGCCTCTAGTGAAGATAACACAGCCACCCTTCGGGCGCCACACCGCCCCAGAAGCGGCTTTGATGAGGCCCTGAACCCGCTTCTTAGGCTATTTTTCCATTGAAATGAAACAAACGCGCCTCAATCCGCCCTAGGCTTAAGTCTTTTTCGGTCGGGCGTGGGGAGGTGATCTGGAGCGCGGTTGGGGAACCTAATTAAACACTCTCAACTCAAAGGCCAGGTCATTGACGTCCCTGGGGCGCCTCGGCGCCGCCTGAGAGAGTGGTGGCGGCATGAAGCGTCCAGGCTTTGGTTCTCACCTCGGCCAGGAGGATGCCGCCCAGGATCAAGGCCGCGCCGGCGAGCCCCCACAGACCCAATCTTTCCGAAAGCCACCACCAGGCGAAGAGGGCGGCGAAGACCGGTTCCAGGGTGAAGATGATGGCCGTCCGGGTGGGGGTGGTTTTGACCTGGGCCCAGGTCTGGCCCCAGAAGGCGAAGATGGTGCAGGCCGCGGCCAGCCAGGCCGCGGCGGCGTAGACCTCTCTTGGCAGGTCAAAGGCCAGCTCCCCGGCCGCCGCGGCCCAGCCGAGCCCGCCCAACTCCACGACCAAGAGCTGGATGAAGGTCAGCCAGAAGGGGTCGCACCGGGGCGAGTAGCGCCCCAGGGCCAGGATGTGGCCGGCGGCCATGAAGGCGCAGACCAGGGTCAAAGTGTCGCCTAGGTTGAAGGGCATCCCCTGAACGGAATCGGCCGAGGTGAGGAGATAAAGCCCCCCAAAGGCCAGGCCGGCTCCGACGAGGGCCTGGCGGGGCGGCAGCCGGCGAAAGAGAACAATGGTCAGCAGGGGCACCAGGATGACGTTGAGGCCGGTGATGAAGCCGCTGCGCGAAGCGGTGGTGAAGACGAGCCCGAAGGCCTGGGAGATGAAGGCTCCGAACAAGAAGAAGCCGACCACCACTCCGGGCCAGATGAACCGGCTCGACCAAAAGCGGCGTCTCCGCCAAGCCACGGGCCCCAAAACCAGGCAAGCCAAGGCGAACCGGAGAAAGAGAAAGTTGGCCGGGGAGGTGTGCTCGAGCGCCTCCTTGACCAAGGCAAAGGACGTCCCCCAGGCCAGGGTGACCCCCACCAAGACACCGTCGGCGATGAGCAGTCGGGTGCGGTCGCTCAGGTCAGACATTGAAGCGTATGGTCACCACGTCGCCGTCGTTGATGAGGTGGTCCTTTCCTTCCAAACGGATGAGCCCTTGCTGGCGGGCTTGGGCCATGGACCCGGCGGCGATCAGATCCCCGGCCGGGACGACCTCGGCCCGGATGAACCCCCGGGCCATGTCGCTGTGGACGGTGCCGGCCGCCTTCAAGGCGTCGGATCCGCGGGGGAGGGTCCAGGCGCGGACCTCCTCCGGGCCGACGGTGAAGAAGGTGATCAGCCCCAGAATGTCGAGTCCAGCGCGAGCCAGGCGGTCAAAGACCGGCTCCTCGAGCCCGTAGGCGGCCCGAAGTTGGGCCGCCTCCTCCCCTTCGAGCCGGGCCAGCTCCTTTTCGATCTCTCCCTGGAGGACGAGCACTTCCTTGGGCCGCGCGGTCAGTGGGGGGGCCTCAAAATCCTCTTCGGCGTTGTTGATGATCACCAGACGCGCCTTGGCCGACAGAAAGGCGAAGGATTTGAACACTTCGGCCTGGGACAGCTCCTCCACGCCGCGCAAAGGCAGGCCGCTGTTCAGGCGATCGATGGTCTGGCTGAGCAATTTTTCCTCGTCGGGCAAGGCCTCCTGCCCCTTGGCCCGGCCCTTTTTAACTCGCTCCAAGCGGCCCTCGGCCACGCTGAGGTCGCGCAGGATGAGATCTTCCTCCAGATCTTTGAGCTCCTCGTCCGGCCGTGGCGGCCGCCCGGCCAGGTCAGTGAAGTTGCGCACCACGAAAATCAAACCGTCCGTGGCCGCCAACTGGGCCAACATCTGGCTCGGGCCGGCCGTCTCATCGGGCATGATGATGGTCAGGCGGGCGGGAGTGGTCTTTTTAGGTCCAAAGATGGCCGTCAAAGGTTGGAGGCGTTCGTCAGGGACCTGGACCACGGCCAGTCGCCCCAACTGGCGGCCCTTGGCCGCGTCTTCCTGGCCCTTGAGCCCCTGGCTCAAGGCTTCGAAGACAGTCCGCCGGCCCGATCCGGGCCGGCCGTAAAGACCCAGCTTCATCAATGCCCCCCGCCGTGGGCCGACGAATGGCTCAACGGGAGAGTGTTTTTTTAACACTCCCCCTCACGGGCCAGGAACGGCCCGCCAAATCGCGAGGCTAATAAAACCGAGCGATTTGAGAGCCTTTTAAAAAAGTGCGCTTTTTTAAAAGGCATAGTCGAAAAAGGCCCGAACGGCCTTTTTCAACAGTCTCAACGTAGACCGCGGCCTCTGGTCTGTCAAGCGCGCCCACAGAAGGACCTAAAAAAGTGGCCGCGGCCGCTAAATCAATCATGGGCCACAGAAAACCGCCGGCAAAAGCAAACTTTTTTCTGCCGTTTCAAGACTTACTTGACTTTTGACACAGGTTCTGTATATATATGATTCATCTAAGAATTATTCCGGGTTGCTTGGCGGAGGGGGCGAATCACCCCGAAGAAAAATCAGAGTCGATTTGAAAGTTTCCGTCTCAAAGAGGTGAATGATGCTTGTCTTGGAGGAAGGGGTCCAGGAGCACGCATTCTTAGAGGATTTTCTTAACGCCGAGTTCAACGAGCAGGGAACCAAGCCCCAGGTCTGGGCCGAGCTCGAGAACCGCTACGGCGAGCAGATCTATCCGGAAGTGCTTTTCTTTTTAACCCGCAAGTCCTTCGATCCGGCGGAGGCCAAGGACCACTGGCACCGCATTTTACAACACCGCAAGGATTTGAAAAAAGCCCTGAACCGAGACGTGGGCCTGAGGGCTTCTTTGTGCGATTACTTCATCAACATCCAGCCCCTGGTCAAGAAGCCGCTCATCGTTGAAGATGAGCTTTTCCAGCAGAAAGAAAAAAACGCTCTCTGCGACGAGCTGACCGGCCTTTTCAACCGGCGCTTCTTCAACAGCATTCTGTCCCAGCAGATCGCCGCGGCCAGGCGCTACAACATGACCTTCTCCATGGTCATGCTCGACGTGGACCATTTCAAGAACTACAACGACCATCACGGTCATTTGGCCGGCGATCGGGCCCTGACCGACATCGCCCACCTGCTGAGGATGAGCGCTCGGTCCATCGATTACCTGATCCGATACGGCGGCGAGGAATTCGTCATCATCCTTCCCCGGGCCACGCGGGAGGAGGCCGTGGGGGCGGCGGAGCGCCACCGTCAAGCCGTGGAGAAGCACCCGTTTTACGGCCAAGAAGTTCTGCCCAGCGGGAACTTGACCGTAAGTCTGGGGGTGGCCAACTTCCCCGGCGACGCCCAGTTGTCCATAGACCTGATCAACCGGGCCGACATGGCCTTGTACGAAGCCAAACACCTCGGCCGCAACCAAGTCTGCTCTTCGGCGCCGGAGCGGCGGCGGTATCCACGGGTGGCCTATCAGGCCGAAGTGGATTACCGCTCCCTGGGCAGCGGCCAGGACTATTTTAAGGGTGAGACCCAAGACATCTCCCTGGGCGGCATCCGGCTCACCGCCACTAAGCCGCTGGACAAGGGCCAGCCCGTGGAGCTCATCATCCACGCTTCGGAGAAGGAGGTGGTCTTGAGCATCGAAGCCCGGGCGGTCCACGTCAGCGT
>CAYXRH010000392.1:0-3870 GCA_964466355.1 uncultured Thermodesulfobacteriota bacterium
CTATCTCCTGAAGGCACCATACCATATTACTCTTTAGATCGCAACTTGGTATCAGACCTGTCCGAACCCTCGACCTGAAGTGAGAACAACCAACCAAAATTACACCCTTGAAAGCAACCTGAGACCTCTGCGAAACTGCCCCTTTGGCCCGATGACGGCGTTGCTCGGTTTTCTCGAATGCTCACATATTACCATCATATGCTGCGCTTCTCTAAAACCTCGCGCCTGGTCCGCGAACCAAAATGTTGTTTCGCAGAGGTCTCAACCTGGCATCAGACGGATAAAATTCCTCGGATCGCCTCCTGAGAGTCCCTGACCGCCCGGTAGCCCAGGGCCACGGTTCGCCGGACCTTTTCGCGGTCGCGGGTGATCCGGGCGGCGGGCAGGTCGCTCTGAGGGCTGACGATCACCACCTTCTCGGCCGCCTCGTCCCGCCAGCGGCGCAGAAGAGAGAGGCGGCGCTCGGTCAGCTCGGCCTTTCTCATCACCACCTCCTTGAGCCCAGGGTGATCCTGGAAATAGCCTCCCGCCAGCCACAATTCGAGGGCCGACGGCGGGCCACTTTTTTTGTCCAGGGGCACGGTCAGCACAATCAGGCTCCGCTCCGCGCCCAGGGCCGCAGCCTTTTCGACGGGGATGGAGTCGACGAGGCCGCCGTCTATGTAGCGCCGGCCGCCGAGGATGGGTTGTTCCGGGATGGCCGCCGGCAGGGCCAGACAGGCCCACATGATCTGGTACATCAACTCGGCGTCCTTTGGGAAGTAATGGGGTTCAAAGGTCTCGGCGTCCATGGCCACGAAATAGGCCTCGGTCCGAGAGGCCATGAGCTGGTCAATGTTTAAGGGAAAGCGATCCCTGAAGATCTCGAAGACCAGATGATGGGTGTCGAGCAGGGGGCGAGGCCAGCCGGCTTTGCGGCCCCGGCCCCACAAGCCGGAGTATCTGACCAGCCGGGGGGTGGCGACGTAGTTTTCCCAGACTTCCCTGATCTCGGCGTACTGGCCCGTCAAAAAGTAGGCCAGGGTGGGCGCGCTGGCCGACACGGCCAGGGCCGAGTCAAAGTCGCCCAACCCCAAATCGCCCAAGGCCAGGCAGGCGCCGGCCGCAAAGGCCGCCCGGAATCCGCCGCCCTGAAGTATGAGACACCGACCCATGGCCCCGATCACCCGACTGTCACTTTTTTTCTTAATCAATCCCCGTTTTGGAGTCAACGCCGGGCTTCACTCTCGGCCGCATTTGGCCGCACCGCCCGAGGACGTTGAAACCGCGGCCCTGAAGAGGCATAATCAGTCTTGAGAGCTCAAGAGGGAGATGGCGGCATGGAGACTGATTTGAGCCGGAGAATCGAGCGCGGCGCGCGCTGGATCGCCGCTTCCCAGAGGTTGGTGGTCTTCAGCGGCGCCGGCATCAGCACCGACTCCGGGGTGCCGGACTTCCGGGGCCCCGACGGCGTGTGGACGCGGCAGGACAAGGGCCTGCCGCCGCCGGCGATGAAGGTCCCCTTTGATGAGGTCAGACCCAACGCCGGACACCTGGCCGTGGTGGAGCTGCAGAGCATGGGCAAGCTCAGCTTCCTCATCTCCCAGAACGTGGACGACCTCCACCGACAATCAGGCATTGACCCCGAGAGCATGGCCGAACTCCACGGCAACAGAAATCTGATGAAATGCCTCGCCTGCGATAAAAGATTCGCCAAGAGCGCGGTGAACTGGGAGGAGCGGAAATGGGGTCAGGGCCGCCGCGCCGAAGCCCCCGTGGCCGGTCAGCCCGACTGCCCCGCCTGCGGCGGGAGGCTCATCTCCAGCGTGGTCCATTTCGGTGATCCCATGCCCGCAAAAGAGATGGAGCTCTCCCTGGACCACGCCCTGAAGTGCGACCTGTTCATCGTCGTCGGCTCCTCCCTGGTCGTCTCGCCGGCCAACACTCTGCCCGAATGCGCTCTCCGCGCCGGGGCCAAGCTGATTCTCATAAACCGAGGCCGCACGCCCTTCGACCACCGCGCCCACCTCAGGTTTGAGGAAGGCATCGGCGTCGTCCTGCCGCCCATGGTCGCTAGGGCCAGGGAATTCATTGAGGAGGGAACCTCAACTTGAGACGGTGACGAAACCGCCCTTTTGTCCCGGTCCCGGTCACGGCCTCGCCTGGTCCTCGAATAAAAATGTGGTTTGGCCACAACCTCAAACCAGGCCGGCCTCGCTCAAGGGGCGATTGTCCAGGATTCTTTGGGGGCTGAAGACGCTCAAGTCCAACGCTGGCTCCTTTTTCAAAATCAGCTCGGCGATGTAGCGGCCCACCGCCGGGGCCTGCTGCAGGCCGTGGCCCGAGAAGCCGTTGGCCAGATACAAGCCTTTTAAATCAGGCCATTCGCCCAGGATGGCGTTGCCGTCGAGGCTGTTGACGGCGTACAATCCGGCCCAGCCCCTCAGGAGCTTGAGGGTCTCGAAAACGGGCACGATCCGGGCCAGCTCGGGCCAGAGCAATTCCAAAAAACGCTCCCGGTCCCAGGAGAAATCAAAGCCGACCGGATCGTCCTTGAGGGACTTGCCCAAAAGTATCACTCCTCCGGTCTCGGTGCGGAAGTAGAGCCCCGAGGGCAGAATGGTCAGGGGCAGGGGGCCTGGGGGCTTTGTGGCCGGATCCAGGACGAAAATCTGGCGCTTGACCGGCTCAACGGGCAGCCTGAGCCCGGCCGTCAGGGCCACCTGGGCCGCCCAGGCCCCGGCGCAGTTGACGACGACTCCGGCCTTAAGCCTCTCGCCCGAGGCCAGCGCCACGCCAGTGACGCGGCCGCCCGAGGCTTCGAGCCTTTTGACCTCGCCGCTCACCAACCCCGCCCCCAGGCTCTTGGCCTTGCGGCGGTAGCCCATCAGGAGGGCGTGGGCGTCGATGTGGCCGTCCTTGGGTCCAAAGGTGCCGCCGGCGAAGTCCTTGACCGCGTAGAGGGGGAAACGCTCCTCGATCTCAAGGGGCGAGAGCCACTCCACGGGGCCGTTCAAGCGGCGCTGGAGGTCCAAGGCGGCCTCGGCCGTCTCCCGCCCGGCCTCGTCCACCAGGAAGAGGTTGCCCTCCCGGCGGAAGGCCACGTCGGGCGCCTCCCCGTCCACGACCATCTCCTCGGCGAAGCGGTCCAGGGCTTCGAAGGCGTGAAGGGATATCTGGACGTTCTCCTTGAGGCTGAACTGGATGCGCACGTTGGCCACGGACAGGGACGAGGAGGCGAACTGATAGGTGGGGTCCTTTTCGACCACGGCCAGGCGGAGAGCGGCTTCGGCCCTGAGGAGGTGAAAAGCCGTCGAGGAACCGATCACTCCACCGCCGACGATGACGACGTCATAGGGCTTAAAAGGCACTCTCTTGACCTCTAACCGACCTCAAAACCGCCGCCAGCGGAAGGTCATCCTGGCCATGGCTCCAGAAATGAGACTTTGGCGAAGCCACATTTTGGTTCGCGGACCAGGCGACGTCGTAATCGGGACAAAAGGGCAGCCTCGCCGCGGTCTCAGAAGTCGGCGGCGGCGGCGGCCAGGGAGAGGGCCTGGGCCTGAAGGGCTTCATACTCCGCCTCGCTCAAGCCGGCGCCCAGGGCCACGGCCCGGGCCATCTCGGCGGTCATCAGGTCGCCGGGGGCGTGGGCGTCGGAGTTGACCAGCAGCACCGCCCCCGCCTCCCTGGCCAGAAGAGCGACGCGGCCGTTGGTCAAACAGTGGCCCTTGCGAAAAGAAAGCTCCAGGGCGACGCCCCGTTGGGCGGCCAGCCCCGCCTGGGCCTCGGTGATCAAGCCGGGATGGGCCAAGAGATCCACCTCGGCCTCCAGGGCGGCCTGATTGGTCTCTGGGGCGACCGGCTCGACCAGGGTCTCGCCGTGGACGA
>CAYXRH010000393.1:0-3847 GCA_964466355.1 uncultured Thermodesulfobacteriota bacterium
CCTCCTTTGTGAAATATCCGGGCTAGTCCTTACACCGTCCCTTTTCTCACTCCTTTTAGTAGCCACAAATGCCTCCAACGGCCGATTGCCTTCTTCAAGAACGTGCTGTTACTTTACTTCCAGACGGGCGTCCTTGAAAAAACGACCAGGCGCGGCGGAGGATCGCTGATGAGGAGTGTCCATGCTGCGGATTCTTCTGGCTGATGATGACGTTAATTATAGGCGAGAGCTGCGGTTTTTACTCTCCAAGCAGCCCGATCTGAAGGTCGTCGGCGAGGCGGATACGGGCCTGAGCGCTGTGACCAAAACCCTCGAAGTAATGCCGGACGTGGTCGTCATGGACGTGGCCATGCCCGAGCTGGACGGCATCAAGGCCACCCGACAGATACTGGCCGCCCTCTCAATGACATGAATTGTAGCCTTGTCAGCCCATTCCAGCCGACGAATCGTCGAGGAGATGCTCAAGGCCGGCGCCAAGGGCTACGTCCTCAAGACCAGTCCGGTTCAAGAACTGGTCCGGGCCATTCGGCGGGCCGCGGCCGATCAAACTTGAGACTGTTGAAAAAGGCCTGGATGGCCTTTTTCAACCACGCCTGCAAAAAGCGTGGTTTTTGCAAGGCTTTCAAATCGCTTGGGTTCTTTAAACCTCGCGATTTGGCGGGCCGTCCCTGGCCCGCTTTTGAGAGTGTTTTTCAACACTCTCAACTTACCTCAGCCCGGAGATCGGATTAGGGCCGAGCAGAGCTTGAAGAGCCGGCTTCGGCCGAGACTGATGGATGAAACCTAAGCCTTTCTAAGTCGCCCACCTACAGGCAACTACCCAATTTTCTGAGGCGTTTTTCAGCTTAATTAGCCCTCGCAATTGCCTCAGAGTGCTGATTGCCCCTCGATTTGACGTGAGATAGATTTGCGCCTGGGTGGGGCGATTCTCCCTCGCGCGAGAGACGGTTGATTCCCTTCACATCCTGGGCCCCACCTTGATTGACTCAAAAGGTGGCTGGTCCCTGATCTTGGCTGACGGACCACGCTCAAAAGGGTGGTCAAGCTTTTTTGACGGGGCGCAGGAAGGTGGTCGTGTTTTCGAAACCCCTCAAAAAAGTTAATTGAAACCACGTCTCATTTTATAAAACGCCTCTCAGCTCCTGGCCAGGATGAGGGAGCAAGCGAATGGCCATTTTGATCGTCGACGATTCCCCGGTTGAGCGGACACTCATCCGCGACATGCTCGCCACTGCGGGGCACGTCGGTCTTTTGACCGCTGTCTCGGCGGAAGAGGCCTTTGAGCAACTCGGTCTCAACGCTCCCAAAGAATCCAGGCCCAAAATCGACCTCATCCTGATGGACATCGTCCTGCCCGGCATGGACGGCCTGGAGGCCTGCCGCCTCATCAAGGGCCAAGAGCGCTTTAGGGACATTCCCGTCATCGTCGTCACCGGCAAGGAAGACGCCGCCACTTTAAAGGAGGCCTTTGACGTCCAGGCCACGGATTTCATCAGGAAGCCGTTCGCAATGATAGAGCTGCTGACCAGGGTCCGCTCTGCTCTGCACCTCAAGGAGGCCATGGACGCGCAGAAGACTCGGGAGATAGAACTCAAGAACTCGGCGGAAAGGCTGAGGGTTCTCTTCGAGCATTCGCCTGACGCCATTTACCTGTGCGACTTGAAAGGTAGATTCCTGCAGCTCAATCGGGCCATGGTTGAATTGAGCGGGTTCGAGCCTGCGGAGATGTATGGCTTAGACTTCTCGTGCTTCAACCTCCTCTCCGAGAAGGAGCATTCCCGCGCCGCCGAGGAGATGGCCAAGTGCGCCCGAGGGTTGCCCTTTGGGCCGAGTGAGTTCACCTTCATCCGTAAAGATGGGCAGGCGGTGCCCGTGGAGACCCGGTCGCATCCGGTTGAGATAAATGACCAGGCTTTAATCCTCACCATCGCCCGAGACATCACCGAGCGGAAAAGAGCCGAAGAGGAATTGAGGAAAGCTAAAACCGCGGCCGAAGCGGCCAGCCAGGCCAAGAGCGATTTTCTGGCTAAAATGAGCCACGACATCCGCATCCACATGAACGCCATTTTGGGCATGACCGATCTGGCCCTGGTCACGGATTTGACGCCAGAGCAAATAGAATACCTCGAGGCGGTCAAGAAGTCCGGGGAGGCCCTTTTGAGTTTACTGAACGACATCCTCGATCTCTCCAAGATAGAGGCCGGCCGGTTGGAGCTGGAGGAGGTGAATTTTGATCTGCACGAGATCCTCGAGACGACCATGGACAGCTTCGCGGCCAAGGCCCACCAGAAAGGACTCGAACTGTTCTGCCATTTGACGCCCGAAGTGCCGATCTATTTAAAGGGGGATCCCATGAGATTGCGTCAGATCCTGGTCAATCTGATCGGAAACGCCATCAAATTCACCGACAAGGGCGAAGTGGTCGTCAGAGTGTGGAAGGAATGAGGGCCATGAGGCTGCATTTCGCCGTCAGCGACACCGGGATGGGCATCCCGACCGAACATTTAGACAAGATATTTCAAGCCTTCATCCAGCTCCCCGGCGCCGCGAAGCGCCGTCAAGAGGGAACGGGGCTGGGAACGGCCATCGCCAGGCAGTTGGTCGAGATGATGGGCGGCCAAATATGGATCGAAAGCGAGGTCGGCCAGGGGACCACCTTTCACTTCACTCTGCCCTGTGAAGCCGGTTCAGATCCCCAAATCGCCGCGCGGCCGTCCCTTGACCACGTGGCCGGAGCCAAGATCCTGATCGTTGACGACAGCGTCACTTCGCAAACGATTCTGCGGGACATGGTCGCCTCCTGGGGCTTCGCGCCGGTAATGGTTGAAAATGGGTTTGAGGCCTTGGAAAAAGTGGCTGAAAGCATGAGATCCCAAGATCCCTTCGCCCTGGTTCTTTTGGATCACGAAATGCCGGGCATGGATGGCCCCACCTGCGCCGAGCGCATCAGAGAAGAGGTCAAGGCGGTCGGCCTGCCGATCATTCTGCTCTCTTCGGCGCGAAGGATAGAGCTGTCGCGGCTTTATCGCCTCAACAACTTGTCCATTCTGGCCAAGCCGGTCAGAAAGGCCAAGCTCCTGCAGACCATGTTGACCATGTTGAAAGGCGTCAAGGAAAACGCCGTCGAGACGAAGTCCGTGGCCAGACCTCAGATCGGCAAAACCAATAAAAGTTTGAGAATATTGCTAGTTGAGGATGATCCCATCAGCCAAAAGCTGGTCTTCAAGCTCCTGGCCAAGCGCGGTCACGAGGTGGTGACCGCCGATGACGGCCAAGACGCGGTAGCCATGTTCGGGCCGCGAACTTGGGATCTCATTTTGATGGATTTGGAGATGCCGGGCATGGACGGTTTGGAGGCCACTCGTCGCATCCGCGAGATGGAAAGACGAACCGGCCGCGGCCGGGCCCCGATCATCGGTCTCAGCGCCCACGCCATGAATGTTCATCGTCACCTCTGCCTGAAGGCCGGCATGGACGATTATTTAACCAAACCGGTGAACATACACGATTTAATCGGCAAAATCGAGCGTTTGATCGAGGAGGGCCACGGCGGTTAGTCGCGGTCAGACCATGTTTAAGGTGGTGATGAATGGCATTCGCCGTGATGGGGATAGAATAATAGGCCAGAGGGGTTGTTTAAAAAAGATAAGACAAGAGGGGAATAATTCTGGCGGCCGAAGAGAAAGAGATCGGTCGCCCAAGGTGAGCAATCAATCAGGAGGAGGATGGACATGTTTCGTAATTTAAAGTTGGGGCCCAAGATCTACGGCGGATTTGGACTGGTGCTCATTTTGATGCTCGTGGTGGCCTATGTAGGCTACAACGGGTTGGTGGGCGTTGTGGACCG
>CAYXRH010000394.1:0-3841 GCA_964466355.1 uncultured Thermodesulfobacteriota bacterium
GCAAAATCACCCGACGCAACCCGGACGGGACCCAGGAGACCATCAAGGTCAACCTGGAGACGGTCAAGGAAGGCAAGAAGCCGGACATTCTGCTCAAGCCGGGTGACCGCATCTACATACCGAAATCGTGGTTTTAGGAGCCTCGATGTACGAGGATAGCGGCAGCCAATCACATCTCAAGGACTACTACCACCGCCTAGAGAAGCGGAAATGGTTGATCCTGGGTTGTCTGTTCATTACGCTGCTGTTGACGGCTGTCCTGACGTTCTCCATGAAGCCCATCTTTCGAGCCTCGGCGGCCATGGTCATCGGGGAGGAGCAAGCTGTCTCGCCGCTGACCGGCGAGGTGGTCAACTACGGGAACTACGTCTCCGAGGAGCTGACCTTCCAGACCCACTTCGAGGCCGTCTCATCACGGCCGGTGCTGGAGAAAGTCATCACCGCTTTGGATTTGGGCGACGGCCTCTTTGAAATGGATCCCGTGGGGCGGTTCGTGGCCAACGTGCGCGGCAACCTGGAGACCTTGCTAGCCCGGCTGTCCCCCCAAGAGGCAGAAGAAAAAGACGCCTTGTCCGAGGAAGCGCGGCAAATAGCGGCCAAGATAGAGGCCTTGAAGAAAAAGATAAGCATCAAGCAGGTCAGGGGGACGAGGCTGCTGCGAATCGAGGTCGAGGACAACGACCCGGCCCTGGCCCGAGACATCGCCAACTCCCTGGCCGAGAGCTACATCCTTTACGACACGGAAGTCCGCCTCGAAGGCGAGAAGATGATCATGAGGTGGCTGGACAAGCAGCTGAGCGAGATGAAGCACAAGGTCGAGGTCGCCGAAAGGAACTTCCAGGAGTTCAAGGAGCAGGAGAACCTCTTCTCAATCAAGAACAAACAGAAGATCAACGTGGACAAGATCGAGGAGATGAACACGGCCTACCTGGAGGCGCGAAGCAAGCGCCTGGAGGTTGAGACCAAGATCTCGGAGTTGAAAAGGTACATCGAGCAGAACAAGGCCGGAAAGATACGAAACATACCAATCTTCCTCAACAATAAGCTTTTAGAGGATTTGTTCAGCGAGCTGTTGAGCGCCGAGATAGAGTACAACCGCCTTTCAGATGTATACAAGAAGAAGCATCCGGAAATCATAAAGATTCAATCGACCATCAGTGGCCTCACGGCCAAGATACACCAACAGATTCAAAAAGCCCTCGACAACGCCGGATCAGAGCTGTCCATGCTTCTGGCCAGAGAGAAGGCCCTCTTGGAAGCCATGAAGCACTACGAGCAAGAAGCCATCGCCACCAATCGAAAGGAGCTGAGATACGCCATTTTAGAGCGGGAGGTGCAGACCAACCGGCAGTTGTACGAGCTTCTCTTGGGCCGACTCAAAGAGAGCGAGGTCTTGGGGGAGGTGACCAAGAGCAACCTGCGCTTGGTCGAGCCGGCCAGCACGCCGGACAAACCCGTGAAGCCTAAAAAAGCCTTCAACTTGGCCGTGGGGGCCATGCTGGGTCTTTTGCTCGGCATCGGCTTGGCTTTGTTTAACGATTACATGGATCAGACCTTGCACAACCGGACCGACATTGAGAAGCATTTAGGCCTCCAGGTGCTCTCCGAAGTCCCGGTCGTGGGCAACGGCTACGGCATGACCGGCAAATCGAAGCGGGTCTTTGGCCCGAGCGTGCTGGATTTGCCCCTGAACAGCCGCTTCACCGAGGCCTTCAGGATCTTAGTCAGCCGGCTCAGGTTTTCGGAGTTGAACCGGCGGAAAGGGGTCTACGTCGTCACCTCTTCCGCCCCCCATGACGGCAAGAGCACCACGGCCTTCAATCTCGGCTTGACCATGGCCATGCAGGGGGTGAGGACCATTTTGATCGAAGCCGACATGCGTCTGCCCAAGACGAGGAAAAGCTCCGCCCTCTATGGTCGGCCGGGCCTGGCCGATGTCTTGACCGACGCCTTGGGCACTGAAGTCAGCTTCGGCCGCCTCGGCGAGACGGCCGTGGGCGATATTCACACCCTTCTGGCGGTCCAGGAGAGGACTGGACTCTTGAAATACCGGACCCCGCGGGAAATGTTTGAGGTCGCCTTTTTGGACGGACGGATCGTGGACGTGGATTGGTCGGGCCGTCCGCCGGGGGCTCGGCTCGGCGCTCTGTTGGTCCGCAGCGGCCGCATCACCGAAGAGCAGGGGGAGACGGCTCTGGCAATGCAGCGGAACTCCTCCCAGCGACTGGGGCAGATCCTGCTGCGACTCGGCCTTTTGAGCGCCGACGATCTGGCCGGTCCCTTGAAGATGCAGATGCAGCAAAACCTGACCGAGCTTTACCGCTGCCAAGAGGCCGAGTATGTGTTTTTGGAAGACAAGTCCGTCGCTAATGGCAAAGCTGATTTGAAGGAGATGGAATTGGCCTCGGCCTTGGGCCACGTCGACGCCGGCATCAGCCCGCCGACTCCTTTCCTGTTCAGGAGGATAAACCGCTGCTTGGTCCAGGTCAAAGGGGAGAGCCTGTGGGTCATGACCACGGGCAAGAGCGTGCCCAATCCCATGGACTTGTTGACCAGCAAACGAATGCGGGTCTTGGTCGATCTTTTGAAGCAGCACTTCGACATGGTCATTCTCGACGCGCCGCCGGCCGTGGGCATGAGCGACGCCACGGTTCTGGCTGACATGGCTGAAGGAGTGGTTTTAGTCATCAGGGCCGACAGGACTCCGGTGACGGAGGCTTTGCGGGCCAAAGAGCAGTTGGAGACCGTCGAAACGCCGATAGTTGGCACGGTGTTGAACATGTTCGACATGAAGAAAGAAGGCTACTATCACGGGCGCTACTACTACTATGAATACGGCGGCTACTATCCCAAATCGCGGTCGCTGAGCCGCAAGAGACGCCAGAGAGAGGGCGGACAACCGAAAAAGGGCCTCAAGCCCGGCGGGTGAAAAGAGGCCTTCATAAAAGTGGCCTCTCCGGCCTGATTGAAGACTAGATTTATCGGCGCGAGTACGAATGCTTGCTAGAGAATGAAGCATTTGTATTCGAGAATGCGGAGCTGTGGTTTTATTTACCTCGATGGCCGACCGGGTTCAGTTCTGGAGCCTGATGGTCTTGCTGCTCTTCTCCCCCCTGGCCCGAGGATCGACGCCGCAGTGGGCCTTCTTGACCTGCCTGGGACTGATTTTAGTCGCTTTCACGGCCATGGTCGTCAGGCGGCTGTGGCAGGGGGAGGCCGTCTTGCCCCGCTGCTCCCTGGAGTGGCCCCTGGGGCTGCTCTGGGGGCTGGTGGCGGCTTCGTTTTTCTTTTCCATCTATCCCACGGCCACCTTCTGGGCTGCCCTTCGCCTCATACTTTACCTGGCCGTGTTTTACGTGGTCTTTGATCTGGCCCGAAAAAGAAAGCACGTCGCGCGAATGGTCCACATAATTCTCTGCCTCGGCGCGATCGTGGCCTGCCTGGGAATGTACAAGTTCATCGGCGGCGGCCTGCCGATCTTCTGGGCCGAGACCGTCCCCGGTCAAGGGGTGTTCGCGGCGGCGCCTTTTCTCAACCACAACCACTTCGCCGGCTACCTGGAGATGAGCTTGGCCTTGGGCCTGGGGCTGCTGTTGAGCGGCGCCCTGGAGCGGCAGGGGATGTGGCCATTCTTGTTATTCATCATCCTCATCGGCCTCGTGCTTTCCATGTCCCGGGGGGGCTGGTTGGCCACGCTCGTGGCCGTGGGCATCATCACCCCCATTTTCTTGAGGCAAAGGGCCGTCGGTCGGATCAGGTTCTGGGCCGCCGCGGCGATCATCGCCTTGGTCGTCGTTTTGGTCGTGCTGGGGGTCTCGTCCGTCTTTGAGCGGGTTTTGAC
>CAYXRH010000395.1:0-3839 GCA_964466355.1 uncultured Thermodesulfobacteriota bacterium
GGCCCAAAGCCAGGGCATTGCTGGCTCCGCCGTCGGCACAGATGACCAGATCCGTGGGAGCAACCAGGCTTCGATGCAAATCGCTATCGCGAATTCGGCCATTGGCGATGATGATGGCTCTCATTGATCCTTCCCCAGTTGAGGCTAGACTTCCAAAGTCTTCAGCCGAGCGTCTCAAAGACAAAACATTTCCACAAATAGCCTCAAGAGTTACTGAATAGAGCCCTTTCGAGACTTCGGAAGTCTTGTCAAAAAAACAAGGCCGCCTGACCTGGACAAGGTTGGCGGCCCCGTGAAAACTCCATCGCTTCCCTCCGCTGGCATGATCCAGGTCAGGTTCAAGGGGTCGAGGCATTTGGCTGAATATCCAATAGCTAATAACTGATAACCGGGCCTCTTCTCAGCCTGGCTCACCAGGCTCCCCCAGCCATTCTTTGACTATAGCAAAGCCTATGGGTATTATACACTGATAGGAAATAATGTCAAGCTTGCTGGATTGCCCAGTCAACTGCTAAACGGTCATGCGTCGCTGTTGACAAAGACGGTGTTTTGGGGTAGTATTCTAGTGTGCTGCTGCACCATCAGTGGATATGAGCGGTTGATATAGCTCAAACAGATTCTATTGCCGAAAGGGGGATAACAATGAACTCGCAGAACAAAACGCTCATCATCGGGGGACTAGCGGGAAGTGCGCTGGGGATTCTGGCCGCCTGGCTCTATGTGCGGGCTGCCAGACAAGAAGAGGCGGAGACGCCCCAGTCTATCCCAGCGGGCAAGATGGTTAAGGTGGGCCTGTCCGTCATGGAGGTCTTGCGCCAAGTGACCGCCCTGGGCGGGGGAGAGGAGGAGGGGCAAAAGCGGGGTAAGCTTCGTAAGCGATAGGGCGGGGGTTCGTGGTCGCGACTTTGGTCGCTTTGACTCCGTGATAGACGACTGAAGTCGTCACTACGAAAAAAGGGGCATTTTGACAGCCGCATCGTTTAGATGTATAATTCTGCCCGGCTCGGATCGGGCGATCCAGGCCCAAAGCGCGGACCTATTGTCCGCAATCCCCGCAGAGCGATTTTGGATTCACCACTCTCCCCCCTGAGTGTTGCGGCCACGTTTGGCTCGAGAGCGGTATGGGTAGAAGCCAGCAGGCCAGCAACACGCGAGAGGGGATCATCACCGCAATTTTCATCACAGAAGCGAGGAGGCTAAAGCGTGTATAAGATATTGGTCAAGGAGGCCCTGGCGCCGGTCGTCAAGCTGATGGTGATTGCTGCGCCCGAGGTGGCGCGCAAGGCCAAGGCGGGCCAGTTTGTCATCGTCCGCGTCTCGGAGGAAGGGGAGCGCATCCCCTTGACCATCGCCGACTACGATCGGGACGAGGGCACGATCACCATTGTCTTTCAGGAGGTGGGCAAGACCACCATGCACCTGGGAACCCTGGAAGTCGGCGATGAACTGGCCAGTTTCACCGGGCCCCTGGGCAACCCCACTGAGATCGAGAAGTACGGCACTGTGATCTGTGCGGCCGGCGGTTTGTGCATTGCCCTCGTGTACCCTATCGCCCGCGCCTTGCGGGAGGCTGGGAATCACGTCATCTCTATCATTGGCGCTCGCAATAAGGAGCTCATCTTTTGGGAAGACAAGATACGCTCCGTCTCCGATGAGCTCATCGTCTGCACCGACGATGGTTCCTACGGACGCAAGGCATTTGTCGTGAACCCCCTCAAAGAACTGCTGGAGACCCGCAGCGGCATTGATCATATCTGGGTCATCGGGCCGGCCATCATGATGAAGTTCACCGCGCTGGCCACGAAGCCTTTCAACGTGCCGACCACTGTCAGCCTCAACTCCATCATGGTGGATGGCACGGGGATGTGTGGCTCCTGTCGCTGTGAGGTGGGCGGGGAGACCAAATTCGCCTGCGTCCACGGCCCGGAATTCGACGGCCACCAGGTGGACTGGGACCTGTTGTTGGCCCGCCAGCGTGTCTACCTCGACGAGGAGAAACAGTCGTTGGAGCTTTTCGAGAAGCGATAGTAAACGCAGCACTAATCGCGTTTCGCCAACTAGGCAAGCAATCCCCTGCGCATACACAAGCTCTGGCGATATATCAGGGAGAGTACAAGCCTAATCGCCGAATCACCACGGATGGGCTATTGGAGCTGTTAGGCTTTATCCAATAAAAAAGAATCGGGGGAGCGCTTTCATGTCGCGACCCTGATGCCTGGCTACAGCGTCCGGTCAAGGATAGCAATCACCAGACCACCCGATTCATCAGAATCATATCGGCATTTTGCCAATTTGTCAAATCGAAGGAGGCCTTGATGGCAAAGGTAATACCCAACCGACTGGAAATGCCTCGGCAGGATCCCGAGGTACGTCGCCATAACTTCAACGAAGTGGCCCTGGGCTTCGACATGGAGCTCGCTCTGGCTGAGGCGGAACGATGCTTGCAATGCAAGAAGCCGACGTGCATTGATGGCTGCCCCGTCGAGGTCAACATTCCGTCGTTCATCCTCAAGATCAAGGAAGGGGACATGCCGGGCGCGGTGGAGGCCCTCAAGGGCGACAACAACCTGCCCGCTATCTGTGGGCGGGTCTGTCCCCAGGAGACCCAGTGCGAGGAAGTGTGCGTCATGGCCAAGAAGTACGAGCCAGTGGCCATTGGGCGGCTGGAGCGCTTCGTCGCCGACTGGGACATAGCCCGGGGGATGACCATACCGGAGGTTCCTCCGCCGACGGGCAAGAAGGTGGCCATCATCGGGGCGGGGCCGGCCGGCCTGACCTGCGCCGGCGACCTGGCTCGCTATGGCCACGCCGTGACTATTTTCGAGTCGCTACACGCGGCGGGCGGGGTACTCATCTACGGCATCCCTGAGTTCCGCCTGCCCAAAGCCATCGTCAAGGCCGAGGTAGACTACGTGCGCCAGTTGGGGGTGGATATCCACCTCGACGCCGTCATTGGCAAGCTCTTCACCATTGACGAACTGCTGGGGGGACAGGGTTACGACGCCGTGTTCCTGGGCACGGGAGCTGGCTTGCCTAATTTCATGGGTATCCCCGGCGAGAACTACAACGGCGTCTATTCGGCCAACGAGTTCCTGACCCGCACTAACCTGATGAAGGCCTACCGCTTCCCCGAATACGACACGCCCATCAAGGTCAAGGGGCGAGCGGTCATCGTGGGTGGCGGCAACGTGGCGATGGACTCGGCTCGCTGCGCCCTGCGTCTGGGGTACGATGAGGTGAGGATCGTCTACCGCCGTTCGAGGGTAGAGCTGCCGGCCCGGCTGGAGGAAGTGGAGAACGCCGAGGAGGAGGGCATCATCTTCGAGCTGCTCACCAATCCCGTGGAGATCTACGGCGACGACAACGGCTGGGTGCGCGGCATGAGGTGCATCCGCATGGAGCTAGGCGAGCCTGACGCCAGCGGGCGTCGGAGACCCGTCCCCATCCCAGGCTCGGAGTTCGACACAGAGGTGGACACCGTGGTCATCGCCATCGGCACCAGCCCCAATCCGTTGGTCTTCACCGAGGCCGGCGGTTTGGAGCGCAGGAGATGGGGGACCGTGGTGGCCGACGAGGAGACGGGCCGGACCACCAAGGCCAGGGTGTGGGCCGGCGGCGACGTCGTCACTGGCGCCGCCACTGTCATCAGCGCCATGGGCGCCGGCAAGCGCGCCGCAGCGGACATTGACCGCTACTTGAGGGGCGAGATAACTGTGGAGGGTTGGGATTAGGGTTGGGGGTTGATCAGTCAATGCAAAAAGCGGGAGGCGTTTTAGACCTCCCGCTTTGTTGTACGCCCGGCATGGGCGATAGCTAGGGGGTGAAAGTCCCCTGCGGGC
>CAYXRH010000396.1:0-3832 GCA_964466355.1 uncultured Thermodesulfobacteriota bacterium
ATCTGGACGGCCCGATTGAAGAACTGGCTCAGGCAGCGATCCTCCTCTTGGCGGAGGAGGTCTTTGTCAATGGCCGACAGCTCCTCGTCAGGCTCAAAGGTGCAGTATCGGGCCAAGGCGGTGGAGACGTGGAGGAGGATCACCTTCAGCTCGGGATGCCGGGCGACGACGAAGCCGACGTGATCCACGGCCCGGAAAGAATCCTCAGAGCCGTCCAGGGCGACCAGGATCTCCGGCCCCACGGCCTCGCCGTCCACGATCCACACCGGCACGGATTTGGCTTCCTGAACGCACTGTTGGGAGATGGAGCCCATGAAAAGCTCCTGAAAGGTGCCCAGCCCCCGCCGCCCTAAAACCAGGGCGTCGTAAAGACCGTCCTGGGCCTCGAAGACGATCTCCCGGGCCGTCTCTCGCTTGGCCTCCCTGACGCGGCGGCTGATCCGATCGGCCGGCACTCCGGCCTTTAGAAGGTCCTCGGCGGCCCGGTCAAGGACCTCCTCGCCCCGGCGTTGGTTCTTGAGCCTGAGCTTCTTGAGATGAGTCAGGCTCTGGGCCTCGGTCCGGGCCTGCTCCACCAAAATCGACGGCGCCGCGGCGATCATGTGCAGCAGATCAACCTTGAAATCAGCCACTGGTCCAAAGGTCTGGCCCACGTAACGAACCGCCCTCAGCGCGCCCAGGGACCCGTCCACGGCAATCAGAACTCTACGCTCCATAATTCACTCCTTTAAATGGCCGTTCAGCCAGCCCCAAGGCCCACCCGAGCGGCCCCAAGTCAGCCGGGCAGCCCTTTGGGCAAGGCGGCCGGGTCGACGCGGCTCAAACCCCGGAAGATGTTTTCCTTGGCCCGCGGATGCTGGGCGTAGATATTTTTTAAAACCTCCTTCAAGCGGGCCCGGGAGGTGGTCTGGGACCTGGAACAGGCCCCTGTTTGGACAGGCAATTCTTTCTGGCGGGCGAAGCGGCTCAGCTTGGCCTCGGGTAAAAGGATCAGCGGCCGAATGACCGTGAAGAGGCCGGCGAAAAAGCTCTCCTTGGGTCTGAAGGCGGCCGCGCGGCCGCCGAAGATCAGGTTCAGGAAAAACGTCTCGATCAGATCGTCCAGATTGTGACCGAGGGCCAAAACGTTCAAACTGCGCTCCTGGGCCGCCTCGAAAAGCCTCTGGCGGCGTCGCCTGGCGCAGAGGTAGCAGGAATCGAGCCCCCTTGGATCCCAGTCCGCCTCAATCTGAACCAGCTCCACGTCGAGGCCGGCGCAGAACCCGGCCAGGGCCTGGTGGTTGAAGCCGGGCCAGCCGAAATCGACCCACAAGGCGGTCAGTTCATAGTCAATGGGGACCCGCCGCCGCCGCTCGACCAAGAGCCACAGGAGGGCCAAGGAATCCTTGCCCCCGGACAAGGCCACCGCCACCCGGTCCTGGTGGCGGATGAGGGCGTAATGGTGGACCGCGCGGCCGAAGAGAGAGCGCGTGTGCTGCTCCAGATAGGACATGCGTCGCTAGTTTAGCGACTTCATCGCCGCCCGGCAAGGGGGCCAACCCGGTTGAACTTAAGTTTAAAAACCGCGGCCGGGCTTTCAGATCCCCGGAGCGCCGGTGGACATTCAAGGGGCCTTTGTGCTATGAATACGAGCCATGGAGACCTCGCTCCCGAGCCTGGAAGAGCTCAACCCCGCCGGCCCTCTCCTCGAGGAGGCTTGGTACGCCATCTACACCCGCTCCCGTCACGAACAGGTCGCGGCCAGTCAACTGGAGGCCAAGGGGGAGGAGGTCTTCCTGCCCAAGCTCAAAACCTGGAGTCGGCGGACCGATCGACGACTGCGCATCGAAGTGCCCATGTTTCCGGGCTACCTTTTCGTCCACACCACGCTTCATCCGGCCAGGCATCTGTCCATCTTGAGGACCGTGGGCGTGGTCAACCTGGTCCGGTTCAGGGGCCGACCGCAGCCAGTCGACCCGGCCGAAATCAGATCGTTGCAGATCCTGATCGATTCCGGCGAGACCATCCACCCCGCGGAGAACTTCGCCGTGGGCGACCTGGTCAGGATCGTCGAAGGGCCGTTCAAGGGGGTCGTCGGCCGCCTGGTCACCCGCCGCTCCGGGGCGCGCCTGGTGGTCTCGGTGGAAACGATCAACCGCGCCGTCTTCGTCGAGCTCGATGACCACCTGATCCGCAAAGCCGAGATCGCCTAAGCAAGGCATGGCCTTGACAAGGTCCACTAAGATCGCCGAGGCCATCATTTACGGCGGCCTGATGGTTCAGCTCGTCGCCCTCCCCTTGAGAGACAACGACACCCTCATCACCCTCACCTTTCTCCTCACCGTGGCGGCCCTAACCTTCAGGCTCATCATCACCGGCCTGAAGGTCAAGGCCACGCCCATGGATCTGCCCTTCGGGCTCTTCCTGGCCGCGGCTCTGGCCTCGACCCTCTATTCGGTCAATCCGGCCGAGACACTGGACGAGATCCGGGCCGACATACTCATCCCTTGCCTGACGTTTTACCTGGCCGCCTGGGGGATCAACGACCAGCGGCGGCTGATGGGCTTGGGCCGGGCGGCGGTGGTCGGGCTGGGCCTCTTGAGCGCTTACGGGATCATCCACTTCTTCGCCTCCGGAGGCTCCCTGACCTCCTACGTCTATCGCGAAGCCTCCCTGGCCGAGGACTATCATTACCTGGGGACCTACCTCGTCGTCGCCTTTCCCTTGGCTTTGGTGGTCGCCCTCAGAGCAATCAACCCTTGGTGGCGCTGGACGGCCAGGATGGTGAGCCTGATGACGCCCCTGGCCGTTTACATCACCTTTGATCGGGGCTGCTGGGTGGCCCTGACCTTGACCGGCTTGGCCTTGCATCCTTTCTTCATTCAACGCCTCAAAGTCTATCTGATCGGCCTGGCCGCGACCGCCCTGGCCATAGTTCTCCTCCTGCCCTCGGGCGTGCTCGTCCACGGACAGAAGATCGGCCTTTACGGCGGCCAGGAGATCGAGGCCAACACCCTGTCCCAGCGGATGCTGGTGTGGTCGTACTGCTGGCGCTGCCTCAAGACCAATCCTTGGGGCGGCATCGGGTACGGACGCCACAACTTCGCCCCGGCCTTTCCTGACTTCTGGCAGCGGTACAAGAAATTTCAACTGTGGCACTGCCACAACACCTACCTCGATCTGGCCCTCCAGACCGGCCTGGTCGGCCTGGCCGCCTTCTTGTTTTTGGCCTATCGGGCCCTCAAGATGGCCTTCTCGCTGTGGCGTCGGGCCGGACCGATGGCCGTCTGGGGCGCGGTCGGATTCTTGTCCCTGGCCGCCTTTCTGGTGCGGATTTTGTGGGACAGCTTTTACGTGGATGAGCACGTCAGGCTCGTGTGGCTGGTCCTGGGTCTCACCTGGACGGCGACCCGGCTGGAGGAAAGCCCATGTCCTTGACGTTGATCTGGATCATCACCGGCCTCCTCCTGGCCTTGGGATTGGTCGGGTCGGTCGTGCCGGCCTTGCCCGGACCGCCGATCATCTTCGCCGCGGCCTTGGTTTACGGCCTCTTGACCGGGTTTGAGACCGTCGGCTGGCCGACGCTAATTCTCCTGGGGGCCTTGGCCGGTCTCCTGCAGGTGATCGATTATCTGGCCGGAGTGTACGGGGTCAAGAGGATGGGCGGTACCAGGTGGGGCATGATCGGCTCCGTGATCGGCTCCCTCATCGGCCTGTTCAGCGGCGGCCCCTTGGGCCTGATCCTGGGGGCCTTTGGGGGGGCCTTGGCCTTGGAACTCATCGGCGGCCGACTGGGCCTCGGCGGCTCGATCAAGGTCGGCCTCGGCTCGCTGCTCGGTCTTTTGGCCAGCAC
>CAYXRH010000397.1:0-3817 GCA_964466355.1 uncultured Thermodesulfobacteriota bacterium
CGACCTGAAGTGAGAACAACCAACCAAAATTACACCTTTGAAAGCAACTTGGTATGAAAATTATTAAGAAATCATTTCTGTCCGGCTAAGCCAGGCCGAGGGTTAATTTTTTGTTATCATTGATCAATGGTGTTGATTCTGGCGGTGGTTTGAAGAGGTCCTGAATAGTTGCTTTGCGAAAGAAGTTGCCCGGAAGAAGTGTGTCCCTCAGCCGCGGAGAAAAATTCGCCAGGCCCGCCCCTTGGCCTCACTGAAGCCATTGCGCGGCGTGCTTGGTCCAGGGGTTATCCGGAAAATCGGCCTTGAGCCGCCTGAAGAACGCGAGAGCCTCCTCGCGGCGGCCCTGACGCTCGAGGCTCAAGCCGAGATGGTAGAGGGCCTCGGGCAGGGCGACGGAGTCTGGATAGCGCTCAAGAAACTGCCTCAGAAGCTTCTCGGCCTGGGGCCACTTCTGCTCGGTGACGTAGGTCATGGCCAGATCATACCAGGCGTAGTCCACCACCAGGGAGAGGGGGAAGCGCTCGATGGAGGCCCGAAACAGAGGCCTGGCCTCCTCGAGGCGACCCTGGGCCGTGAGCGACCTGGCCCGGCGGCGGAGGGTGGCCGCGTCGTCGAGGACGGCGTACAAGCTGGCTAAGGCCGCCAGGCCGAGGCCGAAGAGGACGACCTTGAGCCAGAGCCGGCTCGGCCCCTGGGGCTTGGAGGGGGCTGGCGGCGATTTCAGCCAGCCCCGTCGACCGAGAGAGGGCTTGAGAAGGAGAATGAGACACAGCGCCGCCCCGAAGGCGGTCAAGCCCAGGCCCAAAAGGTGGGGTCCGGCCGGCTTGAAGGCCAGGGTCAGGGTCTCGGCCCGGGGAAAGACGAGCATGAAGGCCGGGCTGACCCGCCAGACGCGCTCGCCGCTTTGGGCCTGCCAGGCCGGGTGAAAGGACATCTTGATCATCACCGGCTCGCCCGGAGCGAGGCCTCTGAGTTCGATCTTCTCCGGCGACACCTTTTCTCCCACTCTCCGAGGGGCTAGGGGAAAGCGGGGCAAGGCGTCGCGGCGGAGCAGGGCCAAAAGAGGGTCGTCCTCTTGCCCGGAGTCGACGAAGACGCGGGGGAACAACCGCTCCTGAACGGCCGTTCGGCGAGGGGCCAAGACCAGGGGCACCTTGAGATCGGTGAACCTGAACCAGTCATAGGCCACCTCCTGGGGCCGAGGGGTGATGACCAAAAGAGGTCTACACTCAGGCCGCACGGCGTAGGCGTTTTCATTCTCCTCGACCCTGTAAACGGAAAAGGAGCCGAACTCCCTCTCTAACATCAAGCCTTTCTGTTCGTCGGCCAGCTTTCTGGTCTTGGGATCGACGACGATGTACTGGCTGACGTTGTAGAGCCGCAGATGCTCCAGGGCCCGGGGCAGATTGAGCCGGGAGTAAAGATAGCCCGGCAAGGGGCTGGAGCCGTGCTGGCACGTTTCGGATTGAATGTAAAAGATGAAGGGCGCGTTGGGACTGGCCTGGATGTAGAGGCCCTCCAGGGTCGCCCGGCCGGCCAAGAGAGGCAGCGATTCAAAGATGCGCACCGACCCGGCCTTGTGGTTCAGGGCCGAATGCTCATAGGCCACCCGGGGCATCGAAAAATCCCCTTTCAAGTACTCGAACAGCTCCTTGAGCCTCGGCCACGGCGCCCGGCGCTCCAGACCGGCGTTGTTCCAATCGAGCCAGTTGGGAATGTAGGTCAGGCGGGCGACCGGCCAGACGGCGCCGGCGACCAGAATCACCAGGGCGATGATCTCCTTGGCCGCCAGCCGCCTCACGGCCAGCTCGAGGCCCTGGGCCGCCAGGAGCACGGCCGCCAGATGGGCGAAGGGGCCGAAACGAATGGTCACCGCGTTCATGAAAGGGGCCGCCAAAAAGAGGAACGCGGCGCTGAACACCCAGAAGAGAAGGTAGCCCAGACGCTGATTGTCGTCGTCTTCTCGCCGCCGCCAACCCAGGCCGATCCCCCCCAGGGCGATGACCATCACCGGCAGGAGGGTGGTCGGCAGGAAATTGCGCCAGGAATCGACGATCCAGATGAAGTTGAACATCTCGGTGTAGGGCGAATAGGCCAGCATGGGCACGGCCCAGTGGGCCAGGAGCAGAAACCCGAGGCCGTAGACCAGAAGGAGCCGGGCGGCGGCGACCTTGAAGCGTCCCGGGCGGAGCAGAAAGTAGAGGCCGGCCGTCAGGCTGAAGAGCAAGGCGTAAGCGTGGCAGAGCCCGATGAGCCCTAGCAGGACCGCCGGAAGGACGGGCCCCTTGCGCCCGTTGAGCCAGGCCGACACTCGCCCCAGATAGATCAAGGTCAGGTTCAAGGCCCAGCCGTAACAGAACTCGCCGGCGAGCATGGAGGGCACGTTGCCGCCCCAGAGACGGTTGGTCTCGCCCAGAACGAAGCTCAAGGCCATGACCGCGCCCGCGGCCGGGCCGGGAAAGGCGAGGCCGAGCTGTCTGAGGGACAAGTAGACGCTCAAGGGCAGAACTAGAGCCGGCAGGAGCACTATCAGCTTGAAGGCCACGCTCAGGGGAAAGAGCTTTCCGAGGAGGACGCCCAGGACATAGGGCAGGGGAAAATAGAACTGAAAGATGGGGTAGCCAGCCAGGTTGCCCGGGTGCCAGCCCCACAGGCGCCCCTGGGGCAGGACGTAATTTTTGAAGTAGACCAGGGCCTCGTAGTGGCTCGGGGTGTCGCCGCCGGTGGGGGTGGTGGGGTCGAGAATGAGAGCCCAGGGCAGGAGCTGGACTACGACCCCGATGGCGCCGGCGACGACGATGAAGTCGACCAGGGCGCGGCGCTTCAGGTCCGCCTCCGGGTTTTGATCTGGAGCCAGAGCGCGACGGCGATGAGGGCCGCCAAAACGGCGATGAACCACCTCAGGTGGCGCTGGAGGAAGTTGGTTTGTTTGGTCAGGCTGACCATGACCTGGACCGCCTTGGCCGTGTGCAGGCCGCCCAGGTCATGCTCCACGGCCAGAAAGATGGGATAGCTGGCCCCGACGAGCCCGCTGAAGTTGGTCAGGCTGAAGCTGGCGTCGACCGCCCCCCGCGGCCCCAGGTCCAGGGTCTGCTCTTTGGGCTCGGCGCTCAGCTCGCGGGGGGTGAAGACGATCAGCTTCAGCTTCAAGGGCTGATCGGCCGGGTTGACCAGCTTCAGCTTGACCTCGGTTTGGGCGGCCAGCTCGAGCGGTTCGGTCTTGATGATGATGGGGCTGGTCTGATCCGAACCGATGGAATAGTAGGCCGAAGTCAGGGCCGAGAAGGGGTACTGGTTGAGATCCTCAAAACCGACCCTGGCCACGACGGCGTATCGGCCGGGACCGGTGCGGGGCAGGGGAAGGTCGAGACGAAATTGATTGGTCTGGCCGGGCTCCAGGGACGACTTCAGCGCTGAAGGCGGAGCCTGGCTTTGACTGAGGGCCTCGGCCCGGACGTTCAAGGCGGCCTCGTCACCCCGGTTGGTGACCTTGATGTCGACCCGGACTTGATCGGCCTCCGCCGCCGCCTGGGCCGAAACGTCCATGACCAGCCGGCCGGCCCTGACCGGCGCGGCGGCCAGGGCCAGAAATAGAACCAATATCAGCCCTCCGACCCCAGAACGCCTCACCGCAGAATTCTTCCCATCCCCGGCGCGCAAGGCTGCAGGTCCGGACTGCCCAAGGTGGTCGTCGTCGAGCTGCTGGATGACGAGCTGCTGCTGGACGAGCTGCTGGATGACGAGCTGCTGCTGGAGGTGGTGGGTGTGGGGGTGGTCGAGGTCGTCGTCGTGGGCGGCGGCGGCGCGCCGGTGGTGG
>CAYXRH010000398.1:0-3791 GCA_964466355.1 uncultured Thermodesulfobacteriota bacterium
ACATTAGCACATGAACCTCTCCCCGTAGCAAGCTACGGGGAATTCTCAAGTTAAATTTAGGCGAATTGTGGTTTGAAGAGGCCTGACTATCTTAAGCGTCGTCAGCCAAAATAGAGATGTCATGAATAAGAGGGGCTCACCTTGGCGGGAGTTTAAGTTCAAAACCGTTGAGGCGGGTTAGGTCAATTTGGACAAGAAAGCCAAGAGTATGGGGAGGAAGGAATCATGAAGCAAAAAGGCGTTCTGATTTTTATTTTGGCGGCTATCTTTATGATGAGCCTGCCTCTTTCGGCCGGGGCGGCTCAAAAGGAGTTCAAGGTCGGCTGCGCCTTGGCCTTTAGTGGGCCGTTGGCCTTTGTGGGCAATGGTTTCCGCAACGGGGCCCAGATCGCGGCTGATTATTTCAACGACAAGGGCGGTCTCAACGTTGGAGGAGAGAAATATATAATTAAACTATATGAGGCCGACTCCAAGTACACCTCTGAAGGCGGGACCACCGCCGCCCGGCGGCTGGTGGACGCGGACAAGGTGAACATGGTCCTGGGCGAGATCTCCACTCCCGGCACCCTGGGCGTTTTATCCGTGACCGAACCGGCCAAGATTCTGACCCTGCACACCGCGGCCGCGGCTGAGACCTTGAAGAACAGGCCCTACGCCTTTCGGTCCTACATTTCATACTACGAGTCCTTCCCGGGGATCTTCAAGTGGGTGGCCAAGAATCGCCGGATCAAGCGCCTGGCCTTGCTCGACATTGACGACGAAAGCGCCCATTACGGCCACGACCTGATCAAAAAGGTCTGCCAGCGCGTGGGCATCGAAGTGGTCTACGACGACTACTATCCGGCCGGAACCAAGGACATGGGCCCCTTCATTCTCAAGGCCCTGACCAAAAAGCCGGACGCTTTTTACAACTGCGCCTCCTCGGGCGCCTACTGGGGGCTTTTGATGAAGCAGGCTCGTGATCTGGGCTTTGAAGGGCTGTTCGCGGAGAGCCATCCGCCCACGCCGACCCAGACCGGAGAGATCGCCGGCATTGAGAACATGCAGGGTCTCATCGGCTACGGTTACGCCACCGAGGGCGAGTTGACCCCCGAGGGCATCAGGCGCTTCAAGGCGGAGTACAAGAAAAAGTACGGCGACTGGCACGAGCACTCCCTGGTGACGGCCCTGCCCATCTCGGCCGTGTTTATGGCCGTGGAAGAGGCCGGCAGCGTGGACACGGACAAAATCGTGGCCGCGCTGGAGTCGGGCCAGGAATGGAAGACCCCCTTTGGCGTCAAGGGCGCCTTTGGCGGGGCCAAGACCTACGGCCGACCGCACCAGTGGTTCGCGCCCCAGTACGTCATCGAGGTCCAGGGCGACAAGGCCGTGCCCATCGACGTCATCCCCATGGCGGACATGCTCCACGGCTGGGATTGATCGCCGGATCGAAAACTTGGCACCAACGGCCGGCGGCTGGTTTGAGCGGTCAGGAGGTCTTTTCCCTTGGCCGTGACCGGCGGCCGGCCGGCCAGCTTCATCCAGGCCAAGGATTGCTGATGCTCAAATGAGGATGGGCCGATGATCGCCATTCTCATAGGCCAGTGCCTCGTCAACGGGCTCGTCTCTGGTCTGATCTACGCCCTCACCGCGGCCGGATTTTCGCTCCTCTACGGCCACGCCGGCATTCTTTTCTTCGCCATCGGCGAGGCCTACATGCTGGGGGCCATATCGTTCTATTTTCTCATCGCCAAGGCCGGGCTGCCCTACTTCGCCGCCTTGATCGTCGTCTTGTTGGGGCTGGGCTTGTTCGGCGTCCTCTTGGAGCGGCTGCTGTTCAGGCATTTGAGGGGCAATGACCTCACCTTTGCCTTTGCCTCTTTGGCCCTGGGCATGCTCATCGCCGGAGTGGCCCTGGAGATTTTCGGCGAGCAGGGCAAGGGCTTGTCCTCGCCCTTTCCGGGCCGGGTCAAGCTCTTGGGGGTGATGGTCACCTATGACAAACTGGTCATCGTTTTGGTGGCCCTGGGCATTGTCATCGGATTTCATCTTTTCTTCAACCAGACCAAGATCGGCCGGGCCATAAGGGCCGTCTCCCAGGACAACGAGGCGGCCTTGTTGATGGGCATCGACGTGGATCGGATCAAGGCCTTGACTTTTTTTCTGGCTCTGGCCGTGGCCGGCGCGGCCGGGGCCTTGGTCACGCCGCTGTACTACGCCGACGTGTTCATGGCCGGGCCGATGTTGATGACGACCCTCATCGTCGTCGTCCTCGGCGGCCTGGGCAGTTTTCCGGGGGCCATTCTGGGCGGGCTGTTCATCGGCCTCCTGGAGAGCTTTGGCTACACCTTTTGGGGCGGAGTGACGACCATCATTCTTTTTTTGGCTGTCATCGGCTTGTTGATTTTCAAGCCCCAAGGGCTGCTCGGCCGTGAATAGGCGGTTTTTAAAAAATGCGTGGCCCTGGTTGGGGGCCGCGGTGGTCCTGGCGGCCCTGCCGTGGATGTTCAACACCGCCTACGCCCATCACCTGCTGATAATGACCGGCCTGGCCGTGGTCTTGGGGATCAGCAACCGCCTCATCCTCGTCTCCGGCGCCTGGTTCATGGGTCAGGCCGCTTTTTACGCCATCGGAGCCTACGGCCTCGTTCTTTTGCGCGCCAAGGTGGGTCTTGATTACTGGGTCGCCTTTCCCCTGGTCGGCCTGATCGCCTCGGTGGTGGCCTTGGGCTTGGGTTACGCCACGGCGCGGGTGAAGGGGATTCCTTTTGCCATCATCAGCGTGGCCTTTGTGGAGGTGGTCAGGCTGACCATCATCAAGACCCCGTTTCTGGGAGGACCCATGGCCCTGAAGTGCCCGCCGCCGGAGCCGCTTCTGGGCCTGCAGATCTCTGACAAGATGCATTACTACTACTTCATCCTCATTCTAACGGCCCTCACTTTTCTGTTCCTCGGCCTCATCGAGAAATCCCCGGTGGGGGCGGCCTTAAAAACCATGGCCGAGAACGAGTCCCTGGCCGAGTCGGTCGGCGTCAACACGGCGCGCTACAAAGTGATAATCATGGCCGTGTGCGCCTTTTTCGGAGGCGTGGCCGGGGCCTTCTACGTTCCCTACGTGGCCGTGACCGGCCCGACGAGCTTCACTCTGACCACCTCGGTCATAATCCTCTTCTACGTCGTCGTCGGAGGCGTCGGGAGCATCTGGGGCCCGGTGGTGGGAGCCATTTTCTTAACTTTTCTGCCCGAGCTTCTGCCCAGCAAGGCCGCCCATCAGAACATACTCTACGCCGCCATCGTTCTCGCCTCGCTCTTCTTTCTGCCCGAGGGCCTGGTCAGCCTCCCCGGGGTGCTGAGGCGCCGGTTTGGGACAGCCGCGGCCGGCCGGTCTTGGGGGAGGGAAGGCGATGCTTGAGGTTCGCGGCCTGACCAAACACTTCGGCGGCCTCATCGCCGTGGCCGACCTGGATTTTCATGTTTGGGAGAAAGAGATCATCGGCCTCATCGGCCCCAACGGGGCGGGCAAGACCACCGCCTTTAACCTGCTGACCGGCTTTCAAAAGCCGACCCAAGGCCGGATCGTGTTTCAGGGCCGCGACATCGCTGGACTGAGGCCGAACAAGGTGGCCGTCATGGGGATGATCAGAACCTTTCAACTGGTCAACCTGGTGGGCAAGCACACTGTTTTGGATAATCTTTTGGTCGCTTTTCACCTCGCCCGGCGGGGCCAGATTTTGAGGTCCATATTCCGCGCCTCCGGCGCCCTCAAGGTCGAGCGCAAGATCCACGGCCAGGCCATTGACATGCTGGAAGAA
>CAYXRH010000399.1:0-3786 GCA_964466355.1 uncultured Thermodesulfobacteriota bacterium
GGATCTTGAGCACCTGACCCGGCTTGAGGTGGCGGTAGTCCCGGATGTGGTTGCAAGCCATGAGGTCGCGGTGGGAGACGTTGTACTTGCGGGCGATGGTCCAGGGATTCTCGCCCCGCTTGACGATGTGGGTTTTGACCTCGGTTTCGGGCTGCTCCCGGCGGGCCTGGGCCACCTCAACTTCTTTAGGCTTGGCAGAGCTGAGGCCCCTTGAAGCCACCGGGATCTTGAGCACCTGACCCGGCTTGAGGTGGCGGTAGTCCCGGATGTGGTTGCAGGCCATGAGGTCGCGGTGGGAGACGTTGTACTTGCGGGCGATGGTCCAGGGATTTTCGCCCCGCTTGACGATGTGGTCCACGCTCGGACCGTCGAAAGACTCGCTCGGCCTCGACGCCCGATTCTCAGAGGCGCTCGAGGGGCTTTCTGCGGACTGCTTCGCGGCCAAGGCCCGTCCGAGCGTGACCGGGATCTTGAGCTGTCGTCCGGGCCTGAGCCGTCTGGGGTCCTTTATTTGATTGGCCGTCAGCAGACGGCTCAGCGAGACCTTGTAGCGTTGGGCCAAGATGGAGGGGTTCTCGCCCTTTCTGAGGAGGTGTACAAAGTAGGTCTTGATCGGTTTGGCCTTGTATTCATCGAGAGAGGCGAGGAAGTCGAGGGAAGCGTCAGGAGGCAGGCGAAGCTGGTAATCCTCTGTTTTCGGCGGCGTGACGTGGTACCGCAGCTCCGGATTGAGCTCGCGCAGGACTTGATAGCTGAGGTTTAGGCCTTTGGCCAGGAGCTTCAGATCCACCGGCTTGTCCAGGCCCACCGTCTGAAATCTGAGGGGTGGCTCGTAGCTGAGGTCGCTGAAACCGTAACGGGCCGGATCCTTGGCGATGAGCGCGGCGGCGATCATCTTGGGCACGTAGTTGCGGGTCTCGCGCTTGATGTATGATCGTCGTCGATGGTTCGGCTTGGCGATGTCCCAGAAGTTGTCCGCCTGATGGTACTTCAAGGCGCGGCGAATCTTGGCCTCGCCGGCGTTGTACGCCGCCGCGGCCAGATACCAGGTTCCGAACTCCTGGTAAAGGTCGCGGAGATACCGGGCCGCGGCGTGGGTCGACTTCACCGGATCGCGTCTTTCGTCGACCCAGGCGGTTACCTGGAGACCGTAACGCCGCCCCGTGGAGCGGATGAACTGCCACGGCCCCACGGCGTGGGCCTGGGAGTAAGCGTGGCAAGAGAATCCGGATTCGATCAGGGCCAGGTAAACCAGGTCCTCGGGCAGCCCGTAGGAGCGCAGGATGGGCTGCATGATGGGGATGTATTGTCCGGAGCGGCTCAGCCAGCTCGAGAAGCGGGAGTTGTGGCGCGTCTGGAAATAGTCGATCCAGCGCCTCACCTCGGAGTTGATGGTGATGGGCAGCTCCGGGGCCTTCTTCTTGTCCAGTTCGGCCAGCTCCTCGGCCACCCGCTTGGCGATCTCCGGAGCGGGGGGCCTGACCGGTTGAATCCGGGACAACAGCTCGGCCCCGGCCGGCGAAGGCGCGGCCTCCAAGAATCGGGCCTCCAGGCGGGCCAGAAGGATGGGCGAAGCTTGTTCAAAGGCTTTGGGAGGGCTCGGCGCTTCTTCGGGCAGGGAGGAGACAGGGGGGGTGATGGTCGTCTGACAACCGACCACAAAGCCGAGCAGGCCCATCAGCGCCGCCAGACACAACAACGCCTCGCCACCTGCGGTCAACTTATCACGGAAGCGGGTCGGCCAACTACCAATGATTCGTGACATTTCCGCTCCAAGTACCATATCTTGGGCAAAAGGTCAAGTTGTTTTCAGGCCCCGTGCTCTGAGACCCAGGACCTTCCTCATAATTTTCAGGCACCTACAGGATAAGCATTTCGGGTGATGGCCTGGAGCATGAAAAGCGGCCCGGGCCGGCCAAAGACAAGGAAGGTCCTGACCCCACATTCCCCTTGACAAGCCCCACCTCCTCCACTAAATTGTCATTCTTCGACTTTTTGAGGAGGAGAAGCATGTACGCCGTGGTCGAGACCGGCGGAAAGCAATACAGAGTCAGCGTCGGCCAACGCCTAAGCGTGGAGCGTCTGGAAGGCCAGGTCGGCGGCGAGGTGGTCTTGGACAAGGTCCTTCTCATCTCTCAAGGCGAGGAGATGAAGGTCGGCCGGCCGACCGTGGCCGGAGCCCAGGTGGTCGGCCGCATCACCGCCCAGGGCAAGGCCAAGAAGATCGTCGTCTTCAAGCACAAACGGCGCAAGGACTATCGCTTGACCAAAGGTCACCGCCAGCGGCAGACCACGCTGGAGATATTGGAGATCAAGGGCTGAAGCCCTTTTTAAGAGAGAGGCGAAAATGGCTCACAAGAAAGCCGGGGGCAGCTCGCGCAACGGCCGGGACAGCGCCGGGCAGCGCTTCGGGGTGAAGCGCTACGACGGTCAGATGGTCAAGGCCGGCAACATCATCATCCGCCAGAAGGGCACCAAGATCCATCCGGGGAGCGGGGTCGGCTTAGGCAATGACTTCACCATTTTCGCTCTGATTGACGGCCGGGTGAGCTTTTCCCGGCTCGGCCGTGCCCGGAAACAGGTGAGCGTGGTGCCAGCCTAGAAGTGAGGGCTAAAAGGGGGGACTTCGGCGGGATGGGGTTCACCCCCATCCTTTTTATTTGCGAGCGTTGAAAAACACTATCAAGAGCGGGTCTTTGGTCTCGGTTTGAACATGCGCTTCGTGGACGAGGTTAAAATCGTCGTGCGCTCGGGTGACGGAGGCCGGGGCGCGGTTTCTTTTCGGCGGGAGAAGTACGTGCCCAAGGGCGGCCCTGACGGCGGCGACGGCGGCAAGGGCGGCGACGTTGTCCTCGAGGTCGACGCCAGCCTGCGGACCCTCTACGACTTCACCCACCGCCGCTTCTTCGAGGCGTCCCACGGCCGCCCCGGCTCGGGCCAACAAAAGACCGGCGCCCAGGGCGAGGAGCTCATCGTCGCCGTGCCCCTGGGCACCTTGGTCTATGACGATCAAGACGGCCGGCTTTTGGCTGACCTCGTCAAACCGGGCCAGCGGCTCATCGCCGCCGCTGGGGGCCGGGGCGGCAAGGGGAACAAGCACTTCGCCGGCCCCACCCGCCGGACGCCGCGCTTCGCCCAGCCCGGCGAGCCCGGGCAGGAGAGACGGCTGCGGCTGGAGCTGAAGCTTTTGGCCGACGTGGCTCTCATCGGCTTGCCCAACGCCGGCAAATCGACCCTCATCCGGCGCATCTCCGCCGCTAGGCCCAAGGTGGCCGAGTATCCCTTCACCACCCTGGAGCCCAACCTGGGCGTGGTCGAGGCGGCCGGCCGGCGGCCCTTCGTGGTCGCCGACGTTCCGGGACTGATTCAGGGGGCCAGCCAGGGGGTCGGCCTGGGCCACCGCTTCCTGCGCCACGTGGAGCGGACCCGGCTGCTCGTTTTTGTGCTCGACGTCACCCAAGACCTCTCAGGGGCCTGGCGGACGCTCAAGAAGGAGATAGAGGCCTTCAGCCCCCGCCTGGCCAGACAGGAGCAGGTCATCGCCCTGAACAAGATCGACCTCCTTGCCGCAGGGCCGGCCGAGGATGAGGCCGGGTGGCTTGAAAAGGGGCCGGTTTTTTACATCTCCGCCTTGACCGGCCAGGGCGTGGACGGCCTGATCGAGGCCCTGGGCCAACGGCTGGAGAAGCTTTTGTCAGGGGAGGCCGTTGATGGCCGAGCGGCTTGAGAGAGCCCGTTATCTGGGGGCGATCAAGAGGATGGTCGTCAAGGTGGGCACGGGCGTGC
>CAYXRH010000400.1:0-3784 GCA_964466355.1 uncultured Thermodesulfobacteriota bacterium
TCACCCTGGACGCCATGCCCGGCAAGCAGATGGCCATCGACGCCGACCTCAACGCCGGCCTCATCGGCGAGGGCGAGGCGCGGCGGCGGCGGCAGCAGATCGCGTCCGAGGCGGATTTCTACGGAGCCATGGACGGCGCGGCCAAATTCGTCCGCGGCGACGCCATTGCGGCCATCATCATCACCTTGATCAACATTTTGGGCGGCCTGGCCATCGGCCTGGCCCAACAGGGCATGGACCTGGTCACCGCTCTCCAGTATTACACCGTCTTGACCATCGGCGACGGCCTGGTGTCCCAGATTCCGGCCCTGATCATCTCCACCTCGGCCGGCATCATCGTCTCCCGGGCCGCGGCCGAGGCGAGCATGGGTCAGGAGTTTTCGCGCCAGTTCAGCCTCCATCCCCGGGCCCTGCTTCTGGCCGGCGGGGTCATCTTCTTTCTCGGCTTGGTTCCGGGTTTGCCCACACCGCCTTTCTTGGCCTTGGGGACGGGCATGGCCGGCGTGGGCTATCTGGTCATCCGAGAAAAACGCCGCCTCGAAGCCAAAACCCTGGCCGCCGAAGCGGCCGCGCCACCGCCGAGCTTCGGCCCAGAGCAGGCCGAGGCGCTGCTGCCCTTGGATCTTTTGGAGCTGGAGGTCGGCTACGGCCTCATCCCCCTGGTCGATGAGGAGCAGCAGGGCGATCTGCTGGAGAGGATTAAATCAATCAGACAACAGTTCGCCTTGGAGATGGGCATCATCGTGCCGCCGGTCCACGTCCGCGACAACCTCCAACTCAAACCAGCCGAGTACACCATTCTGATCAAAGGCAATCAGGTCGCCCGGACGGATCTGATGGTCGGCTACTACCTGGCCATGGATCCCGGAGACGCCAAGCAGCCCCTCACCGAAGCCATCCCCACCCGGGAGCCGGCCTTCAACCTGCCCGCTTTCTGGATCCCGGAGGCGAAGCGGGAGGAGGCCCAGTTCGCCGGCTACTCGGTGGTGGATCTGTCCACGGTGGTGGCCACCCATCTCTCTGAGGTGATCCGGACCCACGCCCACGAACTGCTCGGCCGCCAGGAGGTGCAGCGCCTCTTGGACAACCTGTCCAAAACCAACCCCAAAGTGGTCGAGGAGCTGGTGCCTGGCATCTTATCCTTGGGCGCGGTTCAAAAGGTGCTCCAACACCTCCTCAGAGAGAGGGTTTCGATTCGCGATTTGTTGACCATTGTCGAGAGCCTGGCTGATTATGGGGCCGTGACCAAGGACCCGGAGGTTCTCAACGAGTACGTGCGGCAGGCTTTGGCCCGCTCCATCATCCGGCCCTATCTTACCTCGGAGGGAGTGTTGCCGGTGATGACCCTGGAGCCCCGTTTGGAGGACCACATCGCCGAAGGGGTCCAGCACACCGAACAGGGTTACTTCTTCACCCTCGACCCTGGAGCCATTCAAAGGATCATCACCGCCGTGAAAGCCCGGGTGGAAGAGTTCATGGAGCAAAACTATCAACCCGTGATATTGACCTCGCCCCGCATCAGGCGGCATTTTAGAAAGCTGGTGGAGCGTTTTCTGCCCCATTTAGTCGTCATTTCTCACAACGAGCTCGTGCCTGACATCGAGATCAGGTCTCTGGGCTTGGTCAGAGTCAAAGATGCAAATTAAACGTTATCGAGGTTCGAGCCTCAAAGACGCCCTGGCCAAGGTCAAGGCCGAGGTGGGCTCAGAGGCGGTTCTGCTCAGCTCTCGGACGTTGTCCCCCCGAGAGGCCACAACCGAACACAAGGTTGAGGTTTCGGTGGCCGTGGAAGGTCAGATTGGCGGGGAGGTCATCACGGAGGTGGGCCTCGACGGCCAGCTTCATCTGTCCCGGATGCGCGAAGACATCGCTCACATAAGGGCTCTGCTGACCATTGCTTCAGCCAAAAAAAACGTCCCTCAATTGGTCCGGGCCGACAGTCGGCTGCGGCTCTTTTTCGAGCGATTGCTGGCCTGCGGCATGGAGGAGGGCTTGGCCCTGGATCTGGTCAACACCCTGCTGAAGCGATTGCCCGCCAAGCCTTCGTTAAAAGGGATTCAGGCCGAGCTGAGCCGGCTGCTGAAAGAGGTGCTGGTCACGGCCTCGGCCCCGGAGGGCCGACCGATCCGCTGGGCTTTGATCGGGCCCACGGGCAGCGGCAAGACGACCACCTTGGCCAAGCTGGCCGCCCTGTTCGCTTTGAGGCAAGGCCGGTCAGTGGCTATCATCACCGTGGACAACTATCGTCTGGCCGCCACGGAGCAGATCAGCGCTTACGCGCGGCTTTTAGGCGTCAGCCTGAGCGTGGCCTTCAACCGCGACGAACTCCGGGCCGCCCTGAGCGCTCACGCTGAAAAGGACGTCATCCTCTTGGATACCGCCGGCCGCAGCCACACCCACCTGCTCAACATGAACGAGCTGAAGATGCTTCTCAAAGAGGTGGCGGGATTGGAGAAGTGGCTGGTTTTGCCGGCTCCGACCAAGGACCGCGACCTGGCCGCGGCCACGAGACGTTTCATGGAGGTCGGCTTGTCCGGTCTGATCTTCACTAAACTGGACGAAACCGACTCCTTTGGCAGCCTGATCAATCAGATTCTGCGCTTCAGGCTACCGGTGGCCTATTTAACCGCCGGGCAGCGAGTGCCCGAAGACATAGAGCCAGCCAGTCAGAAGCGGCTTTTGCAGCTGTTGATGAACGGAAGCGTTTTGCTGAAGGAGTGAGGCATGACCAAGATGCGGGCAGACCAGGCCGCGGGACTGAGAAACATGGCCGGCTCAGGAGACGGAACAAAAGCAATGCTCCAGACCATCGCCGTAACCAGCGGCAAGGGCGGGGTGGGTAAAACCAATGTCGTGGCCAATCTGGCCATCGCCATGGCCAGGCTGGGCAAGCGCGTTTTAGTCATGGACGCTGATCTTTCTCTGGCCAACCTGGACATCCTTTTAGGCCTTGCCCCAGAGCACCACATCGGCCATGTTCTCTCCGGCGAACGCCGAGTGTCCGAGGTTCTGATCGACGGACCGGCCGGGATCAAGATTCTGCCGGCCGCGTCGGGATGGCAGGAGCTTTCCCTGCTTACCGATCCGCAGAAGCTGATCCTTTTGGACCAGATGGACTCATTGGACGAAGAATTTGACGTTTTTCTCATCGACACCTCGGCCGGCATTGGCAATAATGTTCTGTACTTCAATCTGGCCGCCCAGGAAAGGGTGGTCATCGTCACCCCGGAGCCGACCTCGCTCACCGACGCCTACGCCCTGATCAAGGTCCTTTTCATCCAGCATCAGGAGAAGTATTACCGCATCCTGATCAACGACGCCCGGAGCGAAAAAGAGGCCAAGGCGGTCTTTGGCCAACTGTCCGCGGCGGCGGATCGCTTTTTGAGCAGCGTTTCCTTGGATTATCTGGGAATGATTCCTCACGATTCGTCCATACCCAAGGCGGTGCGGCAGCAACAGGCGGTCGTGGTGGCCTTTCCAGACTCGGTCTCGAGCAAGAGCTTCTTCAAACTGGCCAAACAGTTAATAGAAGACCAGACCAAGAGCGGCCTGGAGGGCAACATCCGTTTCTTCTGGAAACGACTTTTCGCCATCCAAGGCCAAAATGTGGGGTAAAATAAAGACGTGGCCAAGGGACAGGCCCAGGCGATCGGCGCATACGCCAAAACGGTTCATCCCGGCGGCCGACTGACGCCAGAGGAGCGGGAAAAGCTCATCCTCGATTACTCTCCGCTGATCCGCTACATCGCCGGCCGAATCGCCATGCGCCTGCCCTCCCATTTGT
>CAYXRH010000401.1:0-3769 GCA_964466355.1 uncultured Thermodesulfobacteriota bacterium
CCGTGGAGATGCCCCTGGACACGAGGACCATCTTCATGGGCCTCAACTGCCAGAAGGGCGTGACCACCAACAAGCTTGTCCGCCAGGCCTTCAACTACGCCGTGGACAAGAAAGCCATCTGCCAGAAGATCCTCTTCAACACGGCCGAGCCCATGGAAGGCCCCTGCTCGCCCCTTCTCTTCGGCTATCACAAGATGGCCCACCAGTACGACTACAACCCCGAGAAGGCCAAGGGGCTCCTCAAGAAAGCCAACTTTGACTTCGATCAGACGGTCCACATGCGCACCCCCCAGGGCCGCTACCTGTTCGACAAGCAGGTCTCCGAGGCTGTCCAGGCCTACCTGCAGGACATCGGGGTCAAGACCGAGCTGCGGACCTACGACTGGCCGACCTACGTCGCCGGGCTCTTAAAGCCCATCGCCCAGAGTGAGCTGGAGGTCTTCCTTTTGGGCTGGGGCCCCCTGTTCATGGACGCTGACATGGCCCTCTACGGCCAGTTCCACTCCAGCGTCAACCCGCCCAAGGGCCTGGGCGCGGCCTTCTACTCCAACCCCGAGTACGACAAGGCCATGGAGGCTACCCGCCTGGAGCAGGACCCCAAGAAGCGCTCGGAGCTGTTCAAGGTGGCCAGCGAGATCGTGTGGGACGACTGCCCCTGGATCTGGCTCCACGTCGAGAAGTTCGTCATCGCCTTTTCGAGCAAGATCGAGGGGATGATCGTCACCCCGACCGAGAAGTTCTATCCGACTTACGTCAGCTTGAAGTAATTTTAAGCCACATCGACTGGAGCCGCCTTCGGCGGCTCCAGTCCCCATCGCCGACCGGCCGTGGATAGGGGGCCGCCGGGCGGCGGGGCTTTGAAAGTCAGAGTCAAGCCAAAGGCGATAAAAAAGATCCGCCATGATCCACTACATCCTCAAGCGGCTCATCTCAACCATCCCGGTCCTGCTGGGAATCTCGCTCCTGCTCTTTTTCATGCTTCGCATGCTGCCCGGCGACCCGGCCCAGGTCCTGGCCGGCCAGATGGCCACGCCGGAGGAGATCGAGACCATCCGCCGCCAGCTCGGCCTGGACCGGCCGATCCACGTCCAGTACGCCATCTTTTTGGGTCGGCTGGTCCAGTTTGATCTGGGCCGTTCGGCCCGGACTCAAAATCCGGTCAGCCAGGAAATCTGGGCCCGTCTGCCCAACACCCTGCTCCTGGCCGTGACGGCCATCACCCTGGCCTGCCTCTTCGGCATCCCGGCCGGGATCATCTCGGCCGTGAAACCGTACACCTGGCTCGACTACCTGGTCACCTCGGCCGCCTTGTTCGGCATATCCATGCCCGTGTTCTGGCTGGGGCTCATGCTGGTGGTTCTCTTTTCGATCATCCTCCACTGGCTGCCGGCCGGCGGCACCGGCACCTGGAAGCACGTCATCCTGCCCTCGATCACCCTGGCCGCCTTTGTGGTGGCCTTCATCGCCCGCATGACCCGGGCGAGCATGCTCGAGGTTCTGTCCCAGGATTACACCACCACCGCCCGCTCCAAAGGGCTCAAGGAACGGGTCGTCATTGTCAAGCACGCCCTCAAAAACGCCCTCATCCCCATCATCACCGTGGTCGGCCTCCAGTTCGGGCTGCTTTTAGGCGGAGCGGTCCTGACCGAAACGGTCTTTGCCTGGCCGGGCATAGGCCGCCTCATCGTCGATTCCATCCTCGCCCGGGACTACCCCATGATTCAGGGCACCATCCTCGTCTTCGGCCTGCTTTACATTCTGGTCAACCTGGTGGTTGACCTGCTTTACGCTTACGTGGATCCCAGGATAAAATATGACTGAGCCGCCACAGAGCCAGATGAGGCCAGAGACGAGACGCCAGCCAGCCAGCGAGCTTTGGCGCACCTGGGTCAAGCTGAGGCGCAACAAGACGGCCGTCTTCGGCGGTGTTTTGATCTCGATCTACATCATCACGGCCCTCATGGCGCCGCTTCTCTACCCAGGCAACCCCTCGGCGCCGAACCTGCTCAAGGCCCTGGAGCGGCCGTCGGCCAAATATCTGCTCGGCACCGACGAGCTGGGCCGCTCCATCCTCGGCCGGATCATCCACGGCTCCAGGGTCTCTCTCTTGATCGCCGTGGGGGTGGTCGCCGTGGGGTTGTTCCTCGGCGTGCCCTTGGGCCTCATCTCGGGCTATTACGGCGGCAAGGTGGACTTCATCATCCAGCGCGTCACCGACACGATGCTGGCCTTTCCCGGATTTCTGTTGGCCCTGGCCCTGGTGGCCGTGCTCGGCGTGGGGCTCAAAAACACCGTCGTCTCGGTGGGTGTGAGCATGGTCCCCATGTACATCAGGCTCGTCCGCGGCTGCGTTTTATCGGTCCGGGAGCAGGATTACGTCGAAGCGGCCAGGGCGGTCGGCACCCGGGACGCGGCCATTCTGCTGCGCCACATCCTGCCCAACGTCATGGTTCCGATCACGGTTCAGACCAGCCTGAGCATGGGCGTGGCCATCCTCTTCGCCGCTGGCTTGGGCTTTTTAGGGGTGGGGGTCCAGCCGCCCACGCCGGAGTGGGGCACCATGCTCGGCTCTGGCCGATCCTACCTCTTCAACTCGCCCCACGTGGCCACTTTCCCCGGCGTGGCCATATTCCTGGCCGTGCTCGGCTTCAACCTCCTCGGCGACGGCCTGCGCGACGCCTTGGACCCGAGGTTCAAGCTGTGAGAGACCACTCGGAAGCGCTGCTCGAGGTCCGCGGCCTGCGCACCCGATTCCACACCCTCGACGGCGTGCTCACGGCCGTGGACGGCATCGACCTGGACGTCCACCGCGGCGAAACCATGGGCCTGGTCGGTGAAAGCGGCTGCGGCAAGAGCGTGACGGCGCTGTCAATCATGAGGCTCCTGCGCTGTCCACCGGCCGAGATTCAGGGGCGGGTTCTTTTCGAGGGCTTGAGCCTTCTCGATCTGGATCAGGGCAGAATTCGCAAAATCAGGGGCAACTCCATCTCCATGATTTTCCAGGAGCCGATGACCTCCTTGAATCCGGTCTTGACCATCGGTGAGCAGATCGCCGAAGCCATCGCCCTCCACCAGGGCGCCAGCCCCCATGAGGCCTGGGAGCAGGCCGTGCGCATGCTCCGGCTGGTCCAGATTCCAGAGGCCCGGGCCAGAGCGAGGGATTATCCCCACAAGCTCTCCGGGGGCATGCGGCAGCGGGCCATGATCGCCATGGCCCTGTCGTGCAAACCCCAACTCCTCTTCGCCGACGAACCGACCACCGCCCTGGACGTGACCATTCAGGCCCAGATCATGGACCTCATGGTCCGCCTCAAGGATGAATTCGAAACCTCCATCGTGCTCATCACCCACGACCTGGGGCTCATCGCCGAGACGGCCAGCCGGGTGGTGGTCATGTACGCCGGCCAGGTGATCGAGGAGGCGCCGGTCCGCCAGCTCTTCAAACGGCCGCGCCACCCTTACACCCAGGGGCTTTTGGGCTCGGTGCCGGTCATCGGCCGCAAAAGCCGCACCGGCCGGCGGCTCCAGGAGATACCGGGCATCGTGCCCTCTCTCCTGGACACGCCCCAGGGCTGCCGCTTTCACCCCCGCTGCCCCAAACGCCTGGCGCGCTGCTTTGAGGAGGAACCCCCGGTGATCCACCTGGCCGAGCATTGTCAGATCAAGTGCTGGCTGGAGTGGCGAGAAGCGAGTTGAATCTAGTGTGGGACTGTTGCGAAACCACATTTTGGTTCGAGGACCAGGCGCGAGGTTTTCGAGAAGCGCAGCA
>CAYXRH010000402.1:0-2103 GCA_964466355.1 uncultured Thermodesulfobacteriota bacterium
GCCCATGAATGTCCGCCACCTCCAGGGCGAAGTGGGTCAGACCGAAATCGCACTGGTGCCTGGGCCCCAGACTCCGTCCCTGGGGATGACGGTAATGGAAAAGCTCCAGTCTCAGCCCGTGGCCCTTGAGCATGATGATGTGGGCCTCGGCCTTGTCCAGGCCGACCACCCTGGAGAGGGCCTCGCCGGAGCGGTGGTCCATGTCCCAGTCCACCTCGAAGCCCAAAAGATCGCAGTAGAAGGCCTTGGCCCGCTCCAGATCGGCCACGGCCAGGGCCAGATGGTGGACCGAGACCTGGGCCCCAGGGCTCTTCATTGTCCCTCCCTTAGCTCCCTCCGGCTGACTCCCAGGCCAACCTAATAGACCTCGCAGCCGGGCAGGCCGCAGGAGATGAGGTGGTCCGAGGGGTAGTTGGTGATGATCCGGCAGCCGTCCTTGGTCACCACCACCTCCTCCTCGATCCGGGCTGCGCCGGAGCCGTCGGCCGCGCCACACCAGCACTCCACGGCCAAGACCATCCCTTCCTTGATCTCGCTCGGATGGTCGAAACAGAAACGCCGGGAGATGATCGGCCGCTCCCAGAGCGAGAGGCCGATGCCGTGGCCGTACTGGAGAAGGAAGGCCTCGTCCTCGTTCTTGTAGCCGAACTCCTCGGCCTTGGGCCAGACCGCGGCCACGTCGGCCGTGGTCACGTTCGGTTGGATGACGTCGATGGCCTCGGAGAGCCACCGGGAGCAGGTCTCGTAGGCTTCGATCTGGTGCTTGTTCGGCACGCCGCAGTTGAAGGTCCGGTGGCAGCAGGTCCGGTAGCCGTTGAAGGCGTGCATCAGGCCCAGAAAGACCATGTCACCCGGCTGGATGATCCGATCGGCGAAGGTGTGGGCGGGGGGCTTGCCCCGCGGCCCGGAAACCGAATTGACGCACTCGACCCGCTCCGCGCCGAGCAAAAACAGCTTCTGGTTGGCCGTGGCCACCAGTTCGTGCTCCCTAGTGCCCGGCCGGATGGCCCGGGCGATGTCTTCGTAGACCGCATCGACCATGGCCGCGGCCTGCTTCAAGATCTCTATCTCATCCGGAGTCTTGACTTCCCGGGCGTTGAGGAGGACCTGTTGGCCCTTGACGACTTCGATGCCCTTCTTCTCCAGGGCCCGGAGCAGGGGCAGCTCCAGGATATCGATGCCCAGGGGCTCCTTTTCGAGGCCGCAGTCAATGAGGGCCTTTTTGATCTGCCTGGCGAAGTCGTCCTGGACGTTCATAGATGGCGGTAGTGCGCCCAGCATGGTGGCGATGGGCGCTTCGACGCGGCCTTCGAGCCAGGGCGAGCTGAGCTTCTTGGCCGGGGGAGCCGGGTCCCAGAGGTGGGCCGGGCCCTCTTTGGGGCACAGGGCGTAGCGGTCGAACTTGTCGCGGCACCACTCGCCGATGTGGGTGCCGGTGAGGTAGCGGATGTTATCGAAGTTGAAACACAAAACCGCTCCCAGGCCGGCCTCCTTGACCGCGGCCTGGGCTTTGTCAAAGCGCTCTTGGATCAGACGTGGGTAGTTGACTCCAGCCTCCCAGTCCTTGGCCATGGCCCCCCAGGTGGCGGTGGCGCTTGGCTTGTTGTACTTCATGACTGGCCTCCTTGACATTCCTCGGCCGGCCCTTGAGCGGGCCGAGACAGAGTTGATTAAGTCCGCCTGGGCGCGTGCACGGCCAGACCGCTCGCTCCATGAGGAGCCGGGCGACTTGACGGAGGTCCTCTTCCTCGGTGGCGATGACGTGGCCGTGACTGCGGTGGGTCGAGGTGATGTAGTCGTCCTCCCCATGGTCCCGTATAAATCAAGTATTTTGCTTTTACTCAACTTCATGCCTCCCCCAGGAGTCGAGGATTGAGGATTGTCGCCTTCGATTGATTGATCAAAAATGCTCGGACGTGCGTTGGACACGATTGAGCTGAAGCAAAGTCGGTGCCAGATCATCGATGAGGGCTGCTGCGTTTATAAATAGCGTTATGGTGGTTATTTAAGCAACGAGGCTCCTCAGAGGACGAGCGCCCGGGCGCGGGGTTCTCTGTCTCGATTTAGGACAGGTGTCCCATTTTAAATCAGTGGCCTCCGCCC
>CAYXRH010000402.1:2113-3769 GCA_964466355.1 uncultured Thermodesulfobacteriota bacterium
CCTCCGCCCCGCCCGCTCAAATAAGCCACTTCAAGGAGGCGACACTAGAGGGATTGACCTAAAATGGGACAAAATCCTTGACCAAATAAAGCCGGAGGCCTTAGTAGTGAATTACTATGAGGCGGCGAGGTTCGGGCTTGGGAGTCGCTTCTTGATATCAGGCCCCGACCGCCACAGCCATGCAAGGACGGCCCATCATGAGCGGTAGCGACCAAGAGAACGGGGAAGGGATCGATCCGGGCTCGCTCCGGCGAGCCTGGGAAAACGTCGTCCTAAAGAATCGACCGCCGGGCGTCGAGGTCAGGCCGGAAGTGCTCAACTCTTGGATCCGCTGTCGCGATCTGGGACTGAACCCGGCCGAGAGCCGGCGACTGCCCGTGCTGCCGCCCAAGGAGCTGAAACAGCTTCTTCAGGCCAACCAGGATTTCCTCGAGGCGGCCGGACCGACCATCGACATGCTTGAGATATCGGTCCGCCACACCGGTTTCATCGTCACCCTGGCCGACAAGGCGGGTTACGTTCTCCGGGTGACCGGGGACGAGGACATCATGGAGATGGCCGAGCGCAACTCCTACGTGCCCGGCTGCTGTCGCCAAGAGTCGGAGGCTGGAACCAACGCCATCGGGCTGTCTCTGGTGGAGGCCCGGTCGATCCAGCTCACCGGGGCGGAGCACTACAACCTGAAGCACCACCCCTGGACCTGCTCCTCAGCCCCGATCCGCGATCCCCAGGGCCACATCATCGGCGCCATAACCCTCTCCGGCCGATCCATCGGCCGCCACCGGCACACCCTGGCCCTGGTCATGGCCGCGGCCAAGGCCATCGAAAGCCAGATCCGAGAACGGGAGCTGAGCAGACAGAAGCACCGGCTCAACCGCCTCCTGACCTCCATTTTCGATTCCAGCTCCGAAGGGGTGCTGGCCGTGACCGACCGGCTGATCATCACCAACATCAACAGCACCGCCGCCCGTCTTCTGGGCCTGGTGGCCAACAAGGTCGTCGGCCAGGCCTTGGATCGGGTCATCAAGCTGGACCCGCTGCTCATCGAAGCGATCAAGACCAGAGACTACTTTTCCAACCGCGAAACCCCCTTCGGCTGCCTGGGCGGAGTCAAAACCTACATCTGCACCGTCTCGCCGATCTACGACTCCGGAAGCCGGGGCCGGGACGTGATCATCACCATCGCCGAAAAACAAAAAGTGATAAACATGGTCAAAATGATCGGCGGCAATTACGCCAAGTACAGCTTCCAGGACATCAAGGGCGGCGAGGAGCGGCTGATCCAGCAGATCGAGCTGGCCAAAATCGCGGCCACGACCAATTCTCGGGTGCTGATCAGCGGGGAGAGCGGCACGGGCAAGGAGTTGTTCGCCCAGGCCATCCACAACTACAGCAACCGCGGCGACGCGCCCTTCGTGGCCATATCCTGCGCCGCCATCCCGCGGGACCTGATCGAGGCCGAGCTTTTCGGTTACCGGGAAGGCGCCTTCACCGGGGCCCGCAAACACGGTCAGGTCGGCAAGTTCGAATTGGCCGACCGGGGCACTCTCTTTCTGGACGAGATCAACGGTCTGCCTCTGGAGCTGCAGTCCAAGCTCTTGAGGGTCCTCCAACAAAGCGAGATCGTCCGGCTGGGCGACACCGAGCCGATCAGAC
>CAYXRH010000403.1:0-3727 GCA_964466355.1 uncultured Thermodesulfobacteriota bacterium
GCCGAAACTGCCCGACGATCCCGGTGAGCTTTACGCCCTCGGTCTGGCCCAGTATCACGCCAAAGCCTATCTCTGGGCCCGCCAGATCCTGGTCGCCTTTCTGAGCCGTTATCCTGAGCACGACCTGGCCGTCAACGCCCAGTACTGGATCGGCGAGACCTATTACGCCGAAGGGCAGTGGGTCATGGCCCTGGGGGCCTTTCAGGCGGTCTTGAGCCATTACCCCAACGGCCGCAAGGTCCCCGACGCCCTTTTAAAGGTCGGGCTCAGCGAGATGAACCTCGGCCGACGAACCCAGGCCATCGGGGCCCTGGAGGAGTGCGTGAGGCGCTTTCCCAACTCGGCCCCGGCCGCCAAGGCCCGGAGCCGCTTGGCCGGATGGGGCCAACCTTGACAGGCCTCTGGGCCTGGAGTAACTTGCTGACCTCGTGACCAAAGACATCACGCCAGCCCTCGTCGGCGCTTTGCTCTCTGGCCTGGTCCTGCCCGGATTGGGCCAGGTCTACCAGCGCCGGCTCAAGCTCGGAGCCGGGCTCATGGTTTGCACCACGCTGCTCCTTTTGGCCCTGGTGGTGACAATCACCCTCAAGCTCGGCCAGGCCGCGGCCGAGGTGGCCGAGAGCGTCAACCTGGCCGATTTCAACTGGACGGCCGTGGCCGACGTTCTCAAAACTCAAGACCAGACCGCGCTCTTCATCGTCGGCGGATTGATGTTCCTGGTCTGGATCTTCGGCGTGATCGACGCCGTCATAAAAGGGCTCAAGCCCCAAGACCGGGGGGCGGCTTGAGATCTCTCCTTCTCGACGAACTCAAGCCTCATGACGTCGAGCGCGTCCGGGCGTTTTTGCATCGAGCGGCCAGGCCTTCCTCGATCGACGACCTTTTCTGGATCGAGCTGGATGACTCTCTCTTGACTCCGCTTCAGGCCGAGCACCACGAGTGTCAGCCCCACCGTTTCGCCGTGGAGGTGGGGTCTGATTACGTCCGCTTGGAGATGCTCGTTCGGCCGAGCTCGGGCCTGCGCTGCGATTGCTGCCAGTACGCCGATAATAAACAGCAAGGCTTCCTTTTGGAGCTGGCGGACAAAATGGTCACTCAACTCGAAATTAAAACTTAGGCGAGGAAACGCTGTGGAGACGACCGAGATTAAAACCGACCAGGGCCTCGTCGTGACCCTGGCCGGTCGCTTCGACGCCAACGCCGCTTCAGAGGTCGAAGAGACTCTGACCAAGCTGGTGGACGACGGCGAGGTGAACCTGGTGGTGGACCTGGCCGAGGTGGATTACATCTCCTCCATTGGGCTGAGGATTCTGCTCAAGACCCTCAAGAAGGTCACCGGCGCGGAGGGGCGCCTCGTCCTGTGCTCCCTGACCGATTACGTCAATGAGGTCTTCGAGCTGTCGGGCCTGGTGGCCGTGTTCAACATCGCCTCGAACCGCCAAGAGGCCCTCGATCAACTGCGATGATCATTTATTTCGACCTCGACGGCACGCTCTTAAACACCAAAGGCCGCCACGTCAAGGTCCACGAGGAGGCGGCTCGGGCCTGCGGGAGCGCTCCGCTGTGGCGCGACCACTATTGGGCCTGCCGCCGCCTGGGCGTCAAGGAGAGGGACATCGCCCTTCTGACCGAGCCCCCTCTGGACACCGAGGCCTACCTGGCCGAACGACGAGCCCGCTTGGAGGCGCCCGACTTCCTGGCCCTGGACATCCTGGCCGATGGGGCCGGAGGGATGCTGCCCTCCCTGGCCGGGGCCGGCTTTGAGCTGGTCCTGGCGACCATGCGCCGCGACCGCAAGGCCCTCGAAAACCAGCTCAATCGGCTGGGCTTAAGCCCATTTTTTACCAGGGTTCTGGCCCGGGGGGATCAGGCCGGCGGCTGGACGGTCAAGCGGGATCTGATCGCCGCCGACCTGGACGCCCGGCCCGGCCCGGCCATCCTGGTCGGCGACACCGAGGGCGACATCCTGGCCGCCCGGGCCAACAACCTGCCGGCCTATTGCCTCACCACCGGAGCCCGGGAGGCAGCTCTGCTGGTGCTCTACCAGCCGAGCCGGCTCATCCACAATTTACAAGAATTGCCAGGCATTCTGCTCGATAAGGCCAGAGGCTAGTGTCGCGTTCCGTGAATATCGTGAATTTTCCAGGGGCGGTTCTAAATAAAAACGAAAGAAGAGGCTAGGCCGCGCCTTCCTGCTCGGCCTGGGTCTCTGAATCCAGGAAGGTCTGGACGTACTCATCAGTGAAGTGGGTGCCGCGCTGAGATTCCAGAATCTCGTGCAGGCAGCCGTTGAAGGCCTTGACCACCTCCGGGTCAAAGGCGGTCCCGGCGTCGGAGCGAATGATGCCCACCGCCCGTTGAAGGGGCATGGGGGCGTGCTCCATCATCTTCTCGCCGTCGTATTTGGGGTAGTCGCGGCGCGAGGTCAGGGCGTCGAAGACGTCGGCCACGGCCATGATCTTGGACAAACTCGGGATGTCGTCGCCTCGGAGCCCCTTGGTGTAACCTTTGCCGTCCAGGCGTTCGTGGTGGGCGCCGGCCACTTCGGGCACGCTCCTTAGAACCTGGGAAAAGCGGATGTTGCTTAATATTTCGGTGGACTTCGAAGCGTGCTGGTTCATCATCAGCCGCTCGTCGTCGTCGAAGCGGCCGTTTTTGAGGAGCACGGCGTCGGGCACGCCCAGCTTGCCGATGTCGTGGAGCAGGGCGGCGTATTTGAGAACCTCCATGGTGTCCTCGTCCAGCTCCATCTGGCGGCCGATGATCTGGGCGTAAGCGGTCACCCTCTCCGAGTGGCCGGCGGTGAGAGGGTGCCGGGCGTCAACCGTGGCCGAGAGGGTGCGGATGAAACTTTCGAAAGAGACCTTCAGCTCTTCGATGAGGCCGGCGTTCTCCAGGGCTATGGCGGCCAGGGAGCCGACGGCCGTCAGAATCTGCTCGTCCTCGTCGTCGAACTCCTGACCGCCTTTTTTGTTGATGACCTGAAGGACGCCGATGATCTCCTGCTGGCGGTTGCGCACCGGCATGCACAACATGGAGCGGGTGCGGAAGTTGTGCCGCAAATCCCAACTGCGATCAAAAAAATCCAGATCCCAGGCGTCGGCCACCCGGATGGTCCGGCCGCTCTCGGCCACCACGCCGGCCACTCCCTTGCCCAGGGGCAGCCGGATCTGGCCGACCATCTGGGCGACCTTGGTCCACAGCTCGTTGGCTTCGCGATCGACGATGAACAGCGACGAGCGCTCGGCGTTCATGATGTCCGAGGTCTTGTCGATGACCAGGTTGAAGAGGCGGTCAAAGTCCAACTCACTGGTCAAATCCAAAGACACGTTGACCAGTTGGGCCATCTTGGCCGAGAGGGCGGTTTGGCGCTCGGCCAGGCGGCGGGTCTCTTTTGTCAGAAAACGCTCCTTGAGGGCCCGGCTGATCCGGGCCTCCAATTCGCCGGCGCGCATCGGCTTGACGATGAAGTCCGTGCCGCCGACCTCGATCACGTCCTTGAAGGTGTAATGCTCCGGATAGCCGGTGATGAGGATTATGGGCGGGCAGTTGTCCATCTCCCTGGCCCGTTTGACCAGCTCCAGCCCGTCCATGACCGGCATCTTGATGTCTGAAATGATGAGATCGAACAACTCACCCCCGAGGCGCTCGAGAGCCTCCTGACCGTCGGCGGCCCTCTCGGTGGCAAACCCCAAGGACGACAGGGTTTCGGCCAGCGTGCTCAACA
>CAYXRH010000404.1:0-3698 GCA_964466355.1 uncultured Thermodesulfobacteriota bacterium
AAAACCTCGCGCCTGGTCCTCGAACCAAAATGTGGTTTCGCCACAGTCTCAATTTTAATAAAAGCGTCGGGGATGAAGAACCCGGGCCAGATTTTCGACCAGTTGGCCCACCCGGGGGCCGGGGCGGCAGGCCAGACCGCAGGGCAGGATGGCCACCTGGCTTGAATTGACGGCCCTCGTCGCCCGCCAGCCGGGCAGGCCTTTCAACTCGGCCACCTGATCCTCATCCCAGCCGCAGACATAGACCACCTCAGGGTCAAGAGCCGCCACCTGCTCCGGCGACAAGGTGGGATAGGCGCGCTGATCCTTCAGCTCTAAGTTGCGACCCCCGGCCAAGCGAATGACGTCGGCCATGAAGCTTTTCGGCCCGGCGATGACGGCCGGCCGGGCCTCCAGCAGACGGACGGTCAAGGGCCGGTCCTGGTCTGGCAAACCCTTCAACCGCTCTTGAACCGCGCCCACCTCGGCCGTCACCCGGCCGACGAGCTCTTCGGCCTGGTCCTCGGCGCCGACGAGGCGGCCGATCTTTCTGAACGCGACCCATATCTCGGCCACAGAGCCAGGATCAATGACCTCGAGCCAGCGGCCGTCTTGACGCCAGGGACTGACCAGTTTTTGAAAATGCTCGCCCTGGGCCAGAATCAGATCAGGGCCCAGGGCGTCGATCAAGCCTTCATCCGGTCTGAACACCGGGCCCACCCGGACTGCGGCGGCCGCTCGAGGAGGATGATCGCAGGCCGCGCTGACCCCGACCACCTGGCGGCCCACGCCCAGAGCAAACAATATCTCGGTCGTGGTGGGCGTTAAGGAGACGATTCTTGAGGCTGGGCGGCGATGTTTGGCTCTCAACCTCATCCCCTGTTCTTAATCCTTGAGCAGATTAACATAACATCCCAGGGGGTCTGGAGTCTAAAGGGAGGGGGGACAAGCCCAGCGGGGCCGGCCCTTCCCCGGACGGCCCCGCCCTCAGAACCATGGTCAGCTATTCGGCCTCAGCCTCGCTCAACTCGCCCAGCCGACCGTCTATCTCGCTCAGACGGGCCCTCAGGTCGGCGGCCTCCTCCTCGAGCCAAGCCTTTTCATCGCCAGGGGCGTAGCCACCCCCGGCTGGTCCGAAAAAATAGGGGCCGCCCCAGCCGAACCGGCCGCCGAAACCGCGGCCCCAGCCGCGTCCAAAGCCGCGGCCGCGACCGTAGCCGGGCCCAAAACCCCGGCCGTAAACGCCACGGCCGCCGCGACACAAGCCCATGCCCCAACCGGTCATGGGCCCGTACCCCCAGGGACCTGTTCTGTCATATCCTGGCATTTTTTGACCTCCTGTTATTCCTGTCCGGGGAAACATCTAAGCCCGGCCCTGACCTCGGCCCTGGCCGGCTCCCCGGCCTCGGCCCGAACCCGAGCCTTTTCCCTGGCCCTGACCTCTTCCCTGACCGCGGCCGCCTTGGCGCCGGCCGCCCGGCCCCTGACCGGCGCCGCACGGTCCGAGGCCCCGGCCAGCGCCTGGCCCTTGCCCATTGGGTCCTGTTCCGTCTTTTCTTGGCATCTCCTCACCTCCTCAAATGGCCTCCCAGGCCCGCGGCCTGTTCAGCTCAATGCATTAACCTCGCCCGCCTCGGCGGCGGCCGCGGCGGCCCCACCGGCCTCGGCCAAAGGCCTCAAAACCGGATCGGCCCGCCCCGCGCCCAGGGGAGAACACAAAAGCGCCGCCCTCAATGCGCAGAGCCAAACCGCCCACCAAGGCGCGGGCCACAATGGCCCTCGCCTCGGTCAGCAGGCGAGAGAAGGTCGGCCGCGACACGCCCATGAATTCAGCCGCGGTCTCGTGATCGAGGCGCTCCACGTCAGCCAGACGCAACGCCTCCAGCCCCTCCACGGGCACGACCAGCTCCTGAAGCAGGCTGAGAGGCACGCCTTGGGGCTTGAAATAGGTTGCCCGTGGGGGAGCCTGAACCATTCGCGTCTTCCTTGGTCTGGGCATGTCCAACCGCCTCCGTGGTTATGAACTCACGTTCATAATCTAAGGCACCCAGATGGGCCTGTCAAGGTTTTTTATGAACCTGCGTTCAAAATAATCTGGGGCCGAATTCAAGGCGCAAGGGAACAATTACGGAATAATAAATTATAAGTCATCAACCTGAAGACGACACCCCAAAGATTCGTTGAAGCCAGGCCAAGGCCGGCCGGAGACTGGAGTTCAGGCCCAGCTCTCTCTTTTTCTTCCTTCCCCGGCCGCCCGTTTGATGATCCGTCCCTGGCCACATCATTGACAGGCCATGGCCAAGCCTGGTATGAGTGCAAAAAAATCGCTATTTACCGGGCTGACCGTGGGCATGAAAATCCTCAGATTGATTCTCTGTTCGCTCCTCGCCCTGAGTGTAGCCCAGAGCGTCTGGGCGGAGCGAATGTATGTCACTGACCAGTTGGTGGTGACGGTGCGGGCTGAAAAGAGCACCGCCTCCTCGATCATCGGTCGGGCCAGATCCCTCCAGGCTGTAGAGGTGGATGAAATCGACGGCCCCTGGGCTTTGGTCGCCCTCGAAAACGGGGCCAAGGGTTGGATGCAGGCCAAGTATCTCATCGACTCGCCTCCAGCGGCCTTGAAGGTCTTAGCCATACAATCCGAGAATGAAGACCTGGCCGCCAAACTCGAAAGGCTCAAAGATGAAAACGAGCGACTCGGAGAGGCGAGTCGAACCCTGCGCCAGCGTCTCAAGGAGAGGGAGGAGACCCTGGAGAAGCTTCAGGCCGATCACAGCCAGTTGAGCCAGGAAGCCGGCGAATATTTAGAGATGAAAGAGAAGTACGATCAGGTTGTCGGCCAGCTCACCGAAGCCCAGGCCAGGGTCAAGAAACTAGAGGCCATGAGCGACACCGCCTTGAGCAGGCGTCGCCTGAAATGGTTCGTCGCCGGCGGCGGCGTCTTGATCGCTGGTTGGCTCATCGGGGCCATCACCACCCGCCGCCGTCGCCGGGCGGCCCGCTATTATTGAGAGCATCAAGAACGGCGGCTCCAATACTTACAAAACGCAACACTATCCGCCTCTTATTCTTTTCAGCAGCTCATCTCTTTTTTTCGGCATCAGCTTCTCCTGCCGCGCTTCAACGTTGAGCCGCAGCAAGGGCTCGGTGTTCGACGGCCGGACGTTGAACCACCAGTCCTCAAACTCGACGCTGACCCCGTCAATGTGGCTCACCCGGCCCCCTTGGGCGGCGTACTCGGCCTCCAGGGCGGCCATGACCCCTTCCTTGTCCTCCACGATGGAGTTGATCTCGCCCGAGGGAAAGTAGATCCGATAAGGGGCGACGATGCCTGACAGGGATTTATTCTGGCGGGCCATCATCCTCAAGATCCTCAGCACGGCCAGGTCTGAATTCTCGGTGAAGTAGTTGTCCTTGAAGTAATAATGCCCTGACAGCTCCCCGCCGAAGATCGAACCTTCCTGGCGCATCGTCTTCTTGATGAAGGAATGCCCGACCCGGCTCTTTATGACCCGCGAGCCCAAGCCCTCCAGGGTCTCGGCCACGATCCAGGAAGAGCGGCAGTCGGTCAGAAACGGGCCTTTCTGCCCGGCCGCGACGTGGTCCAGGGCGATGATGAGCGTGGTCATGTCGCCCGAGACGACCTGGCCCGTCTCGTCCAGAAAAATGACCCGGTCGCCGTCGCCGTCAAAGACGCAGCCCAGTTGGGCCCCCACCTC
>CAYXRH010000405.1:0-225 GCA_964466355.1 uncultured Thermodesulfobacteriota bacterium
GCTGAGAACAACATCGGCTTCAAGGCCAGGGCCGGCTGGGGTCGCTTCAATCTCATCGACGACGAGTCAAACAAGCTTTACTCCATCACCTGGCTCAAAATCTACCGCCTCCACAACCACAAGCCTTTTCCGGAGTACAAGGAGGCCTATCTGCCCCGGCCGTGCATGCACTGCGATCACCACACCCCCTGCGTGTCGGTCTGTCCGCCCACGGCCACGACCAAG
>CAYXRH010000405.1:235-3698 GCA_964466355.1 uncultured Thermodesulfobacteriota bacterium
TCTACAGCCGCTGCATCGGCTGCCGGTACTGCGTCGCCGCCTGCCCCTATCACGCCCGCTACTTCAACTGGTTCGACCCCTATTTCCCCAGCGGCACGAAGAATTATCTCAACCCGGACGTCTCGGTCAGGATGCGCGGCGTGGTTGAGAAATGCCACTTCTGCCACCACCGCTGGATGCTGGCCAAGCAGAAGGCCGCCGCCGCCGGCGACGACACGACCAAGGTGACCTACACCCCGGCCTGCGTCGAGGCCTGCCCCACTGGGGCGATCAAGTTCGGCAACCTCAAGGACCCCACCTCTGAAGTGGCCCGGCTGGCCAAGGACCGGCGGGCCTTCCGCCTCCTGGAGAAGCTGGGCACCCAACCAAAGGTCTATTACTTGACCACCCAGGACTGGATCAGGGAGTGGTCCGACAACCAGGCCGGCGCCAGGCTGGCCGCGGGATAAAGGTCTTAAGAACGGAGCGGGAAGATGCCCTGGTATGACGCGGTTTTCAAGATCGACGAGGAGTTCTATCCCGAGGGATGCCCCCGGTGCAGCATCCTCAAGTTCTCGCCGGTGCTCTTGATCGGCGGGGCGCTGATGCTCTACGCCCTGGTGGGCCTCTTCCTGGTCCTTTTCAAGGGGCTCAACCAGACCGGAATGAACGATTACTTCCCCTTCGGGCTGTGGATCGTCATGGATCTGGCGGCCATCGCCCTCGGCGCCGGGGCCTTCTTCACCGGGGTCTTGACCTATTTCGTTGACCAGAAGCAGCTCAGAGACATCATCAACGCCGCGGTGGTGGTCGGCTTCATCTGTTACTCCGCCGCGGTGGGCATGATCGGCATCGACATCGGCCAGCCGCTGCGGGGCTGGTTCATCTTCTGGCACGCCAACGTCCACTCCATGCTGACCGAGGTGTCGTACTGCATCACCACCTATCTGATGGTCCTGACCCTCGAGTTCCTGCCGACCATCATCGAGAACCGCAAAATCCAGACCATCAAGGAGACCAGGCTCCTGGCCCACAATTTCCACGAGTTCATGTTCATCTTCGCCGGGGTGGGCGCCTTTCTGTCCTTTTTCCACCAAGGCTCCCTGGGCGGCATGTTCGGCGTGCTCCTCGCCCGGCCCTTCGCCTTCAGGGAGGGCTTCCTCATCTGGCCGTGGACCTTCTTCCTGTTCATCTGGTCCTCCATCGCCTGCGGCCCAGCCTTCACCACCCTCATCGTCAGCGCGGCCGAGAAGTTCTCGGGGCGCAAACTGGTGCCCTATTCGGTCAAGATGTTCTTCGGCAAGCTGTGCGGCTGGATTTTGCTGACTTACATGGTCGCCAAGTCCATCGACACCCTCTACTGGGCCAACTCGACCCTGCCCCGCCTGGGGGTCAGGTTCTCCGACCTTTACGCCGGTGGGCCTTACGGGATGTGGTTGGTTTGGCTGGAGCTGGGGCTGTGCGGCTGGCTGCCGGCCCTGGCTCTTATCTGGGGCAAGGTTCGCCAGAGGCCGGGGTGGCTGCTGCTGTTCATGGCTCTCAACTGTCTGGGCGTCGTCATCAACCGCTTCGCCTTTGTCATCCAGACCCTGGCCACACCGGTCCTGCCCTTTGAGAAGTTCATCGGCTACATGTTCACCTGGCCCGAGCTGGGTCTGGGCATGGGCTTGTTCGGCTGGGGCATCCTCGTCTTCGGCCTGGCCTATCGTTATCTGCCGCTGTTCCCCAAGGAAAGGGAACTCAACCCGGCCTGAGGGCTAGGAGGTTTTATGCTCCCCTTTGTCTTTGAATGGCACTGGGACTGGGGACACGTCATCTTTTTCGGCCTCTTTTACGGGGCCGTGAGCACAATTGGCCTGGGCTTGCTCATTGTGGCCGGCAAGACGGCCTGGGATCTTTTCCGGGGCCTAGACCACCACCATTGAGACAGGCTTTATAAAGGGGCGAAGCTCCCTTGGGCTGGGCCAAGGGATGTTTGAACGCCCCTTGGCTTTTGTCTTGACTGGTTCGAGGAGCGATTGAAATTGGCCATCAAGGTGGTCATCTTCGACTGTGACGGGGTTCTCTTCGACTCCACCGCGGCCAACACGGCCTATTACTCGCACCTGGCCGAAGCCTTTGGCCGCGGCCCCTTGAGCGAGGCGGAGAAGCAATTTGTCCACGTCCACACCGTCTTTGATTCCGTGGCCCACGTCTTCCGCCATCAGCCGGATTTGATCCCCGAGGTCCACCGGCTCCGGGAAAAAGTGGGCTACGGGCCTTATTTTGGATTGATGATTCCCCGGGCCGGCGTTTACGAATGCTTGGACGCCCTCAGCCAAAAATACATTCTGGCCATCTTGACCAACCGCTCCAACACCATCGGCCCGGTGCTCGATTTCCACAAAATGTCCCACTACTTCAAGGCGGTCGTGTCCATTTTGGACGTCCAACGGCCCAAGCCCGACGCCGAGGGCGTGATCAAGATCCTCGAGGCGGTGGGGGCTGAGCCCGCCGAGGCGGTCTACGTCGGCGACGCCCCCTCCGACGCCCTGACGGCCAGAAACGCCGGCATCCACTTCATCGCTTACAAAAACCCGGCCATAAAGGACGCCGCGGCCATCGATCACTTCCGCCAACTGCCCCCCCTCCTGGCCCGGCTCTGAGCCCGCCTCAACTTGTGGGGTCGCGGCCCGGGCTCAGCCCCAAGAAATGTAAAAATGGGCTTGCCTTTGGCCGGAAACGATCTATAGTAGAGTCAACGTCAGAGGGGAGTGGGAGGAATTCGTATAAGTGGCTCAATTTTACCCCCTTGACCCCAAGAAGCTTCTGGCCCTTCAGGACGCGGACAAGGCTGTCCACATTCTGGCCCGGGTGTTCGAGGACGAGATCTTGGAACAGCTCGACGACATGGATCGTCACGGCTTTTTAGTCGATGACCGGGTCATTGAAGGCTTCCGCCAGGAGCTGCTGGAGGAGCTGAGCGCCCACACCGGACCGGAGATGGAGATCTACCAGGAGGCGGTGGAGAGAGCCATCGTCCGGGTCCAGGGCATCCGCCAGACGAGCCATTGAACTTGATGGCCGTCCCCATCAAGGCCGTCTGATGGCGTCTTGGTTCTCTGCCAGGCCGACCAAGAACCCTTTTTTCAGAATGGTCCGTTTAGTCGGCGGCTGGCTGCTGGTCGTTGTCGGCTTCATCGGCCTCTTTCTGCCGATTCTGCAGGGCATCCTCATGATCGCCGCCGGGGTGGCCCTTCTCTCGGGCGAGAGCAGAATCATCCGCCGCCTGGTTGACCGCGCCAGGCCCTATTATCGGCTCTGGCGCTGGCGTTACCGCGCCTGGCGGTCTTCTCGGGTCTGATACCATTTTTCCTTTGTGATTTAACGAATGGCGCCCCGGTTGATCGAAGACGCTCCCGCGCCCTAGGCTTAAGGCTTTTGAGGGAGGGCCTAGCCCGGATATTTCACGAGAGCCTTAAATGAGACCTGATTGGCTGTTTTG
>CAYXRH010000406.1:0-3687 GCA_964466355.1 uncultured Thermodesulfobacteriota bacterium
AAATTCGTTCGAACAACCAAACCAAAATACTACTTGAATGATCGCCAATCAGTATTGAGAGGCGCAAAACCAGGCTTCCTGTGGCTTATCAAATGACGATTATATAACCGCTCGGGGCTTCGTCAATTCAGAGGCCGAGAATCAAGGCTCGGCTGGGCGGCCGAGACTTCAAAAGAGCTGAGCCGATAATTTCAAGTTAGCGGGCCTTCAATCCCCCGAGGGCATCGGGGCGGAGGGGGCCGGGGCGGTTCTCTTCCAGACGCGCAGCTTGTTCCACCACCGTTCGAACCAGGGTTTGTTGGGCTTCGGTTCGGACATCGGCTCCGGCTTGGGGACCTTGAGTTTGGGCGGCTTCTCGCCCGCGGCCAGAGCTTCGACCTGCTCCAGCTCGGCCTTGATCGTCGGGCTGTAGCCGACATCGGGATAGGCGAGGGCCTTTTGATAACGGCCGATGGCCGATTCGTAGGATTTGGCCTGGCGATAAAACCGAGCCACGTAGACCTCGTGCTCGACTATCTTGCGGTAGGCCCGTTTGAGATGGTAGTCGGCCTCCTTGGCCTCGTCGCTGTTGGGAAAGCGCTCCTTTAAGCGCAAAAAGGCCTGCACCGCCGCTTCGGCCTCGGTCATGTCGCGGTCGATGGTCGAGGTCTGGTTGAGGTGGCATTGACCGATGCGCAGCAAAACGTGAGGCAGATCAGGATGGGTGGGGTGGAGATCCTCGAAGTTTTGGAAGGCGGCCATGGCCTGAACGTAATCGTCGGCCATGTAAAGGGACTCCGCGGCGCGGAGCTGGGCCAGGGTGGCCTGCTGGTGATAGGGGTAGTAATCGCGCAGCTTGGAGTAAACCTCGGCCGATTTGTTCCATTTGCCCTTGACCCAGGCGCTCTGGCCTTCGGCCAGCAAAACCTCGGCCGGCTTGACCTGGGGCTTGGGTTTGGAGCAGCCGGCTAAAAAAATGAGGCCGAGGAAGATTATGAAAAGTTTCTTAAACAACTTCGAGGCTCTCCAGATAGAGCCGGACGGCGTAGGCCGCCGTGGCGCCGTCGCCCACGGCCGTGGAGATCTGGCGAAGCTGCTTGACCCGACAATCCCCGGCGGCGAAGACGCTCGGTCTGGAGGTGAGCATCTCGGCGTCGGTGGGGATGAAGCCCTGTTCATCCAGTTCGATGAAACCGGCCGCAAAAGCGGTGTTCGGCTTGACGCCGACAAAGACGAAGACCCCCTCCACCGGCAGCATCTCGGTCTTATTGGTTTTGACGTTTCTGATTCTGACCCCGTCCACTTTCTCGTGCCCCTCGATGGCCTCGACGACCGTGTTCCACATGACCCTGATCTTCTCGTTGCTCAAGATCCGGTCCTGGAGGACTTTTTGGGCCCGCAGCTTGTCGCGGCGGTGGATGAGAAGGACTTCCTTGGCGAAACGGGTCAGGTAGATGGCCTCCTCGCAGGCCGTGTCGCCGCCGCCCACGGCGGCGATGACCATGTCCTTGTAGAAAGGGCCGTCGCAGGTGCCGCAATAAGAGACCCCGTGGCCGGTGAGATTGAACTCGCCCTCGACGTTGAGGCGGGAGGGCTCGGCTCCGCTGGCGATGATGAGGGACTTGGTGGTGAGCGTCTTGTCGCTGAGGCGGACTTCGATGAGATCATCCCGGGCGGCCAGCCCCTCGACCTCGGCCGAGAGGGTGGCCAGATCGAATTTCTCCACGTGGGCCTTCATCTTCTCCATCAAAGAGAAGCCGGTGGCGCCGTCTGGAAAGCCGGGGTAGTTCTCGACCCAGTCGGTGTTGAGGACCTGTCCGCCGGGCACGAAGCGTTCGATGAGGACGGACTTCAACCCGGAGCGGGCGGCGTAAAGGCCGGCGGTGAGCCCGGCCGGGCCCCCGCCGATGATGATGAGCTCGTGATCGCTCTCAGGCATTGGGTCCCAGGAGGACTAAAACAGTTTCTTGACGGCTTGAGTGATGTGGGCCTTGGAGACGGCCCCGGTTATCTGTTCGGCCACCTGCCCGTTCTTGAACAGAATGAGGGTCGGAATGGCCCTGATACCATACTGGCCTGGAGTCCTGGGATTTTCATCCACGTTCAGCTTGGCCACCTTGAGCTGGCCGGCGTACTCGCCGGCCAATTCCTCGACCACCGGTGCGATGGCCCTGCAAGGACCGCACCACGCCGCCCAGAAATCGACCAGGGCCGGTGTGTCTGATTTAAGGATCTCCTTCTCGAAGGTCTCGTCCGATACCTGGAACACGTTTTCGGCCATGAAGCCTTTCTCCCTTCTAAGACAGGGCGGTGAATGTGATCCTAAATTTACTGAAGCCGCCTGAAGTTGTCAACTGCCCCGCTTTCTCGACAAGATTAAAAAAGGGCTCCTCCCCTCAAGCTTGCCATCCCCGAGAGGCTGGTGTAAGAATGTCTCGACCGATCCCCTGGCGATTGAAGGGAATGCTCAGGTTTCACCCTCATCACTGCTGGCTCAAGGCCAAAAACGGGCGAGGGCTTGTCGGGCTGACCCCCTATGCCGTGGGCCAGTTGGGCGAGATCATCTACGTGGACCTGCCGGCGGCCGGCCAAAGGTTCAAGCAGGGGGAGGAGTTCGGTCTGGTCGAATCAACAAAGGCCACCGCCGGCCTCATCACCCCGGTCAGCGGCCTCATCGCCGTTGTCAACGTCGCCCTGGAGGAGAACGTGGCTTGGCTTAACGACTCCCCTCTATATAGAGGCTGGCTGGCGGTCGTGGACCTCGACGACCGCCGCGAGCTGGACGGGCTTTTGGACCGCGCGGCCTACGAGGCCCTCACGGCCGGGGAGGAGTGAGCCCACCCGGGGAGGATTTGATGCCGGCGGACCCGCTGGCCGGTTTCAGAATCCCGGCCAAACCCTTCTACCTGCCCCAGGGCCGGGAGAGCGAAATATTCCTCGCCGCGGCCGAGGCCAGGCTGCCGGTGATGCTCAAGGGCCCCACCGGCTGCGGCAAGACCCGCTTTCTGGCCCGCATGGCCTTTGACCTGAACCGCCCCCTGATCACCGTGGCCTGCCATGAGGATCTCACCGCCCCGGACCTGGTGGGCCGCTATCTTTTCGTCGAGGGCGAGACGCGATGGATCGACGGCCCCCTCACCCTGGCCGTCCGCCACGGGGCCGTCTGCTACCTCGACGAGATCGTCGAAGCCCGGCGGGACAGCCTGGCCATCCTCCACCCCCTCCTGGACGACCGCCGCATCCTGGTCGTGGAGAAGCAGGGCCAGGTCTTGAAGGCTCACGACGACCTCCTGGTGGTCATCTCCTACAATCCCGGCTACCAATCGGTCCTCAAGGACCTCAAGATCTCCACCGCCCAGCGCTTCGTCACCCTGAACTTCGACTATCCAGACCGAGAGGCCGAGGCCGAGATCGTCGCCCAGGAGGCGCGGGTGGACGAGGCTCTGGCCCGGCGGCTGGTCCAGGCCGGCCAGAGGATCAGACGGTTGAAGGAGGTCGGTCTGGCTGAAGGAGCGTCGACGAGGCTTTTAATCTACGCCGGCCAGCTCGTCCGCCGCGGCCTCGCTCCCTTGGAGGCGGCCCGGGTGAGTCTGTTGAACCCCCTGACCGACGATGAAGACCTCAAGGCGGCCATCGACGGGGTCATCCAGGACGTCTTCGGCTAAGCCAAGACGGCTCGGTCGGAAGAAGGGCCGAAAAGCTCTCCGG